>CAMCDX010000138.1 GCA_945873695.1 uncultured Clostridia bacterium | reverse complement strand
TCCTGGCGGGGACGGTGCTGGCCTTCGCCCGGGCCCTGGGGGAGTACGGCGCCACCAGCATGCTCATCGGCTACACCCCCGGCAGGACCGCCACCATCTCCACCACCGTCTACCAGCTCTGGCGCACCAACGACGAGGCCGGCGCCATGAAGTGGGTGCTGGTGAACCTGGCCATCAGCGCCGTGGTGCTGCTGGCGGTGAACCTGCTGGAGGACAAGCAGAGGGGGGGGCGGCGGAAATGAGCCTGGAGGTGCGCATCCAAAAGCGGCTGGGAGACTTCTTCCTGGACGTGGACTTTACGACCGGCGGCGGCGTGCTGGGCATCCTGGGCGCCTCCGGCTGCGGCAAGAGCTATACCCTCAAGTGCATCGCCGGCATCGAGCGGCCGGACAGCGGCCGCATCGTGCTGGATGGCGAGACGTTGTTCGACAGCGAACAGCGCATCGACCTGCCGCCCCAGCGGCGGCGGGTGGGATATCTGTTCCAGAATTACGCCCTGTTCCCCAACATGACCGTGGAGAAAAACATCCTCTGCGGCCTCCACAGGGAGAAGGACAAGGCCAGGCGGGCGGCGGAGCTGGAGCGGGTGGTGGAGTTACTGCAGCTCCGCGGCCTGGAGCGCCTCCGGCCCCACCAGCTCTCCGGCGGCCAGGCCCAGCGGACGGCCCTGGCCCGCATCCTGGTGAGCACCCCCAGGCTGCTGATGCTGGACGAGCCCTTCTCCGCCCTGGACAGCCACCTGCGGGGCCGGCTCCAGACGGAGCTGAAGGCCCTTTTGCGGCAGTTCGGCGGGGACGTGCTGATGGTGACCCACAGCCGGGACGAGGCCTATCACCTGTGCGGGCAGATCGCCGTCATGGACAGCGGCCGCCTGCTGGCGGTGAAGGACACCAAGGCCCTCTTCGCCGCGCCGGACAGCGTGGCCGCCGCCCGGCTCACCGGCTGCAAGAACATCAGCCCCGCCCGGAAGACCGGGGAATACGAGGTGGAGGCCACTGACTGGGGCGTGCGGTTCACCACCGCTCAGCCGGTGAGGGACGGATTGAAGGCTGTGGGCATCCGGGCCCACTACTTTAACACCCGTGCCGGCCAAAACAGCCATCCCGTCCGGTATGTGGACGAGATGGAGGAGCCTTTCGAGTGGATCGTCCAGTTCCGCTATGAGGGCCAGCCGGCGGGGACGGAGCCCCTGTGGTGGCGCATCCCCAAGGACCGGCGGCCCCAGGTCTTCCCGGAGGCCCTGGGCGCGGCAAGCGTGAACGTATTGCCGCTCTATGAATGATACTGGAATCCATTCAAAATAAGACAATGGTCTTATTTTGATAGCGCCAACGGCGCGTTGGATTCTTATGAGACGCGCCGCCGCGCAAAGCGCGGCGGCTCCCATGAAAATATCTCATTTTCATGGGAGAATCGTATAACAAGGAGGCGGACCCTATGCGGACATTGTTTCAAACGGTACGGCAGACCCTCAGCCAGGGAGAGGCCCTGGTCCTGGTGACCATCGTGGCCAGCTCCGGCTCCACCCCCCGGGGTGCCGGCGCCCACATGCTGGTGGACCGGCGGGGCTGGGCAGGGGGCACCATCGGCGGCGGCGCCGTGGAAAACCAGGCCATCCTCACCGCCGGACAGGTGCTGGAGGACCGAGCCTCCCGCACCGAGGTCTTCCGTCTCCACCAGAACGAGATCCGGGACCTGGGCATGGTCTGCGGCGGCGAGGTGACGGTATTTTTCCAGTACCTCTCCCCTGACGACGGGGACGTCCTGGCGGTTGCGGAGCGGGCGGAGGCCTGCTTTGCCTCCGGGACGGCCTGCTGGCTCATCGCCGACGTGACGGCGGGGGGCTTGTCCCTGTACAGCCGGGGGCAGGCGGCGGGCCGGGCCGTGCCGGAGGCCGTGACGGAGCGCCTCTCCCCCTCCCCCGGCTTCACCGAGGCGGAGGGCCATACCTGGTACGCGGAGCTGCTGCTGCGGCCGGGCCGGGTCTACATCTTCGGCGGCGGCCACGTGGCCCAGGCCCTGGTGCCGGTGCTGGCCGGGGTGGAGTTCCGCTGCGTTGTCCTGGAGGACCGGCCGGAGTTCTGCCGGCCGGAGCTGTTCCGGGGCGTGGAGGAGACACGCCTCCTCCGCCAGGAGGAGTGGGACCGGCTCTCCATCGGCCCGGAGGACTACATCTGCATCATGACCCGGGGCCACAAGAACGACACCGACTGCCAGGCCTTCGCTCTCAGGACTCCGGCCCGGTACATCGGCGTCATCGGCAGCCGGAAGAAGATCGCCGCCGTCAACGCGGAGCTGAAGCGCCGGGGCTTCACCGACGACGACCTGGCACGCATCACCACCCCCATCGGCCTGCCCATCCTGGCAGAGACCCCGGCGGAGATCGCCATCAGCATCGCCGCCCAGCTGATCCAGGTCCGGGCACAAAGCAGC
This sequence comes from uncultured Clostridia bacterium, assembly GCA_945873695.1. GTDB lineage: Bacteria > Bacillota > Clostridia > Oscillospirales > Oscillospiraceae > Oscillibacter. The sequence continues at coordinate 93 of CAMCDX010000138.1, read as the reverse complement.
CGGTAACGATAAAAAAACAGGAGCGCTCCGGCGCTCCTGTTCAGCTTGTCGAAAAACCACTGCTTAAAGCAACTGGGTTGCATTTTGCAGGGG
>CAMCDX010000137.1 GCA_945873695.1 uncultured Clostridia bacterium | reverse complement strand
AGGTATTGTGAAGGCGTCGAAAAAGTCCGTCGGACTTTTTCGACAGCCTGAACGGAGGTGCGTCCGCACCTCCGCTTTTTTTGCGCTTTTCAGGAGAATTTTGGGGGGTGTGCTTTTAAGAGTCCGCCTTTTTGCCGCTGAAGTGCAGCGCCAGTCCAACCAGCAGACCGATGCAGGCGGGCACCACCCAGCCCATGCCGTAAGAGAAGAAGGGCAGGTATGCCCGGGCGGGGTCCAGCAGGGCGTCGGCGTGGAGGAGGGCTTTGCCGCCGTCAGGCAGGGTGTTCAGGAAGTCCAGGGCGGCGGCCAGGGCGGTGGGGATGGTCACGGCCACGAACACCCGCCTGTTATAGCCGAACCAGTTCCCCGCCAGGCACAGCAGGATCAGCGTGATGGTCAGGGGATAGAGGAACATCAGCACCGGCAGGGACAGCTGGATGATGCGGCTGAGGCCGAAGTTGGCCACGCCGAAGGAGAACAGGCAGAACACGATGGCGTAGGAGCGGTAGCTGAGGGTGCCGGGGAACAGTTCCACAAAGGTGGAGGCACAGGAGGTGATGAGGCCGATGGCGGTCTTCAGGCAGGCGAAGGTCACCGTGACGCCCAGCAGCACGCCGCCGAAGGCGCCGAAGTAGTGGGTGCCGATGAGGTAGAGGCCCTCGCCGCCGTCGGCGCTGATGCCGTAGACCGCCCGGGACTGGGCGCCCACCACCGTCAGCATGCAGTAGATGGCGGCCATCAGCAGGGAGCTGAATAAGCCCGCCTTCACGGTGCTGGCGGAGATGGCTTTGGGGGACTGGACGCCCAGGCCCCGGATGGCGTTGATGAGAACGATGCCGAAGGCCAGGGCCGCCAGGGCGTCCACGGTGTTGTAGCCGTCCAGGAAGCCCTGGAAGAAGCTCATGTCGGCGTAGGTCCCTGTGGGTTCCAGCGTGGAGGCGCTCCCTATGGGGTTCAGGAGGGCCGTCACCGTCAGGATGCCCAGAAACAGCAGGAACAGAGGGTTCAGAATTTTGCCAACCCAGGTCAGGATGCCGGAGGGCTTCAGGGAGAAATACAGCACCACCAGGAAGAACAGGGCCGAGAACAGGCTCAGGGCCAGTCCCGCGTGCTCCTGAGGCAGCAGGGGCTGGATGCCCACGCTGAAGGACACGGTGGCGGTACGGGGAATGGCGAACAGGGGGCCGATGGAGAGATACAGGGCGCAGGTGAAGAAATAGCTGTACCCCCGGCCCACCTTGCTGCCCATGTCGAACATCCCCTCGCTCTTGGAGATGCCCATGGCGGCGATGCCCAGCAGGGGCAATCCCACGCCGGTGAGGCAGAAGCCGGCGCAGGCGGGCCAGAGGTTGGCGCCGGCCTGCTGGCCCATGTGGACGGGGAAGATCAGGTTGCCCGCTCCGAAGAACAGACCGAAGAGCATTGAGGAGAGAAATACGTATTCCTTGGCGCTGAGTTTGCGGTCCATGACAGAGTTACCTTCCTTTTTCATGTTGTACGGATCATTCTTCGGCCCGGAGCCAGAGGGAAAAGTCCAAAGCCAGGAACTCCGCCTGCATGGCCCGGGCCTCTGGGGACAGGCGGGACACCCGGCCCTTATCCAGGACCAGGGGATCGATATATCGCTTTTTGGCGGGAACAGAGCGCCACCCCGGTTCCTCCGGCCGCTCATGGGAGACCCGGAGCCGGGAAAGCCGCCGGAAGCGGGTCCAGGCCCCGGCGGAGCGGGGGTCCGATTGGAGTTTGGCGATGACCGCCGGCTCCGTGGCGTACAGGTCGTCCCACACCAGAATGTGCCGGTCCAGGGCGCTTCGCAGCAGGTCCGCCAGGGCCTGCATGGCGAAGCGGTCCTCGTCGGCCACGTAGACCCGGGAAGTCCGCAGAGATGCCTGGGTGAAGGCCGTCGCCGTCTCCAGAGTGCGGAAGGCCAGCTCCGCCTCACCGGCCTCGTCGGCGCCCACCGTCAGGTCCCGGTAGAAGCCCTCCGGCTCCGGCAGCTCCGAAAAGCCGTAGTGCCAGAGGTTCCCCAGGGTGTACTCCAGCCGGTCCGCGGACAGCTGGGGGCTGGGATTGTCGGTAATGGGGTAGCGGTGGTAGTCCGCCACCTCCTCCACCGCCAGGCCGTCCCCCTCCAGTAGGGCCAGAAGCTCCGGACAGCGGCGGATGAAGGCATCCGTTTCATCCTCGGTGGACTCCTGAAGCAGGTGGTCGCCGTTGAGGAAGTCCACCACATGGGCGAACACCGGGGTGGCGATGTCGTGGAGCAGTGCGGCTATGGCCTGGCAGGGACTTTCGGTGAAATGCCAGGTGATAAGGGCCGCACCCACGCTGTGGTCGAACCGGGAGTAGGGGCGGCAGCGGAGATACAGGGGGAAGCTGGTGTACTCGCAGCCGCAGTTCATGCCCACGTCCCGCAGCCGGGCCAGAGGCGGCGTATCCAGATAGGGCCGGAGAAACGCCGGGATCTCCGGGTGATACAGGGTCCAAAGGTCTTGCAAGCGATCCCGCCTTTCTCATACTGATTCTTGATGAAAAAGTTTCATCAAGAATCCCGTGTGCTACGCACACGC
>CAMCDX010000136.1 GCA_945873695.1 uncultured Clostridia bacterium | reverse complement strand
AAGGCATAGCCGGTCAGGGTGCCAGCGGGACGGAAGGTGCCGTCGGCGTAGCCGGAGATGATGCCCTTCTGCTGGCAGTAAGCGATGTAGCCAGCGAAGGTGTGGTTGACAGGAACGTCGCTGTAAGGAGCAGCGTCAGCGCTCAGGGCAGCGGCGGTGGTGGGGCCCAGGATCATGTTGCAGATGATCTTGGCAGCGGCACCACGGGACAGGGTGTTGGTGGGACGGAAGTCGCCGTCTTCGTAACCGTCGACGATCTTCGCAGCGGACACCACGGCGACGGCCTTATCATAGGTGATATCGGCGTCGTCCGTGAAGTCCTTGGCGCCAGCGCTGACGGTGACCAGAGACATGGCCATCACCAGAGCCAGAACCAGAGAAAGGAACTTCTTCATGGGGTTTTCCTCCTTTAAAATTTTGCGTCCCGTGTGGTCCTCCCCCGCCTGCCCGGCTCCAGGGTTCATGTCAGGGCTAGCCGATCCCACATCAATCCTGGAATAGGCCGCCAGGGTGCGTTCCACCCGGTCGCAAGCTCAATTTAGCAGGCGGCCGCCGATTTGTCCATGGATTTGCCCGAGTTGTAATTTAACTGATAAACGGCGTGTTTTTGTGATGTTTTTGGGCAATATAGTTGTAGCAAACCCAAGGCGCCGGCACCCCGCGGAGGCGCCTCCCCCCGCATAGGGGGAAGGCTTTGGGGCGGTTATTTTAATATGTATTTCTGGTGGTCCTGGACGATCTGGCCGTCGGCGATCATCCGCTGGAGGATGGGACGGCACTGGCCGGGGTCGATATTCAGCAGCCGGGCAATGTCCTGGCGGTAGGCGAAGCCCTCCCGGCGCAGGTAGTCCAGAATGACCTCCGCCTGGCGCTCCGGCGGCACCACCGTGTCCCGCAGGTAGTACCGGGCGCCCACCTGGGTCACCTTCTCCCGCTTCACCAGCTGCTTGAGGCGGTTGTACGCCGTGGACCGGGACACCCCCAGCAGCTCCGCCGCCTCGTTGCGGGTGATGGAGGGGTGTTTGCGCAGGTAGGACAGCACCCGGCTCTCCCCGCCGCCCCGGAGCTCCCAGTCCAGCCGCAGGTCCCGGAGGGTCACGTCGTCCATGCCGCCCCGGACCAGGGCGGTGCGGACCATCTTGCTCAGGCGGGTGCGGTCGTAGGGCCGCCCGCTGCGGCGGGAGACCAACACCCGCTCCGCCGGCGGCTCCTCCCGGCGCAGCCGCGCCAGGACGTCCCCCGCGCCAACGGCCAGCTCCACCGTCCGCTCCGGCAGCAGCAGCCGCTCCCCGGGCAGGTCCACCTGGTCCCACCGCAGGGCCACGATCTCCTCCAGCCGCAGGCCCATCTGCCACGTCAGCCACAGCGCCACTCCCGCCGGGGAGGTGTCCTCCGCCTGCAGCAGCTTCCAGAGGGCGAACTCGTCGATGTGGGCGGCGGGCGCCTCCCGCCGGGCCCGGGTGGAGACCTTCTTCTCCTTCAGGTGGCCGGCGAAGTGGACCTTGATCGCCGTGGATTCCACGCCGGTGATCCGGGAAACATACTGCCAGTCGTGCTCCTCCAGCTGGCGGAGGATGTAGTCGTGGCGCAGGTCAATGAGCCGGACGGCCGTCTGGCCCTCGCTGTCCAGCGCCGCCCGGGCCAGCCGGGAGATCGACTGGGGCGTCAGGGGCTTTTTGTCCCGGTCCGACAGCACCACCACCGCCGAACAGCGGTTGCGGCTGTCCCGCAGCGCCTCCAGCCAGCCGCTCAGCTCCGGCGAGATGGGCACCTCCCGGTCCGGCAGCAGCAGCTTCCGCTCCCCGAAATCCACCTGCGCCCAGGTCAGGTGCTGGATCTCATCCCGCAGCAGCCCGGCCTGCCAAGCCAGGCGCAAAATTACCCCCGCCGCGCTGTCCGCGGCGGCTGCCAGCACGCGATTCATGGCCCCTTCCTCCGGGCGGTTCACCACATAGTCCTGCATAAGCTCTCCCACTTTTGTTACATTCATGTATCAAATTTTTGTCTGTATCTCTCTTCCGCCCGCCTCTGTTTTCAAAATATTTGCGGCGTAGGGGAGATTTTTTAATACCCATTTGTTACAATCATGTAGTAAATTTCAATTTCTCTTTAACAAAGCGTGAAACCCTTGCAGCGCAAGGGTTTCAGCGGTTTTCCTGATTGAAAAATACACTATAAGATAACAAAAATCAATATCTATTTTGTCGCTTTCGCGCCGCCTGCGCGGAGAAATGAGGTGAGACTATGACCAAAGAGCAGCGCGCGGCTGCCGGACGGCGGCTGCGCCAGCAGCGGAGCAAGCTGGGGCTGACCCGGGAGCAATTCGCCCTTCTGGCGGATGTCGCCCCCGGCTACTACGGCCAGATCGAGGTGGGCACCTCCCAGATGTCGGTGGACACCCTGATCAAGCTGTCCAAGGCCTCCCGCCTGTCCATGGAGTACATCCTCCTGGGCGAGGAGGACCGGAACCGGGATCTGGCCCCCATCCAGGCCATGCTGGCCCGGTGCTCCAGCCGGGAACTGCGGCTGGCCGAGCAGGTCCTGCAGCTTTTCCTGCTGCGGGGCGACCTGTAAGGGCAAGAAAAAAGGGCTCTGTCAAACGACAGAGCCCTTTTCAGCTTGTCGAAAAACGTCTGCTTAAAGCAACTGGGTTGCATTTTGCAGG
>CAMCDX010000135.1 GCA_945873695.1 uncultured Clostridia bacterium | reverse complement strand
CTTCTTTGCGTTCATTCCCCCGGCAGTCGATGTTGTGGTCCAGGGACACCGGCCCGATGACCAGCACGTCATATTGCTTGCTCATAATATCGCCTCTTCCCCGTCACAGCTCTTCCACGGAGACTACGCCGGAGACAGCGTTCATCTCCGTCAGCAGCTGGTCCACGCCGCACTTCCGGTTCAGCCGCAGAGTGAAGATGGCGCAGGCGTTGTGGGCCTCGCTGCCGGTGGAGCGGGTGATCTCCATGTTCAGCACCTTCAGATCCCGCTCCCGGTACAGCCGCAGCACATTTTCCAGGCAGGGCTTACCGGTGTACTCCATGTACAGGTTGACCTCCGGGGCGTTGTCCAGCATCCGGTACTCCAGCTTGGAAAACAGCAGCTCCGCCAGCAGGATCAGGACCGTGGCGAAGATGCCGCCCTCGTAAAAGCCGCCGCCCAGGGCCAGTCCCACGATGGCGGCGGTCCACAGTCCCGCCGCGGTGGTCAGCCCCTTCACCCGCTGACGGCGGGTGACGATGATGGTGCCAGCGCCGATAAAGCCCATGCCCGCCACCACCTGGGCGCCCAGGCGGGCCATGTCGGTATAGTAGTGCATGTTCAGGTAGAGGAACTGGCTGGTCAGGGTGGTCATGGCCGCGCCCAGGCAGATGAGGATATGGGTGCGGAAGCCCGCCGGCCGGCGCTTGAACTCCCGCTCCATGCCGATGATGCCGCCGCAGATCACCGCCAGCACCATCCGCACGGCAACGGACGCTATGGTCACGTCCCGCAGGCCGTCAAAGATCGGTAACATCGTCTCTTCCCCTCCTCAGATCTCGTCGATGGTGCGGACGGACTCCAGCTCGGAGATGGCCGCCAGCACCTGGGTGTGCGCCTGCTTGTGGTTCAGCCGGATAGCGAAGACCGCGCTGGGATTCCGGGACTTCTCCTCCCGGCCGTGGTCGATCTCCACGTCATAGATCTGCACGTCCTGGGACTTGATGCGGTTAATGATGCCGCCCACGTCGTCCAGGGACTGGAATTCCACGTAGATGTTCATGTTCCGGGCGTTCTCCACGATGTAGTTCTCCACCTGGGGCAGCACCCGGATCACCAGGGAGATCAGCAAAAACGCCAGCAGCACACACTCGTAGAACCCGGCGCCCACGGCCAGGCCCGTGCAGGCGGAGGCCCAAAGCCCCGCCGCGGTGGTCATGCCCTTGACCTCCTGCCGCCCCGTAACGATGATGGTGCCGGCACCCAGGAAGCCGATGCCGTTGATGACCTGGGCACCGAAACGGCTTACGTCGGTCCGCAGCCCGATCTCCGCCGCCAGTCCCGCCCAGTCGTGGGTGACCATGTGGTATTCATACTGGCTCAGCAGCATGGTCAGCGCCGCCCCCAGGCACACCAGCATATAGGTGCGGAAGCCCGCGGCCCGGCCTTTTCTGCCCCGCTCCAGGCCGATCATCCCGCCGAAGACCATGGCCATCGTCAGCCGCAGCAGCACGGAGACCGTGTTCAGTTCCCGCAGGTAATTCAGCGCCTCGATCAAGGACGCCCCCTCCTTTTTCCGGGCCAGCGGCCCCATGATAAGTCGAGAGGAAGAACCGGCTCTCCGCCGCTTCTTCCTCCTTTTGTGTGTCAAAACCAGGGCTGTTTTCGAGCAGCAAACGTTTGCGGCCCCCAACAACCCCGGTCTCTTTTTCGTGTTCACATACTTTTACCACGATATTACTATTTTGTCAATCTTTTTGGTAATAAACCGCCGGTTTTTGTATCTTTTAACAAAGTTTTTTGCGATTCCTGGGCATCCTTGCCAAAATCGGTGCTTATCCGCCCAGCAAAACGTCCAGCAGCATCATCACCAGGAACCCGGCCATGACGCTGACGGTGCCGGCGTGGGAGTGCTCTCCCAGCTGGGCCTCGGGGATCAGTTCCTCCACCACCACGTAGATCATGGCTCCGGCGGCGAAGGACAGCACCCAGGGCATAACGCCCCCCACGCTGCCCGCCACCAGCACGGTCAGCAGGCCGAAGATGGGTTCCACCACGCCGGAGGCGGCGCCGCAGAGGAAGGCCTTTCCCGCCGGCACCCCCTGGGACTTCATGGGCAGGGACACCGCCGCCCCCTCCGGGAAGTTCTGGAGGCCCATGCCCAGGGCCAGGGCCACGGCTCCCGCCAGGGCGCCGCCGCTGACATCCTGGGCCGCCACGGAGAAGCTGAGGCCCACGGCCATGCCCTCCGGGATATTGTGGAGCGTCACCGCCAGGACGATCATGGTAGTCCGCTTCCAGTGGGCGGGCAGGCCCTCCGCCTGGTCGCTGCCGATATGCAGGTGGGGCAGCAGGCCGTCCAGGGCCATCAGAAACACGCCGCCCAGCACGAAGCCGCCGCCCACCGGCAGCAGGATGCTCTGCCCCCGGCTCTCCGCCATCTCCATGGCGGGAAGCAGCAGCGACCACACCGAGGCGGCGATCATGACGCCGGCGGCGAAGCCCAGGAACACCTTCTGGAGGGTGTGGGACAGCTCCTTCCGAAACACGAACACCATGGCGGCGCCCAGGACGGTGGCCAGGCAGGTGAACCCGGTGCCCATGGCGGCGAACAGTAATTCTCGTTGCAGCATAACGTTCTCCTTCTTTTCTCTGTTTCTCTTCCATTATATCCGATTTTCCGAAATCGTCAAATCACGCAAAAGGGCCGGCCCTTCAGCTTGTCGAAAAACCACTGCTTAAAGCAACTGGGTTGCATTTTG
>CAMCDX010000134.1 GCA_945873695.1 uncultured Clostridia bacterium | reverse complement strand
ATGGGCTCCCGCCCCCTCGTACTCCCCCTGCAAAATGCAACCCAGTTGCTTTAAGTAGACGTTTTTCAACAAGCTGAAAGAGGCCCGTACGGGCCTCTTTTTCGCTTATTCTGATTTCTTTGCCGGGTCCACGCTGTTTTCCTCCCGGGCCTGCTTCAGATAGTCTGTCTCCGCGGTCTTTTTGCTGGGGACGAAATTCTGCGCCGCGGTGCGCTTCTCTCCCTTGCTGCGGGCGTAGAAAAAGCCGGTGACGGAGAACACCGTCGCGCCGATAAAGTTCACGAACAGGTCCTTCATGGTGTCGATGATGCCGATGTCCAGGTAGCCGCCGACGCCCAGGCTCTGGCCGTTAATGACCACGTCCTGGATGCCCTTCACCGCCACCACCTTGTTGGACCGGGCAGGGTCCAGCGCCACCGAGTAGATGGCGTTGACCACGGTGTCCTTCTGCATGTCGAAGTGGAAGAAATAGTCCATGCCGAACTCGAAGAACTCCCACAGCACGCCGATGGTCATGGAGAAGCAAAAGGCCACCAGAGCCAGAAAGAAGGGGGACAGGTCGAAGGTCAGCCGCTCATCATCGTTGAGCAGCAAGACCAGGGAAAATCCCACGGCGGCAGCCAGGAAGCCGTTGAGGGTGTGAAGCATGGTGTCCCAGTTGGGGACGTTGACGTAAAATGCGTTGACCTCGCCCAGAATCTCCGCGGCGAAAATGAAGCACAGGATGGTGATCTCCAGCGCCGGCGGCAGTTCGATGTGCAGCTTCACCTGGAGCCAGCTGGGCACATACAGCAGCAGGATGGTCAGGACACACAGGAAGGTGCCCTCGTAGTTATGCAGGAACAGCTGCCGGACCAACACCACCAGCACCAGCAGGCGCAGGGTGTAAAACACCAGGAAGGAGCTCCTGTGCTCCCGCAGTTCCCGGTCCATCGCCCGACGGAATTGCTTCTTCTCTCTCTTTTTTTCCTGTTTTGAGTTCTTTTTCAACGTGATTCCTCCTCCGGGACAAAGCCCTCAAAAATCGGCAGGGCGCCGGCCCGCTCCGTCTCCCGCAGATCCCGGGGGGAGCGAATGGTCCAATAGGCCAGCTTTCCGCCCCACCAGCGCCACAGCGCCGGAGCGCACCCACGGCGGTCCTCGAAGCGGCAGGCCACGAAGTCCGGCCGGGTCTTCCAGTTGCAAAGCAGGGTTGTCAGGGCCAGGCACTGCCAGAGGCTCCGGCCTGTCCCCTCTTTCAAAAAGTTCCGGGTCAGCTGGCCCCGCAGGATCTCCGGCCGGTGCCGCCGCAGCCAAACCAGACAGCGGGGGTCAAAGCTCTCCACACAGCAGTCCGTCTGAAAGCGGTCCAGACATTCCACAGCGGCCGCCGCCAGGGCAGCATGATTGCCCCTGGCGGTCTTCAGCTCCACGATGAGGGATTTTTTCCCCTCGAACAGGGGCAGCACCTGCTCCAGAAACGGAACGCCCTCCCCGGAACCGGCCAGGCGGTAAGCGGACAGCTCCGCCGCCGTCAGCTCCTCCACGAAGCCGCTCCTGCCGCACATCCGGGTCAGGTCGGAGTCGTGAATGACCGCCAGGCGGCCGTCCTTCGTCAGACGCACGTCCAGCTCCGCCCCATAGCCCGCTGCCGCGGCCCGGCGAAAGGCCGCCAGGGAGTTCTCCGGCACACCGGGGCCGTGGAGCCCCCGGTGGGCAAAGCGGACACCCCGGAACTTCTCCCAGCCGGGAGCGTTCTTCCGGCCATGGAGCAGGAACCACAGCACCAGGCACAGCGGTGTCAAAATCTCCATCACCCGCACCAGCAGGAAGCCTCCCAGAAAGGGCAGCAGGATCAGCGCCGCCAGCGCCAGAATGCCGATGGCCCCGGCGGTCAAAAGCACAATGAGAAAGGTCACGTTCCCCGCACCTCCTTCAGCCGTTCCAGCAGCTCCGCCATGTCCCGGCAGATCAGCGAGGGCGGCGTGTCCGAAACGGCGGCGTCCGCCGCCGTGGCCTCGCCGGTAAGGACCAGTGCGGTGTCCACGCCGGCGTTGACGCCGCAGGCAACGTCCGTATACAGCCGGTCCCCCACCATCAGGGCCTCCTCCGGGGCACAGCCCGTCTGTTCCAGGGCCAGGCGGATCATAGTGGGGTCCGGCTTGCCGATGAAAACGGGCTTCCGCCCCGCCCCCCGGCCGATAAGCTCACAGATGGCGCCGCAGTCCGGCACGAAGCCAAACAACGTGGGACAGGCCCAGTCGGGGTTGGTAGCCAGAAAGTCCGCCCCCCGTGCCAGCAGGCGGCAGGCGTTTTCCACCTTTCGGTAGGTCAGCTCCGTGTCGAAGCCCACCAGCACCGCCGTCACGTCCTCCGCGGGCTCCTCCCGCAGACGGAAACCCGCCTCCGCCAGCTGGCGGCGGAAGGAATCGGTGCCCACCACGTAATATACCTCCGACGGAGATCGGCTGGTCCGCAGGTAATATACCGTGGCCTCCACGGCGGTGAGGAACTCCTCCCGCTCCGCCGGTACGCCCAGGCGGCGCATCTTCTCCAGTCCCGCGTCCACCCCCCGGGAGGAGTTGTTGGTGAGATAGCGGACCGTGCCGCCGGTCTCCCGGACCCAGGCCAGGAAGGCCTCCGCTCCGGGCAGCAGCTCATCCTCCAGGTACACCGTGCCGTCCAGGTCCAGCAAAAACAGCTTTTTCACCGCCAGGTCCATCCCCTCACCTCATTTCACATCATATTCATAGCCCTGAGCAAAATACGAAAAGTCGTTGCGGCACAAGGCTTTTTAAGAT
>CAMCDX010000133.1 GCA_945873695.1 uncultured Clostridia bacterium | reverse complement strand
TTTTCCTACCTGGGGCCTTTTTTGTGTTGTCCGTACAATCTGGGGCAGTTCAGATGGTCCGGGTCCTTTTGCGTCATACGGGCATTTCACAAGGAGTGATGCTCCCCTGGTCAGACGGCGCAAAAAAGGGCCGGCCCTCCCGGGCCGGTCCTTCCCTTCTTTACTCACTGATCGCAAACTCCACGACCCCCAGTGCGCCGGCGGCGATGGAGTATTTGGGGTACACCACCACGGGGACGCCGTCGTCCCGGATATAGAAGGACGTGTCCTCATCCACCGTGGTGAAGCCGCCCCACTGGGGCGGGAAGAAGTAGGTGAAGCCATCCTCCTCCACGCTGGCGTCGATCTGGGCCTGGATGGCGGCGTTGCAGATGTCCACCCAGTCCTCCCCCAGCAGGTCCCGGAGGGTCAGCTCCTTGTCCGCCGCCAGGTCCAGGTTGTAGAAGAACTGTTCCTGCTGAGCGGTGGAGGTAGCGATATAGGTGTCTACCACGAAGGACACTGTAGTGTCTGTCCGGGACTTGATGTCATAGGTCACAGAGACGGTGTAGTCCCGTTCCGCCCACTCCGCCTCGGTGCCGCCGGTGTCCAGAAAAGCTTCCTTGTACTCCGCCACCATAGCCTCGCCCTCGGCGATCTTCTCATCCACCCGGGCCTGGATCTCAGCGTCGATCTTTTCGGCGAAGTTTGAGCCGGTGAGGCCGGGCTGCTCGACAATCACAGTGCGATCATCGTTTTCATCGGTAAAGCTGCGGACCGTGAGGACCTGGAACAGTCCGCCCAGCACCGGTACGTCGGCGGCGGCCGCCGCCACGGTGGGCGACAGGTTCAGCACACCCACCACCGCCACGAAGCAGGCGGCCACGGTGCCGAAGCGCCGCCCCCAGGCCCGGCGGGCCCGGTTGGCCCTGCCCTGGCGGATGCCCGCCTGGACACGGTCATTCAGCTCGGTGGGGATGGGAGTAGACTCATATTTCTCTTTCGCGTGTTCAAATTCTTTCATAGGGATTCTCCTTCCAGTGATACGCGCAGTTTTCTCAGGCCGGTGTACAGCCGTGTCTTCACGGTGCTCAGCGGGCAGTTCATCACGGCGCTGATCTCCTGGAGGGACAGCTCCTCGTAGAACCGCAGGCGGATGATGGCCGCCACCTCCGGCGGCAGGGCATCCACCCGGCGGGCCAGGGAGCCGTCCTCCGGCAGGGGGTCCTCGTAGCTGCCGGCGTCCAGCGACTCCGGCGGCACCAGGGTCACCCGCTTCCGCTGCCGGAGCATGTCGGTACACACGTTGGTCAAAATGCGGTAGAACCAGGTGTGCACGGCGTCGGCGTCCTTCAGGCTGTCCTGCTTTTCCAGCGCCTTGCACACAGCGGTCTGCACCGCGTCCAGGGCCTCTTCCCGGTTATTCAGATAGCTGTACGCCAAGCGATAGAACCGCGCCTGGTTTTCCACAAGATACGTGGTCAGTTGTGTTTCCCGGATGTGTGCCACACGCATGATCCTTTCTGTCCGTTCTGCTTATTCTGCCTTTTAGACGGATGCGGCGGGGAAAAAGTTTGCGGCATTGTGAAAAAAGTTGCGGGGTTTTGCCCGGGTGTGTTATCATCGAAAAAAGGAGGTGATGCCCATGGGACGCGATGTGCCCTCCCGGGAGCGAGAAAACCAGGCGGTGCTGGCCCTGGTGCTCCTGGCGGTGTTCCTGTCCGGTAACCGGTTCATCTATTTTTCCATCTACGCAGTGGCCGCTGTTTACATGATCCTGCGGACATTATACGCCGGATTCCGCAAGCGGGAAAAGACTTTTCTGTGTGTCGGGTATCTGGTGCTGCTGGCGCTGCAGCTCCTCTACGCCGAGACCGTCATCTTCGAACCCGGCTATCACCCCGTCCTCCACTGGCTCCTCCGGGCCACAGGCGTACTGGCCATGGCGCTGCCCCTGTTTGTGGAGCGGTTCATCACCGCCAACAAGAACGCCCGCTTCTACCTGCCCTCCCTGGAGGAGGTGGAGGCCATCAGCTTCGCCCAGGTCCGGGAGCAGGAGGCGCAGTTCCGCATCGCTTTGGAGGAGGTGGAGCGGACCGCCCGGAAGCTGACCCCGGAGAATCTGGCGAAAGCCCTTACCGGCAGTCAGGGCCACAGCTCCATATCTTATGTCAACCGCGGAAGCCTGACGGAGGACTACTTCCACGACGCGGAAGCAGCCTTGGACGACCCATGGCTCTATCTCGTCATCTCCGACACCGGCAGCGCCGCCAGCGAGATCATCGGCTCCGTCACCCGGAAGGTGTACAACCATGCCTCCCTGTCCTTTGACCGGGAGCTGAAGACCACCCTCAGCTACAACGGCGGCGCCAATCTCTATCCCCCGGGGCTGAACCCGGAGATGGTGGCCCACTTTCACTTAAAGCCCGACGCCTCGGTGCTGGTGTACCGCCTGGCCGCCAACCGGGAGCAGAAGGAGCAGGTGCTGGCCGCCGTGGAGCGCATCAACCGGGAGGGCAGCGCCTATAACATGATGGGCCTGGTGACCAAGTGGTCCTACAAGCCAAACATCATGTTCTGCTCCCAGTTCGTCTACCGGATGCTCCAGGAGGCGGGGCTTGCCTATTTTGAAAAGCGCCCCGGCGAGGTGCGGCCCACGGACTTTGTGGAGCTGGACTACCGGCGGAAGCTGGAATTCGTAGAGGAGATCACCTTTCGATAAACACAAAAAAGGAACCGGCTGTGCCGGTTCCTTTCAGGCTGTCGAAAAAGTCCGACGGACTTTTCCGACGCCTTCACAATACCTCGATTTTCTGGCCGCTCTGCTGCC
>CAMCDX010000132.1 GCA_945873695.1 uncultured Clostridia bacterium | reverse complement strand
GGGATTCCCCCTGGGGCGTGGGCTATCCCGGCTGGCACATTGAGTGCTCCGGCATTTCCCTGAAGTACAACGGCGAGTATCTGGACCTCCACTGCGGCGGCGTGGACAACGCCTTCCCCCACCACACCAATGAGATCGCCCAGTCCGAGAGTTATCTGGGCCATCCTTGGTGCCCCCAGTGGTTCCATGTCCACCACCTGAACACCTCTGACGGCAAGATGTCCAAATCCAAGGGCGAGTTTCTGACAGTCACTCTGCTGGAGGAGAAGGGCTACGATCCCCTGGCCTACCGCTATTTCTGCCTCCAGAGCCACTACCGCAAGGCCCTGGTGTTCTCCTGGGAGAACCTGGACAATGCCGTGGCGGCCTACAACAAGCTGATCACCCGCATTGCCGCCCTGAAGCCTGAGGGCGATGTGGACGAGGCTGTCTTCGACGAGTACAAGGCCAAGTTCACCCAGACCATGGGCAACGACCTGAACACCTCCATGGGTGTGACAGCCATCTTCGACGTGCTGAAGGCAAAGACCAACGACGCCACCAAGCTGGCTCTGATCGGCGACTTCGACCAGGTGCTGAGTCTGAGCCTGCTGGAAAAGGCGGAGACCAAGCGTGCCGAGGACGCCAAGGCGCAGAAGTCCCAGGCCGAGGGCGGCTACACCGTCACCGGCGAGGGAGACCCCGCCATTGACGCGCTGGTCATGCAGCGCTACGAGGCCAAAAAGGCCAAGAACTTCGCGGAAGCTGACCGCATCCGTGACGAGCTGAAGGCACAGGGCATCGAGATCATCGACGTCAAGGGCGGCGCCAGCTGGAAGCGGGTGTAAATCAAAGACGAAGTGGGAGCCAAACGGCTCCCGCTTTTTCTTGACAAAATCCGACAATTCGCCTACTATAAGAAAAGAATTGAACAGTATAGTGGCTATTTTGCTGGAGAGGACGGAGGACCTATGGAACTGACCCGGGCGGTGGGGGAGAACATCAAGCGCATCCGAAAAAGCAAAAAGCTCAGCATGGAGCGGCTGGCGGCGGAGGCCGGCGTGTCCCGCAGCATGCTGGGCCAGATCGAGCGGGGGGAGGCCAATCCCTCGGTGGCCCTCCTGGGCAAGCTGGCAAAGGTCCTGAAAGTCCCCGCCGAGACGCTGCTGGAAAACGACGATTTCCAATCCCTGCTGCTCTCCCGGGAGCTGGACAACAAGGCCCGGCGGCTGGACGGCGGCAAGGCCGTCCTGCGGCCCAGCTTCCCCTACGACGAGGCCACCCGGCAGGAGAGCTTTTTCCTGGACCTGTACATCAGCGGCCGCTACGCTCCGGAGCCCTCGGTGCCCGGCTGCGTCTGCCACGCCACGGTGATCTCCGGCACCGTGGGCCTGACGGCGGAGGGAGAGACCTTCCAGCTGCTGGAGCGGGACGCCCTGCGGTTCGCCGCCGACCGGCCTTACATCTTTGAGAACATGACCAATTCCACCGCTCGGCTGCTGCTGGGCTACCGCTATTTGAAGTAAAAGGAGAGACCCCTATGCACATCCGCACCGCCACCATGGCGGACCTGGCCGCTGTCACGGCGGTGGAGGCTGCCTGTTTTCCCGCCGCCGAGGCCGCCACGGAAAAGGATTTCGCCGCCCGGCTGGCAGTGTATCCCAATCACTTCTGGCTGCTGGAGACGGACGACGGCACCCTGGTCAGCTTTGTCAATGGCCTGGTGACCGACGACCCCATCCTCCGGGACGAGATGTACGCCGACGCTTCCTTCCACAACGAGCAGGGCGCCTGGCAGATGATCTTCGGCGTGAACACCCTGCCGGCCTACCGCAGGCGGGGCCTGGCGGCCCAGGTGCTGGAACGGGTCATCGCCGACGCCCGGGCCCAGGGACGGAAGGGCTGCGTCCTCACCTGCAAGGATCAGCTGATCCATTATTATGCGAAGTTTGGATTCCAGAACGAGGGCGTGTCCCAGTCCGTCCACGGCGGCGTGGTCTGGTACGATATGCGCCTGACCTTCTGAGAGGGAGAAAAACGTATGGAAAAGAACTCCGAAAAACAGAACCACTTCGGCGCGGGTCTGGCCCTGCTGGCCGCTGCGGCCTGCCTCTGCGTGAAGGGATTGGGGCAGGTGGAGGACCGGCTGAAGGAAAAAATGGGAAAGAGGTCATAAAAGAACGCCTGACAAAAGTCAGGCGTTCTTGCTTAGTTCAGGAATCCCTTCACCCGGCGGCTCAGCACCACCGCCAGAGCCAGCTTGAGAAGGTCCGGAAGGATGTAGGGGATCACACACCAGCCCAGGGCCGTCGTCAGGCCGATGGGGCCCGCGTTCCGGGCATAGACCACCAGGAACCAGGCGGTGCCGAAGGCATAGCACACCGCAAGGCCCAGCACACAGGCGGCGATGGACACCGAAGAGGATTCTCCCAGCTTCACCGTCATCAGCCAGTAGACCAGGGCGGCGGCCACAAAGCCGATGATATAGCCGCCGGTGGTGTCCAGCAGGACGCTCAGCCCGCCCCGGAAGCCGGAGAATACCGGCACACCCACGGCGCCCAGCAGCAGATAGACCACCATGGCGTAAAGCCCACGCCGGCCACCCAGGACCAGCAGGGCCGCGAACATGGCGAAGGTCTGGAGGGTGAATTGCACCAAGGGCTTGGGCAGGGGAATGGTGATCCAGGCGCAGACCGCCATCAGCACCGCGAACAGGGCGATATATACCATGTCCACCGTGCGCAGGCGGGAAGAAGTGGTCGTCATGAGAAAGCTCCTCCTATTTTTGTCCTGAGAAGGAGTATATCACTGGACAGCTACCATTGTCAACCAAAAATAAAAATGAGGTTAACAATTGAAAAAGCGGAAACAACTCAGATATCAGTGTGCCCGCACAGCTCCCGGACCTTGGCCTGAATGGACTTCAGGTCCTGGAAGGTCTCTGGCCGCTTGCTCACGTCCCGCAGCAGGGATAAAGACGGGGTGCCCCTGCGGGGCAGGCGTCTACCGGGGGGAATGCCGCCCTCCTTTTCA
>CAMCDX010000131.1 GCA_945873695.1 uncultured Clostridia bacterium | reverse complement strand
ATATTTTCCTACCTGGGGCCTTTTTTGTGCTGTCCGTACAATCTGGGGCAGTTCACAGCCCCCGGGCCGTTCAGCGGTATTCTTTTATTGGCCGGGGCTCTCTTCCAGCTCCGCCATACTTTTTTTAAACCGGACGGCAAACATGGCGGCCGTGGTACACACCGCCAGAAGGTCCGCCACCGGCTCCGCCAGGAACACGGCGAAGACCTTGTCGGCAAAGAAATGGGGCAGAATATAGATGAGGGGGATCAGCAGGATGATCTTCCGCAGAATCGCCAGGAACAGGGCGGCCTTGGCATTCCCCAGGGCGATGAAGGTCTGCTGGCAGGCGATCTGGATGCCGAAGATGCCGTTGGCGGCCATGTAGATCCGCAGGGCCCGGGCGGCGTAGGCCCGGAGCTCCGGGGACGGCGTGAAGATGCCGGCAAACGCCTGGGGCATCAGCTCCACCAGGAGCCACAGCGTCATGGAGTAGAGGAAGCAGGCCCGCAGCAGGCACCGGAAGGCGTCCCGGACCCGCTGGGGATTCCGGGCGCCGTAGTTGTAGCTGACGATGGGCTGGCACCCCTGGGTCAGGCCCTGGAGGGGCATCATGGACAGCTGCATGATGCTCACCAGCACCGTCATGGCGCCCACGGCCGTGTCGTCGCCGTATTTCAGCAGAGAGGAGTTGAAGCAGATGGAGATGAGGCTCTCCGTGGACTGCATGATGAAGGGCGCTAGGCCCAGGGCCAGGCAGGGCAGCACCACCTTGGCCCGGGGCCGCAGATTCTCCCGCCGGAGGCGCCACTTGGTCCTGGGGCCGGTGAGGAACCGCAGCACCCACAGCGCCGACACCGCCTGGGACAGAATGGTGGCCAGGGCAGCGCCCCGGACGCCCATCCCCAGCATGAAGA
This sequence comes from uncultured Clostridia bacterium, assembly GCA_945873695.1. GTDB lineage: Bacteria > Bacillota > Clostridia > Oscillospirales > Oscillospiraceae > Oscillibacter. Next base: position 2,165 of record CAMCDX010000131.1, on the reverse strand, counting down.
TGAAGAGGGGGTCCAGCACGATGTTCAGCCCCGCGCCGATCAGGATGGTTTTCATGCTGACGGTGGTGAAGCCCTGGGCGGTGATGTAGGCGTTCATGCCCAGGGTCAGCTGGACGAACAGGGTGCCCAGGGTGTAGATCCGCAGATAGTCCAGCGCGTAGCCGATGGTATTCCCGCTGGCGCCGAAGGTCAGCAGCAGAGGCTCCGCGAACAGCTGGAACACGACGGTCAGGACCAGGGCGGCCAGCACCAGCATGGTGAAGGCGTTGCCCATGATCCGCTCCGCGCCCCTGGGGTCTCCCCGCCCCTCCTGGATGGAGGCCCGGGGAGCGCCGCCCATGCCAATCAGCGCCGCGAAGGCGGAGATCACCAGGATGATGGGCAGACAGACCCCCACGCCGGTGAGGGCCAGCTTGCCCACGGTGTCCACCGGCGTCATGTGGCCGATGTATACCCGGTCCACCAGGTTATAAAGCATATTGACGATCTGAGAGGTGATGGTGGGCAGCGCCAGGGAAAACAGCAGCTTCCCCACCGGGCCCTTTCCCAGGTCCACGTTTTGACGGTTCATTCCGATATCTCCTTTTCCATAAGCTGTTCCGCCCGGGCGAAGACCTTTGCCAGCAGGCGGTTGAACTGGTCCGACTCCTCGGGGGTCAGGCCCTCCAGCAGGCGGCGGCCGCAGTCCGCCTGAATGTCCCGGGCCCGGGCGGCCAGGGGCGCGCCCGCCTCGGTGATCTCCAGGTGCACCACCCGCCGGTCCCCTCCGTCAGCCGTCCGCCGCAGCAGGCCCCGGCCTGCCAGCAGCTCCACCGCCTGGGAGACCTGGGACTTGGCCAGTCCCCGCAGCTCCACCACGTCCCGGGCGGTGTCGCAGCCCGGGTTGTTGGTCAGAAACAGCAGCACGTGGATCTCCCGCATGGTCAGATCCGTCTCCGCCAGCAACGGAGCGAACTGCCTGGCGTAGTATTTTCCGAATCGCTGGGAAAAACGCATCAGCTGCGTGGTGTCTCCCGTCATGGCGCGCCTCCTGTCGTTCTTTTTCGAACTGTTCTTTTTAGAACTATTTGACTATATCACCCTTTTTCGGTTTGGTCAACTGCCTTTTTTCGACATATCCGGCATTTTACATTGACAAATGGCCGTTTTCGTATTATGATAAAAAAAATATGGTTTGCAAAACCAGATTACAAGGAGTTTTGTATGACTTGGAATATTGTAAGTGACAGCAGCTGCGACCTGCGGATGGCCTCTTTTGAAAGCGGCGCCGCCCACTTTGAGACCGTTCCCCTGCGCATTCAGGTAGGCGCCCGGGAATTTGTGGACAACGACGACCTGCTGGTGCCGGACATGCTGGACGCCATGGCGGCGGAGAAGACCGCCTCCTCCACCTCCTGCCCCTCTCCGGGGGCTTTTGCCCGGGCCTTTGAATCCGCGGACTGCTCCATCTGCTTCACCATTTCCGCCAACCTCTCCGGCACCTATAACGCCGCCGTCATGGGCCGGGAGATGGCGCTGGAGGAGCACCCCGAGAAGAAGATCTGCGTCATCGACTCCAAGGCCACCGCCGGCGCCATGGTGCTGCTGATCCGCCGGGCCCAGGCCCTCATCGAGGCGGACCCCGAGGGCGACTTCGACCAGCTCTGCGACCAGCTGCGGATGTACCAGGCCTCCCTGCGGACCTGCTTTACTCTGGAGAATTTCGACAACCTCATCAAGAACGGCCGGATGCGGCCTCTGGTGGGCACTCTGCTCCACTCCTTGGGCATCCACGTCATCGCCGACGCCACTCCCCAGGGCACCATCCACGTGGCCGACAAGGCCCGGGGCGAGGTGAAGACCTACAAGGCCATCACGGCGCTGATGAAGGACAGCAAGGACTGCACCGGCGCGGAGGTGGTCATCTCCCACTGCGAGAACCTGACCGGCGCCATCAAGCTGAAGGAGCAGATCCTGGCAGACCTGCCGGTAAAAAGCGTGGATATCCTGCCCTGCCGGGGCCTGACCAGCTTTTACGCCATGGAAAAGGGCCTGATCGTGGGATATTGATGAAACTGTATACCAAACGGCAACGCACGCGGTAAAAGCAGGCGCTCACAACTGTGAGCGCCTGCTCAGCTTGTCGAAAAACCTCTGCTTAAAGCAACTGGGTTGCATTTTGCAGG
>CAMCDX010000130.1 GCA_945873695.1 uncultured Clostridia bacterium | reverse complement strand
GAGGTATTGTGAAGGCGTCGAAAAAGTCCGTCGGACTTTTTCGACAGCCTGAGAGGACCGATTTCCGTTTGGAAATCGGTCCTCTTTTTTTACCTGCATCCGTCTCCCCTCAATAGAAGCGGCCGCCGTTGCCCACCCACAAGTCGGCGTTGTCCCCCATGATGGCCTTCAGAGACTCGGAGGCTGCCTCGATCTCGTCCATCAGGCCGTCGGGGATCTCGGCCTCATAGGCGGCGATGTTCTGCTCCAGCTGCTTCACCGAGCGGGCGCCTGCCAGAACCGTCTTCACATAGGGCCGCCGTTTCAGGAAGCTCATGGCCACTTCGGCGGGAGCCAGGCCGTTCCGTCCGCAGAAATCCATCAGCACGTCGATGAAGGCGAAAATTTCGTCCTCGAAGCCGTTCTCATTGTGGCGGCAGGGGGTCCAGGTGCTTTTGTAGAACCGGGTCTCCCGCCGGCCCACAGGCACGTCCTCGATGCGGCGGAACTTTCCGGTCAGCAGGCCCTGGGCCAGAGGCGAGTAGGCGCACACCGGGATGCCGGCCGCCTCGCTGGCAGGGATGATCTGCTTTTCCGCCACCCGCCAGATCAGGGAGTAGGGCAGCTGGTTCATGGCCACCTCCTGCCCGGCCAGACTGGCGATGCATCCCACGCCCGCGTTGCACATACTGGCCATCCGGATCTTGCCCGCCTTCTTCAGGTCTTCAAAGGCGGCAAAGGTCTCCCCGATGGGAATGTCCAGGTTGGGCCAGTGGATCTGATACAGGTCGATGTAGTCTGTCTGCAAGCGCTTCAGGCTGGCCTCGCAGTGGGCGATCACGTCGTCATAATGGAGGTTGCCGGTGTAGACCTTGGTGGCCACCACTGCCTGGCTCCGGCGGCCCTTCAGGGCCATCCCCACCACTTCCTCGGACTTTCCGTTGCCGTACCGCTCCGCTGTATCGATCAGGTTCACGCCGTGGTCCAGGGCACAGTGGATGGTCTCGATGGCCGCCCGGTCGTCGCTGGCCCCCCAGACGTTGGCGCCGGAGTAGGCCCAGGTGCCCAGGGCCAGGCCGGAGACCCGGATACCGCTGGCGCCCAATTCGCTCTTGTTCATATACGATGTCCTTTCCTTGTTTTCCCGTCCTGCCTTCCGGTCTTCCTCAATCAGCAGCTTCAAACCCTCCACCGCTACGCGGACAGAGGCGGACGTGTCCTCGCCTCCCCATGGGACACGTCCCATGGGGGCCCCCTGATTTCACTCAAATCGCCCGAAATGAATTCGGTCGATTTCAAGGTTTTGCTTTCAGCAAAACGCTTGACGCCGGGCTCCCGGCGCGATCCGCTCGGACACCTTACCGTCCTGCCTTTCGGTCTTCCTCAATCAGCAGCTTCAAACCCTCCACCGCTACGCGGACAGAGGCGGACGTGTCCTCGCTCATCTTCTGGTCCAGGCCGGCGGCCTCCCGCTCCTGGTTCCACACCACATGGAAGCAGGAGCCGCAGCGGCAGCCCAGGGCCGCCGCCACCACGAACAGGGCAGCGGACTCCATTTCGCTGGCCTTGACGCCCAGCCGCTTCCAGCTCTCCCACTTCTGTTTCAGCTCATAGTAAACGGGAGACGCGGAAGGGTCATGCTGGCCGTAAAAGCTGTCCTTGCACTGGACGATGCCGGTATGGAGGGGCTTGCCCATGGCTTTGGCGGCCCGGGCCAGGCAGTCGGTGATGGTAAAGTCCGCCACCGCCGGGAACTCGATGGGGGCGTATTCCAGGCTGGTGTGCTCAAAGCGGATGGCGCCGGTGGCCACCACAATGTCGCCGGACTGGACATCCAGGTCGATGCCGCCGCAGGTACCGGTACGGATGAAGGTATCAGCGCCGCACTTATGGAGCTCCTCCATGGCGATGGACGCGGAAGGCCCGCCGATGCCGGTGGAACAGGCGGTGACCTTTTCACCCAGAAGGGTGCCGGTCCAGACGTTGAACTCCCGGTTATAGGCGATCTGCTTCGCATCGTCGAACAGCGCGGCGATGGCGGGAACGCGGCCCGGGTCCCCAGGCAGGATGCAATAGCGGCCCACGTCACCGGGGACGCAGTGGATGTGAAATTGCTTTTCCAGTTCTTGCATATCGGTCACCTCACGTTTGATTATTGTTGCAGACAGTATACCATAACAGGTACGTCCATTGCAAATGGTGCGCATAGCCCGCCGCCCTTTTTGTCCCGAATTTGTCATCCTTTTGTAAAGCATTCTCCGCGCACCTCTGTTAGACTGAAGAAAAAGGAGGGGTGCAGCATGAGACGTCTGGCGGCGCTCTGTGCGCTCCTGGTACTGCTTCTGTCCGGATGCGGCGCCTCTGTGACCGGCAGTCCCCCTCCAGGAGATGAGGCAACCACCGCCGCCCCGCCGGAGGAAATGGATGTCGCCGCCGCTCCCGGCACGGCGGAGGCGGCCCCTGTTCCGGATGCGGCAGAGAACAGCGAATCGGAGGAGGCTGTGACGGAATATACTTACGAGGCCTCTGTTGTGGAGAGTGGTCGGACGCTGACCCTGCGGCTCCACGGCCGGAGGGATACCTCCGACGGCTTTGAACGGCTGGGCGTCTCCGCCATCGACGTGCTGGAGGGGAATTCTCTCCTCCAGACTGTCTCCGTCGGAGAGGCCTTTCGCCAGCAGGGACTGGAGGAGTGGGTCGGCCAGTACCCGTGGACGAATTGCTGGACTGAGGACGGCAGCCTCACCACCGATGACCTGAACTTCGACGGCTATCCCGACCTCCGGCTGATGGCCGATGTCGGCGTGGTGAATATCTCCTACCTCTGCTGGCTGTGGGACCCGGACACGGAACAGTTCCGTTACGCCTTTGAGCTGGTAGGCTATGACGTGCAGGCCGATGCCGACACCCAGCAGCTGGTGACAGAGAGCCGCGGCGCGGGACACGATTATACCGACTATTACCGCTACGACAACGAGGCCCATACCCTGGTACATCTGAAAGAAGTCCATATCAGCGCGGAGGAAGTGGGCGGCATTTATGAAGTCCACGAGCTGATCGACGGCCAGTGGGTACAGACACAATAAAAAATCCCGGAGCAGCCGCTCCGGGATTTCAGGCTGTCGAAAAAGTCCGACGGACTTTTTCGACGCCTTCACAATACCTC
>CAMCDX010000129.1 GCA_945873695.1 uncultured Clostridia bacterium | reverse complement strand
CCCCTGCAAAATGCAACCCAGTTGCTTTAAGCAGTGGTTTTTCGACAAGCTGAGCAGCCGGAAAACCGGCTGCTTTCGGAGGATCTTTTTACGCCAGTATCCGTCGGTAGCGGCCCATGGTGGGCGAGCGCTTCTTGATGGCGGACACCACGCCCATGGCGGCATACAGCGTGACGATGGAGGAGCCGCCGTAGCTGAAAAAGGGCAGCGTAATGCCGATGACCGGCATGATAAACAGGCACATGCCCACGTTGATGAGGGTCTGGAAAATCAGCATAGCCGCCATGCCCACGCAGACATACCGATAAAAGGGGGTCTGGGCATGTTTGGCCACCAGCAGGACCCGGATGATGATGGCCGACAGCAGCAGCAGGATGACCAGGCACCCCACCAGGCCCAGCTCCTCGCCGCAGACGGAAAAAATGAAATCCGTCCACCGGGCGGGGATGGAGCCCTCCCCCGCCTGGGTCTGGGTGCCGTTCAGATAGCCCTGGCCAAACAGGCCGCCGCCGCCCAGGGTCAGGAGGCTCCGGGTCTGCTGCCAGCCGGCGTTCATGGGATCGTAGCTGTGGTCAAAGAGGATGATGAAGCGATCCTTCATGTAGCCCTTCATCAGGTCCAGCTTCCAGGCGGCGGCCACCGCCAACCCGGCGCCGGCGAACAGCAGGCCGAACCACCGCAGGGCGAACCCCGCCGTGAAAGCCATGCACACGAAGATGAAGAAGAACACCAGACCGTTGCCCATATCCCCGGACACCAGGAAATACAGTCCGCAAAGCAGGAAGGTATGGCCCGCCACCAGAAGGGCTGAACGGAAGGAGCGGAGGTCCCGCTTCTCCTCCTGCAGCCAGGCCAGCTGCCAGGCCAACAGCAGCACAAAGGTGATCTTCACCACCTCCGCCGGGCCGATGCTGACGGGGATGCCGGGGAACTTCAGCCAGGCCCGGTTGCCGCCCACGCTCTTTCCGAAGGGCGTCAGCAGCAGGAGAATGAACCCCACGTTGAACACGGCGAGCCACTTCCACCGCTTCATCAGCATCTCAAAGTCCACCATGGAGCAGGCGATGTACACGCAGACGCCCAGTAGCAGAGCGGCGGTCTGGATGATGACATAGCGGTTGTCCGCCATGAAACGGGTGGCACTGTAAATCAGCACGATGCCGTACAGGGTGGAGATACAGCAGAGGGACAGCAGCATCAGGTCCGCCTGCTGGAAAAAGTCGGCCAAAACGGCCTTCAATCGGTTCAGCATAAAAGATGACCTTTCCGAATGGGCAAATTCTTACGGATACCAGTATACCACGAACGGAAAAGTGTGTAAACGAGGGAAAAAACTTTTTACACTTCGTTCAAACTATGGTATACTGAATTGATTTTGGATATCTGAACGAAAGGATGACTGTTTTGGAGTATCTCTCCCACAGCGAAGAAGAGACCGAGGCCATCGGCGAACGGCTGGCCGCCGCCCTGTCCCCCGGCGCCGTGGTGGCTTACCGGGGCGGCCTGGGCATGGGGAAGACCGCCTTCACCCGTGGCCTGGCCCGGGGCCTGGGCTGCCGCGGCCGGGTCACCAGCCCCACCTTCACCATCGTCAACGAGTATGAGGGCCGCGTCCCTCTGTTCCACTTCGATATGTACCGCCTGCCTGACGCCGACGCCCTGTTCGACATCGGCTGGGAGGACTACCTGGACCGGGGCGGCGTCTGCGCCGCGGAATGGAGCGAGCTGGTGGCCGACGCTCTGCCGGAGGACACCGTGTACGTCACCATCGCCCGCCATCCGGATCACGAGGACTGGCGGACCATCACCATTGAAGGAGCGGAGCTGTCATGAAGATCTTAGCTCTGGAGACCTCGGCCAAGGCCGTGTCCGCCGCCGTCAGCGAGGACGGAAAGATCCTGGCCTCCGGCTACCAGGACACCGGTCTGACCCACAGCCGGACCCTGATGCCCATTGTGGAGCACATTTTGAAAAACACGGACCTTACTGTGGCTGACATGGACATCATTGCCGCCGCCGTGGGCCCCGGGTCCTTCACCGGTATCCGCATCGGCGTGGCGGCGGCCAAGGGCCTGGCCTGCGCCTCCCAAAAGCCCGTTGTCGGCGTGTCCACCCTGGCGGCCATGGCCCGGAACGTGGCCTTTGCCGACGGCCTGGTAGTCTGCGCCATGGACGCCCGGCGCCAGCAGGTCTACAACGCTCTGTTCGAAGCCAAGGACGGCCGCCTCACCCGGCTGACGGAGGACCGGGCCATCTCCCTGGCGGACCTGGCGGAGGAGCTGAAGGCCTCCCCCCTGCCCAGGACCATCGTGGGCGACGGAGCCCAGCTGTGCTTCCGGTACATGGAAGACGCCGGTGTTCCCTGCCGCCTGGCGCCGCCCCACCTTGTCATGCAGAACGCCATGAGCGTGGCGCTGGCAGCTGAGGAGGAGGCCCTGGCGGGCCGCCTTACCGACGCCCAGGGGCTGCTGCCGGTGTACCTCCGCCCGCCCCAGGCCGTGCGCCTGCGGGAGCGTGTTCAAAAAGACTGATAACGATCATATTATAGACAAAGGAGCCTGATTATGAACGAGAAAGTACACGTCATGGACCATCCCCTGGTAGCCCACAAGCTGACCATCCTGCGGGACAAGAACACCAGCGTCAAGGACTTCCGGGAGCTGGTCTCCGAGATCGGCATGCTCATCACCTATGAGGCCACCCGGGACCTGCCCCTGACCACCAAGGAAGTGGAGACCCCCATCTGCAAGACCACCGCTCCCACTCTGAAGGGCAAGAAGTTCGCCGTGGTGCCCATCCTGCGGGCGGGCCTGGGCCTGGTGGACGGCGTGCTGCGGATGGTGCCCTCCGCCCGTGTGGGCCACATCGGCATGTACCGGGACGAGGAGACCCTGGAGCCCCATGTCTACTTCTGCAAGATGCCCAAGGACATCGCCGAGCGGGACATCATGATCGTGGACCCCATGCTGGCCACCGGCGGCAGCGCCGAGGCCGCCATCGCCGAGATGAAGAAACGGGGCTGCAAGAACATCAAGCTGATGGTGCTGCTGGCCGCTCCCGAGGGCATCCAGCACATCCAGGAGACTCACCCCGACGTGGACATCTACTGCGGTGCCGTGGACGATCACCTGAACGAGCACGGCTACATCGTCCCCGGCCTGGGCGACGCGGGAGACCGCATTTTCGGTACGAAATAAAAAGTCCTTCATGAAAAAAGACGGCTGTGTCAGCAGCCGTCTTTTTTCATATCTCTTCCTTCCAGGATGTCGCTGACGTCTTCCACCGCGCATTCCAGAACCAACTCCGCCCGTTTGTATTTCCCCTTTTTTATCGACTCGATACTTTCATGAGCCGCTCTCATCAGAATCATACAGGATCTTTCACAGGGCTTGTCTTCAAAATATTTCATATACTCCACCCCTCAAAATTGTGTACTCATTTTAAGTACATATGCCACATAATATCTTAAAATGTACTTAAAATCAACTCACATTAATAAATTGGATGTGAGCATATGGCTGAAAAAGAGAAGCACCTCGGTCTGCGTATCGATCAGGAGACCCACTACAAACTCCACTATATCGCCAAGTATGAAGGGCGCAGCGGCAACGGACAGGTCCTCTATCTGATTCGCAAGTGTATCGCTGATTTTGAACAGGAACACGGTGTTATCGACATAAAAGGCTCTCCGGAATGAATCCGGAGAGCCTTCAGCTTGTCGAAAAACCACTGCTTAAAGCAACTGGGTTGCATTTTGCAGG
>CAMCDX010000128.1 GCA_945873695.1 uncultured Clostridia bacterium | reverse complement strand
CCTGCAAAATGCAACCCAGTTGCTTTAAGCAGTGGTTTTTCGACAAGCTGAAACGAGGCCTTTCGGCCTCGTTTTTTCCTGGCGCCGCCCGGCTTGAAATGCCGGGGCGTGATACCAACGAAAGCGGGTGCGTTTTACGAAACTGAATCCCAAGTACAAGGGCGTTGTCTTCGTGCTCCTGGCGGCCTTCTGCTTTTCCTGCATGAACGTCTGCGTCCGCGTGGCGGGGGACCTGCCCACCGTGCAAAAAAGCTTTTTCCGAAATCTGGTGTCCCTCCTGGCGGCGTTGGTCCTGCTGGCCCGGGAGGGGAAGGGCTTCCGCCCGGCGGAGCGGAAGAACTGGCCGCTGCTCCTGGGCCGGGCTTTCTTCGGCACCGTGGGCCTGCTGGCCAACTTTTACACCGTGGACCATCTGCTGCTGTCCGACGCGTCCATGCTCAATAAAATGTCCCCCTTCTTCGCCGTCATCGCCTCCCGCTTCCTGCTGAAGGAGAAGCTGTCGCCGGTCCAGGCGGCGTCCCTGACGGGAGCCTTCGCCGGCGCGCTGCTTATCATCAAGCCCACCCTGGGCAACATGGACCTGGGACCCTCCCTGGTGGGACTGCTGGGAGGGCTGACCGCCGGTGTGGCCTTCACCCTGGTGCGGATGCTGAGCAAGCGGGGGGAGCGGGGCCCCTATATCGTGTTCGTGTTCTCGGTTTTCTCCTGCCTGTCGGCACTGCCCTTCGCGGCATCCTGGGCGCCCATGACGGCGGACCAGCTGCTGACGCTGCTGGGGGCCGGGCTTTTCGCCGCCGGCGGCCAGTTCAGCATCACGGCGGCCTACTGCTGCGCTCCCGCCCGGGAGATCTCCGTTTTCGACTATGCCCAGGTCATCTTTGCCGCCCTGCTGGGCTTCTTTCTTTTCGGCGATGTGCCGGATGTGTACAGCGTCCTGGGCTACCTCCTCATCTGCGGCATGGCGGTGCTGAATTTCTGGCACAGCAATTACCGCCCTCACTGAGACAAAAAAGAGGCTTGCGAAAGCAAGCCTCTTTTCAGGCTGTCGAAAAAGTCCGACGGACTTTTTCGACGCCTTCACAATACCTCGATTTTCTGGCCGCTCTGCTGCCCGAAAATCTGCCGCTGCGCGGCGCAAACGCCTGCTGGCGCAGGCTTTTTGCAGGCATTTGATTCCACACGAAGGGGCTCCCGCCCCCTCGTACTCCCCCTGCAAAATGCAACCCAGTTGCTTTAAGCAGACGTTTTTCGACAAGCTGAAAAGAGGCTTGCGAAAGCAAGCCTCTTTTTTAAATGCTCTTTATCAAATGGGCAGGCCGGTGAGATACCGCCGCACCACATCCAGAGCGTGGTTGCTGGCCAGGTCCTGGATGCGGTCCCGGCGGCGCTTGCCCAGGTCCAAGGGACGGCAGAAGGTGCCGTCGGGGGTGGCGAGACCGATGTACACGATGCCCACGGGGACGCCCCGCTCGTCAGGGTCGGGACCTGCCACGCCGGTGACAGACACGGCGATCTCCGCGCCGGTGACCCGCCGGGCGCCCTCCGCCATGGCCCGCGCCGTCTCCTCGGACACGGCGCCGTGGGCGTCCAGGATCGCCTGGGGCACGCCCAGCACGCCCGCCTTCACCTGGGTCCAGTAGCTGACCACGCCGCCCCGGTATACGGCGGACACACCGGGCAGGGCGGTGATCCGCTCCGCCACACGGCCGCCGGTGCAGCTCTCGGCGGTGGCCAGGGTCAGTCCCTTCTCCTTCAGCAGCCGGACGCAGACCGCCTCCAGGCTGGCCACGTCCACGCCGTAAACGTAGTTTCCCAGAAAATCGGTGACGTCCTTCACCACCGGGGCCAGCATGGCCTCAGCGGCCTCCACGCTCTCTGCTTTGGCAGTGGCCCGGAGCCGGACCTCGCTGGGCTTGGCGTAGGTGGCGAGAGAGGGGTTCTCCATGTGGCGCATCTTCTCCCGCATCAGCTCCTCCATAGGGCTTTCGCCCAGGCCGAAGGTCATGATATCGTGGGAGACGATGACCTCGTCGGACAGGCTTCGGAGATAGGGGACCACATGGTTTTTCAGCATGGTCAGCATCTCGAAGGGCGGGCCGGGCAGCATCAGCACATGGACGCCGCCGGACACAAAGGCGCAGCCCGGGGCAGTGCCCACGGGATTGTCGAACACAGTGCAGCCCTCCGGCAGTTCCGCCTGCTGAATGTTGTTGGAGGGCATCTCCATGTGGACGTTTTTCTCGAAGAAGACCCTAAGGTCTTCCACAATGTCCTGGTGGAGCACCAGCGGCTTGCCGAAGGCCTCACAGATGGTCTGCTTCGTCAGATCGTCATAGGTGGGGCCCAGGCCGCCGGTGGTGATGATGATGTCGGCCCGCTTCCGGGCAACGTCCAGGGCGTCTTTCAATCGCTGGGGGTTGTCCCCCACCACGGTGTGCCAGAAGACATTGACGCCCACGGCGGGCAGAGCCTGAGAGATGTCCCGGGCGTTGGTGTTGACGATGTTGCCGAGGAGCAGCTCGGTGCCCACGGCGATGATCTCAGCGGTATGTGACATCATGATCCCTCTTTTTCGTTCAGAAATAGAAGCGTTTACGGCTTGACCCGCACCCAGGTCTCGCCCTCCAGGGCCTTGGCCACCAGGGCGTCCACATCCAGCGCCGCCTCAGCGGCCCGGACGTCCTCCAGATTGGGACGGGTGGCGGGATGCCGGGGGGTGAACACGGTGCAGCAGTCCTCGTAGGGGAGGATGGAGGTGTCGAAGGTGCCGATCTCCCGGGACAGGCGGATGATCTCCACCTTGTCCATGCCGATGAGGGGCCGCAGGACGGGCATGGTGGTCACATCCTCAGTGACGCCCAGGGCCATCATGGTCTGGCTGGCCACCTGGCCCAGGGACTCGCCGGTGACCAGGGCCTTGGCACCGGCCTTCTTCGCCACGGCTTCCGCCAGCCGCATCATGAACCGCCGCATGATGAGGGTAAAGTACTCCTCCGGGCAGTTCTTCCGGATTTCCTCCTGGATCTCCGTAAAGGGCACGATGTGGACGATCATCCGGCCGCAATAGGCCGTCAGCAGCCGGGCCAGCTCCAGCACCTTGTCCAGAGCCTGCTGGGAGGTGTAGGGGGGAGAGACGAAGTGGACCATCTCCAGCTGGACGCCCCGGCGGGCCATCATCCAGGAGGAGACGGGGGAGTCGATGCCGCCGGACAGCAGGGAAACGGCGTGACCGCCCATGCCCACCGGCAGTCCGCCGGCGCCGGGCTCGGAGGGCCCGTGGACGTAGGCGTGCTTTTCCCGGACCTCCACGTGGACTGTCAGGTCAGGATTGTGGACATCCACTTCCACGTCGGGGAAGGCCTCCGCCAGCTCGCCGCCCACCGTCTGGCTGATCTGGATGGAGTTCATGGGGAACTGCTTGTCCGCCCGTTTGCTCTCCACCTTAAAGCTCTTCGCCCGGGCGAATTCGTCCTTCAGGTAGACCTTGGCGGTCTCCACGATGGCCTCCACCGTCTTTTCGCAGGGCACCGCCCGGGCCACGGCGGCGATGCCGAACACCTGCTTGCAGGCAGTCCAGGCGGCCTCCATGTCGCAGCTGTCATTGGTGGGCTCCACGTAGATGGTGCTCTGACGGAGATAGGTCTGGAAACTGCCACAGTGGCGCAGCCGGCGGCGGACATTGTTCATCAGCTTGTCCTCGAAGGAGCGGCGGTTCAGGCCTTTCAGCACCACCTCGCCCAGCTTCAGCAGGAGCATCTCGTTGTTATTCATTTGGTTTCTCCTTTTGGGTTTTGAAATGATTCCCTATTATATCCCATTTTCTCCCGAAGAAAAAGCCTGATTTTGCGAAAAAAGGGCTCTGTCGTTTGACAGAGCCCTTTTCAGGCTGTCGAAAAAGTCCGACGGACTTTTTCGACGCCTTCACAATACCTCG
>CAMCDX010000127.1 GCA_945873695.1 uncultured Clostridia bacterium | reverse complement strand
GGCCGGTGTACCGGGCCACCCGCTTCAGGTCGCGAAGGATCTTATCCCCCTCCTCGTCATAGAGGTTCTCCGGCGTGGTGGCGGTGTAGTCGAACCGAAACTGGATGGAGGCGCCGGGAACCTTCAAAAACCGCTCCATGTAGGGGAGCAGACCCTCGGCGGGATAATCCTGGTACAGCACGCAGTTCACCCGGAAGGGTACCGGCAGACGGGCCAGCAGACCGTCGTTGGACTCCACCACATACTTCTGCATATGGCGGGAGACGTTGATGCAGGTGATCTTATCCTTGTTCTTCTCAGCAAAGGCAAGGATATCCTCCTCGGACTGGTACTTGGAGACGGGGAGGGTGGTGTTGATATACACCTTATGGGTCCTGGGGATACAGTCCAGCATCAGCTGCAGGGATTCCAGGTTGGCGAAGGGCTCACCGCCGGTGAAGACGAAGTCACAGTAGGGAGTGATTGCGTCCATCCGCTTGATGCTTTCACAGATTTTTTCCGCGGAAAATCCGGTCAGATCCGAATATTCGTCTTTGTTGATGCAGAAAGGACAACGGTTTTTGCAGTCGTAGGGGACGAAGATCGTCACCGTGGCGCCGCCTTCCCGTGTCTTATAGGGATGTTTCATGTCGATCGGCCTCTCAGAATTGTAAGATAATTCGTCATTTGTAAAAACGGTGTAAAAAACCGATTTGGAAAAGTCCATGCACGAATAAATATTGTAATGGATTTTTCCTGGAAGGTCAAGAGCAAAAACGAAATTCCGCCGCCGTCGAGGCGGCTTTTTTCGGGGGACTGTACAAAAAGCCGGGAAACTGCTATAATAATTTCCTATTTTGAGAATGGAAAGGAGGCGGACGGAATGGAGACCTTGCTGGTGATCCCTCAGACGCTGCTGGATGGGCTGACGGCCTTTTTGGCGGCCCATCCGCTGGCGGTGGAGTGGTACACGGCATTCGTCCGCTTTTTGTTCCCGGCACTGGCGATTTTGATCTTATACCGGGCCATCCGGTCCCTGCTGAAGATCCCCCACACGCCGGAGACCTGGGGGCAGCTGAGCCTGCCTAACGGCGCCCCTATTCCCTTAACCCACTGGGAGAACATCCTGGGCCGGGGCAGGACCGCCGACATTCAGCTGAACTACCCCAGCGTATCCCGGCAGCATGCCGCGCTGTGCCGGGGAGAGGATGACAGTTGGACCGTTTATGACTTAGGTTCCAAGGGCGGCACCACCGTCAACGGCAAGCAGGTGGAGGGCTCCGCCCCGGTGAAGCTGGGGGACACCATCGCCCTGGGGGGCGTGCCCCTGCTGTTCCTGCCCCAGACCGTGGCGGAGCGGGAGGAGCTGGAGGAGAAGCGCCGGGCGGAGCGGCCGGCTGCCATGTGGCCCTCCTTTTTGTGGCTGACGCTGTTTCAGGTCCTGGCCTGTCTGCAGCTCATCACCGCGGCGGGGCAGAAGGCCTCCGTGGCCATTCCCCTGGCCTTCCTGGGGCTGACGGCGGTGATGTGGCTGTACGCCGCCGTTCTCCGGGCCACCCGGTGCGTGGGCTTTGAGATGGAGACCATCGCCTTCTTCCTGTCCACGCTGTCTCTGGCGGTGACGGCTTCCAGCGCGCCGGGGAGCCTCTTCAAACAGTTCTGCGCCATCGTGCTGGGGCTGGGGCTGTTTTTGGTGCTGGGGGTGTTCCTCCGGGACCTGGGCCGGGTGCAGAAAAACCGCTGGCTCATGGCCGGCGCGGCCATCGGCCTGCTGGGTATCACCCTGGTGCTGGGCCAGGCCAAGTTCGGCGCTGTCAACTGGATCTCCATCGGCGGTATTTCCTTCCAGCCCTCGGAGATCGCCAAGATCTGCTACATCTTTGCCGGCTCCGCCACGCTGGAGCGGCTGTTCCGGAAGCGGAACCTGACGCTGTTCATCGTCCTCACCGGCGTGTGCATCGGCCTGCTGGGCCTCATGAGCGACTTCGGCACGGCGGCCATCTTCTTTGTCACCTTCCTGGTCATCGCCTACCTCCGCTCCGGGGACTGGGCTACCCTGAGCCTGATCTGCGGTGGGGCGGTGTTCGGCGCCGGCATCATTTTGAAGTTCAAGCCCTACATCCTGGACCGCTTCGCCACCTGGGGCCACGCCTGGGAGGCGGCCTCCACCACCGGCTACCAGCAGACCCGCACCATGTCCGCTGCCGCCTCCGGCGGCCTTTTGGGCATGGGCGGCGGCAGGGGCTGGCTCCACCGGGTGGCGGCGGCGGACACGGACCTGGTGTTCGGCATGCTGTGCGAGGAGTGGGGCCTGCTGATCGCCGTGCTGGCGGTGGTGTCCATCATCACCCTGGCTTTCTTCGCCGTCCGGGCCTGCCGGGTGGGCCGGTCCAGTTTTTACACCATCGCCGCCTGCGCCGCCAGCTCCCTGCTGGTGTTCCAGACCTGTTTGAACGTATTCGGCTCCGTGGACCTGCTGCCCCTCACCGGCGTCACCTTCCCCTTCGTGTCCAACGGCGGCTCCGCCATGATGTCCGCCTGGGGCCTGCTGGCCTTCCTGAAGGCGGCGGACACCCGGGAAAACGCCAGTTTCGCCATCCGGGGAGGGCAGCAGCGGCGGCTGACGGCGGAGGCCCGCCGGCGGACGGAGCCGGTGCAAGACCCCTTTGGAGAGGAGGCGGACGATGAAGAAGATTGAACGGCGGGCGGTGATGTGCCTGCTGCTGGCCCTGGTACTGGCCCTGGGCACCGTGGTTTTTCTGGGCAAGTACGTCCTCCACGCCGGGAACTGGGCCTCCTCGGCCTTCAACCGCCACCTGTACAACAGCGACGGCCAGCTGGCCGTGGGCACCGTGCTGGACCGGGACGGGGATGTGCTCTCCTCCGCCCAGGACGGGAAGCGGACCTACTATGATAATGAGACGGTGCGGAAAGCGACCCTCCACGCGGTGGGAGACCTCCAGGGCAATATTGGCACCGGGGCGCTGAACGCCTTTGCCGACAAGCTGACGGGATACAGCCTTCTCAACGGCGCCTTCGGCGCTGACCGGGGAGGGTCACTGTATCTCACCCTGGACGCCCGGTACAACTACGAGGCTTACCAAGCCCTGAACGGCCATGCCGGCACCGTGGCGGTGTATAACTACAAGACCGGCGAGGTGCTGTGCATGGTCTCTGCCCCCAGCTACGACCCGCTGAACGTCCCCAGGGACATTGAGACCAACGACCGCTATAAAGGCGCCTACCTGAACCGCTTCCTGTCTTCCACCTTCACCCCCGGCTCCGTCTATAAGACCGTGACCCTGGCGGCGGCGCTGGAGGAGTTCCCGGATCTCCAGGACCGCACTTGGACCTGCACGGGCAGTATCCAGATCGGGGAGGGGACCATCGTCTGCTCCGGCACCCACGGGGAGCAGCATATCGGCGACGCCTTCGCCAACAGCTGCAACGTGGCCTTCGCCCAGATGGCGGAGGAGCTGGGGGCCGACACCCTGAAGAAATACACGGAAAAGGCTGGGCTGACGGACAGCTATTCCCTGGACGGCCTGCCTACCGCCAAGGGTTCCTTTGCGTTCGATGGAATGACTGACGGCCAGTTGGGCTGGGCCGGCGTGGGCCAGCACAAGGACCAGGTGAACCCCTGCGCCCTGATGGTGTACATGGGCGCCATTGCCAACGGGGGAAAGGCGGCGGAGCCCTATCTTATTCAAAAGACGGTCAGCGCCTTGGGGATCCCGTCCCTGCCCCATCTGACCCGGAAGACCGGCACCCTGGTGAGCGGGAACACCGCCGACGCCCTGGCGGACATGATGGCGGATAACGTGGAGAAGACCTACGGCACGAAGCGGTTTCCCAATATGGACATCTGCGCCAAATCCGGTACCGCCGAGGTGGGGGAGGGGCAGACGCCCCACGCCTGGTTTGCCGGGTTCCTCAGGAACGAGGACGCGCCCTACGCCTTCGTGGTGCTGGTGGAAAACGGCGGCGGCGGCAGCAGCGTGGCCGGCACCGTGGCCGGCCGGGTGCTGGACATCATGGTCAACGGATATTGAAAAAGCTGTGTGCCGGAAGGCACACAGCTCAGGCTGTCGAAAAAGTCCGACGGACT
>CAMCDX010000126.1 GCA_945873695.1 uncultured Clostridia bacterium | reverse complement strand
CCTGCCCCCTGTCCCCCTCCCCCCTCCGGGGGGCGGGGGAACCAACACGCACGCATAGGGCGCACCTCCTATACATATTCCCGCAGCACCAGCTCCGTGGCGCCGCCGTCCGGGGAGAGGATAAGCCGCTTCACCCTGGGATGACGGCTGTATTCCGCCCCAATGAAGTCCCGCAGAGCGGTGCCGCCGTGGCAGCCGTGGATGAGCCGCAGCCGGTAGGTCCCGGCCCCTGCCCGCCGCAGCAAGGCGTCCACAGTCACTTTGGCCTGATAGGCGGTCTTGCCGTGGAGGTCCACGGTAGCGATGGCCTCTTTCATCCCCTCACCTCGTTTCCTCCCCATTGTACCATGGCAGGAAATGTGTTACAATGCGAAAAACGGCAAAGGAGGCCAGCTTTATGGCGGTTTATACGGAGACCAAGACCTATCACACCCGGGCCCACATGGGCATGATCGATGTGACGGAGGATTTTCAGCACGCGGTATCGGAGGCCTGCAAGAAATACGGCATTTCCGCCGGCACTGTCACCGGCTTCACCACCGGCGGCGTGGCGGGCCTGACCACCCTGGAGTTCGAGCCGGGCGTGGTGAACCACGACCTGAAGGCGGCCCTGGACGTGTTCTCCCCCTATCTGGACGAGAAGGGCCATGTGGTGCCCTACTGGCATCACGAGACCTGGCACGACGACAACGGCTCCTCCCATATCAAGGCGGCGCTGCTGTCCCCCTTCATCACCGTCCCCTTCGTGGCGGGGAAGATCACCGTTGGCCCCTGGCAGAACCTGACCCTGGTGGAGTGTGATACCAGAAACAGAGTGCGGGACATTGTGTTCCAGGTGATGGGCGAATAAAGGGAGCCGCCGTCCGCGGCAGTTCAAGTACCTGCTGTTCGCCGGGGCTTTTCTTTTTCCATAAAATCGTGTATAATAGCCCAAAAGGAGTGAGGACCATGATCAACTCCACATTGTGCTACCTGGAGCGGGGGGACGAGTACCTGATGCTCCACCGGGTCAAGAAGGCCCACGACATGAACCGCGACAAGTGGATCGGCGTGGGCGGCAAGTTCGAGGAGGGGGAGAGCCCCGAGGACTGCGTCCTGCGGGAGACCTTTGAGGAGACGGGCCTGACGCTGACCGGCTACCGCTACCGGGGCCTGGTGACCTTTGTCTCCGACCAGTACCCCACGGAGTATATGCACCTTTTCACCGCTGACCGTTGGACCGGCACGGCCCATCCCTGCGACGAGGGGGAACTGGCCTGGATCAAAAAGGCGGACCTGCTGTCCCTGCCCCTGTGGGAGGGGGATAAGATCTTTTTGAAGCTGCTGGACACGGACCGGCCCTTTTTCTCCCTGAAGCTGAAATACCGGGGAGAGAAGCTGGTCCTGGCGGTACTGGACGGGAAGGAGATTCTATGAGCGGAAAACTGCTGCTGTTTGGGTTTGATTCCTTGCTGAATGTACTGGCGCTGGAGGCGGCCGTGGGGCCCTTCGGCGCGGAGATCGTGCCTGTGGCCAGGACGGACTACAACAAGACGCTGGCGGTGCTGGCGGGACTGGACACTGCGGAAGGCCCTGTCATGCCCTATGCCGGCGGTCCTCTGGGCGGCCGGATGATCGTGTTCTGCGATCTGGAGGAGCAGCTGGATACGCTGCTGCCGGCGCTGCGGCAGGCTGGCGCGGGTCCGGAGTGCCTGAAGGCGGTGCTGACGCCCGCCAACCGGGAGTGGAGCGTACTGAAGCTGTACGGAGAGCTGCGGCGGGAGCACCAGGCCTTGGGAGGCAGGTGAGGAAGTGTGAAAATTTTGATCTCGGCCTGCCTGCTGGGGGTGTGCTGCCGGTACGACGGCGCTTCCAAGGCCCATCCCCTGGCACCGGCGCTGGCGGAGCGTCACCGGCTGGTACCGGTGTGCCCGGAGCAGCTGGGCGGCCTGCCCACACCTCGGCCTCCCGCGGAGCGCCGGGGAGACCGGGTGGTGACCCGGAACGGAGACGTGACGGAGCAGTACCGCCGGGGCGCGGAGGAAGCGCTAAAGTTATGTAAACTGTTTGACTGCGAAGCGGCGGTCCTGAAGGAGCGCAGCCCCTCCTGCGGCCGGGGCGCCATTTACGACGGCACCTTCACCGGTACGCTCACCCCCGGAGACGGCGTGACGGCGGCGCTGCTGGAGGCCCACGGTATCCCGGTGTATGGAGAGAGCCAGATCGGGGAATTGTTGAAATGACGGAGCATTTGCTCCGTCATTTCAGCTTGTTGAAAAACCACTGCTTAAAGCAACTGGGTTGCATTTTGCAGGGGGAGTACGAGGGCGGCAGATTTTCGGGCAGCAGAGCGGCCAGAAAATCGAGGTATTGTGAAGGCGCCGAAAAAGTCCGTCGGACTTTTTCGACAGCCTGAAATGACGGAGCATTTGCTCCGTCATTTTTTACAATTTCCAACGTATTTTTTATCTGAAGGTCATGAAAAAGAAATCTTGCAATACGTCATACCTTTCTGTATAATAAGGCAAAATAACGAAGGGAGGGGCTGCGATATGCTGTATTTGGCGCATGAGAAGCATGAGGCGGCGGTTTCCTCCTTTTCTTATTTTTCCATTTTTTGACCGGCATTGGTGCCGGTATTTTTTTTGCCCTTGTGTATCAAAAGAGAGGAGAACGCTATGAAAGAGAAGACTTCCGCCATCGGGCAGCAGCCCATCCGGGATGCCCGGACCCTGGGCCTCCCCAAGATGCTGGTCCTGGGCCTGCAGCACATGTTCGCCATGTTCGGCGCCACGGTGCTGGTGCCCATCCTGGTCCAGAGCTACGGCCTGCCCCTGAGCATCCAGACCACCCTGTTCTTCGCCGGTATCGGCACGTTGTTCTTCCACGTCTGCACCAAGATGAAGGTGCCCGCCTTCCTGGGCTCCTCCTTCGCCTTCCTGGGCGGCTTTGCCGCCATGGGCGCCATGGACAGCGGCATCTACGCCGCCATGGAGGCCTCTGAGAAGCTGCAGTACGCCTGCGGCGGTATTGTGGTGGCGGGCCTGCTGTATGTGCTCCTGGCCGCCATCATCAAGGCGGTGGGCGTCCACCGGGTCATGCACTACCTGCCCCCCGTGGTCACCGGCCCCATCATCATTCTGATCGGATTGAATCTGGCTCCCTCCGCCGTGGCCAACGCCTCCTCCTGCTGGTGGCTGGCGCTGGTGTCCATCGCCGTCATCGTGGTGGCGAATATCTGGGGCAAGGGCATGATCAAGATCATCCCCATTCTGCTGGGCGTGGTCATTCCCTATGTAGTGGCGCTGGTGTTCCGCATGGTGGATTTCTCCGGCCTGGATGTGCAGGGCCTGTTCGGCGGCAGCACGCCGCTGCTGGGCTTCCAGCCCTTCGTGACCAACTTCTCCGGCAGCGTGGCCAAGTTTGATGTCTCCGCCATCCTGGTGATGGCCCCCATTGCCATCGCCTCCATGATGGAGCACATCGGCGACATGTCTGCCATCTCCGCCACGGTGGGCGAAAACTTCATCGAGGACCCCGGCCTGCACCGCACCCTCATCGGCGACGGCATCGCCACCTCTCTGTCCGCCATGTTCGGCGGCCCCGCCAACACTACCTACGGCGAGAACACCGGCGTGCTGGTGCTGTCCAAGGTCCACGATCCCCGGGTCATCCGCCTGGCTGCGGTGTACGCCGTGATCCTGTCCTTCAGCCCCGCTTTCGCCTATCTTGTCAACACCATTCCCGCGGCCATCATCGGCGGCGTCAGCTTCATCCTCTACGGTATGATCTCCGCCATCGGCGTGCGGAACGTGGTGGAGAACCAGGTGGACTTCACCAACAGCCGAAACCTGATCATCGCCGCCGTCATCCTGGTGTGCGGCCTGGGCTTCACCAACGGCCTGACCTTCCAGGTGGGCAGCGCTTCCATCACCCTGACCTCCCTGGCCATTGCCGCCATCGCCGGCATCATCCTCAACGCCATCCTGCCCGGCAATGACTTCCACTTCGGCAAGAGCGCCAATTCCGACGCCTCCGCCAACCTGGGCCAGTATTGATCTCTGCCTGAAAGGACGCCGCTTTGGCGGCGTCCTCAGCTTGTCGAAAAACCACTGCTTAAAGCAACTGGGTTGCATTTTGCAGGG
>CAMCDX010000125.1 GCA_945873695.1 uncultured Clostridia bacterium | reverse complement strand
ACAGATGCTCATTTTGTGTTATTGGGCTAACACTGTTTTACGAACACCTGCCTTCGCCGTCTCTTTTTCATGTGATCAGATCCTCCAGCAGGGAGACCAGCGGATAGGTTTCATCGTAGTGCCGCCGGAGGAACAGCCGGTTTTTGCCCCGGTACAGCGTTTCGCCGATGCGGTCAGCCTGGGCGATCAGCAGCCGCTCATGGGCGCAGGCCTCTCCGCCGGTGACGCGGGGGTCACCGCTGGTCAGCTTGTTCAGGCAGCCGCAGCTGTGGCGGCACCGCCCCCGGAGGGCGCAGGTTCCGCAGACAGCCTGAGGCCGCTGAGTCGCCTGAATGCGGGTCCGGGCCGCTTCATCGACGCCGCTTCGGACGTCGCCCATTCGGTAAGCCGGGTCCCCCACGAACTGGACGCAGGGATACAGGCTGCCGTCTGCTGCCACAGAGAGGCGGTGGCTTCCCAGGGCGCAGGAGCGGGCGCAGACAGAGACACCGTGGATATGGGCGTCGATCTTGCTCTCGAAAGGCCCCAGCCAGACCTTTCGCCCCTGCCGGTGCCAGGTGATGTACAGATCCCCCAGCCGCCGGTACTGCTCCGCCAGAACGGTCAGGTCCGTTTCCGTCCAGGAGATGCCTGGCCCGAAGGCGGGGTTGAAGAGGATATAGCGAAAGCCGTCCGCCTCCACGAAACGGCGGACGCTGTCTGCCAGCAGGCCGGCGCAGGCAGGGGAGACGGTCATCATCACCGGGGCGTAAGGGAGGTGCTGAAGGAGCAGGGGAATTTTATCTTCCACCAGCGCGGCGGTGCCTTCGCCGCCGGCGGTGCGCCGGTTCCGGTCCTGGGCCAGTCCGTCATAGGACAGGGCAATGATCATACTGCGCTCCCGGGCAATTTGAAGGAACTCCTCGTCCAGCAGGGTACCGTTGGTGGTCATCTGAAACATGAAATGGCGGCTGGTGTCCCGGCGGATACGGTCGCACTCCGCAAAAGCCTCCAGGATGAGGCTCCGACCCAGCAGAGGCTCCCCGCCGAAAAAGGAGACGGCGGCCCGGTCTGATGGCCCGGTCAGGGCCAGGGCGGAACGCAGCGTTTCCGCCGTCATGGTTTTGGAAGACTTTTGGTGGTAACAGTACCGGCAGCGCAGGTTGCAGGCTTCCGTCAGATGCAGTGTCAGGTCCATCACAGCCTCCCGCTGTCCCGCAGCCATTCCACAAAGTCCCGGAAGGCGGAGCGCAGGGTCTCCTCGTCATAGCTGTCCTCGGGAATGCCGCCCAGGACGCACAGGTCCTGACCGGAAGCGTCATCCTGGCAGACAACGGGCGTGAACAGACCGCCCTCTGGTGTTTCAAGCGGTGCCTCGGGGTAGTTTTCTCCGTCACTGATATAGGAGAAGCGGAAGCTGCCGTCATCAGCGGCAAGGTCCACGGTCAGGCCGGCGCCGCCCACATCCACGGTCTCGCCGCTTTCTTCCAGGGAAATACCCATGGCTTCCGCCTCCTCCCGAATGACGGCCAGCACATCCGCCTCGGGCATGGACAAGGACATGGCCGGCGCCCCATCTGTTTGATACGCCTGGGAGCCGCACCCCGCCAACAGCGATGCCAGGGCGCAAAGGACGGCGGAGGTCCCCAGCCGCCGTCTGGCGCCGGGGCTGTCCAGCAGCCGTTTGTCAAAGTCCTCCGCTGTGGGATACCGGGGCGTGACAGCCCGCTTTACCGACCGCTGCTCCATCCGGGTCCTCCTTTCCGCCACAGGAATGGCGTCGTTTGCCTGTATAGACGAAAACTGGGGACATTTGGTTCCCTCATCCCTTTAAAATATCCGTGTTCCTGTATTGAATCGCTTCGGCCAGATGCTGGGGACCGATATTGGCGTCTCCGTTCAGGTCCGCGATGGTGCGGGCCACCCGCAGGATGCGGTCGTGGGACCGGGCCGTCAGGCCCATGCGGTCGAAGGCGTTTTTCATCAGCGTTTCCCCGGCGTTATCCAACCGGCAGAACTCCCCGATCTGGGCCGGGGTCATGTAAGCGTTGCAGGTGACGCCGGTGCCGGCGAACCGTTTCTCCTGGATGGTCCGGGCCGCGTCCACCCGCTTTTTTACCTCGGCGGAGGACTCGGGGACCTCCTTCCGGCGCATGGCCTCGTACTCCACCGAGGGCACGTTCACATGGAGGTCGATGCGGTCCAGCAGGGGGCCGGAGATCTTCTCCACGTACTTCTCCACCTCCCGGTCGGAGCAAGTGCATTTTCCCGACGGATGGCCCCGCCAGCCGCAGCGGCAGGGGTTCATGGCGCACACCAGCTGGAACCGGGCGGGCAGCCGCAGGGTACCGTTTGCCCGGGCCACCGTCACCTCGCCGTCCTCCAGGGGCTGGCGCATGGCTTCCAGCACGTCCCGGCGGAATTCCGGCAGCTCGTCCAGAAACAGCACGCCGTTGTGGGCCAGGGACATCTCCCCCGGCCGCATGGCGGGTCCGCCGCCGGCCAGAGCCGCCGCTGAGGAGGTGTGGTGGGGACTGCGGAAGGGCCGCCGGGTCAGCAGGGGATGCTTGGGGTCTGCCATCCCCGCCACGGACCAGATGCCGGACACCGCCAGGGCCTCCGCCCGGGTCATGTCCGGCAGGATGGAGGGCAGCCGCTTCGCCAGCATGGACTTGCCGGCGCCGGGAGAGCCGATGAGCAGCAGGTTGTGGCCGCCGGCCGCGGCGATCTCCAGGGCCCGCTTCACATTCTCCTGGCCCATCACATCCCGCAGGTCCGGCAGCCCCGCCTCGTCCTCTTCCGGCGTCCACACGGCGGCGGGGGTGAGACGAACCTCACCTTTCAAATGCCGGACCAGGGAGACCACGTCCGGCACGCCGTATACCGTCAGCCCTCCCGCCAGGGTGGCCTCAGCGGCATTCTCCGCCGGGACGAACAGCTGGCGAATACCTGCTTCCTGGGCGGCCAGGGCCATGGGCAGCACACCGCTGACGCCCCGGAGGGCGCCTGTGAGAGACAGCTCTCCCAGAAAGGCCGCGTCGGCGGGCAGGGGCGGCAGGTCGCCGCCCGCCGCCAGCAGCCCCACGAAGATGGGCAGGTCATACACCGTGCCTGCCTTCTTCTGGCCCGCCGGGGCCAGGTTTACGGTGATGCGGCTGACGGGAAACTTGGCTCCGCAGTTTTTCACCGCCGCCCGGACCCGCTCCCGGGCCTCCCGCACGGCGGCGTCCGGCAGGCCCACCACATCGAAAGCCGGCAGACCGCCGGACAAAAAGCACTCCGCGCTGACCTCGTAGCCGGAGATGCCGTTAAGTCCCAGGGACCGCACCGTCACTACCATAAATTCCCCGCCTTCCCGAAACGTTTCTTTTAAAAATATAGCATAGACCAGGGTAAAAGGAAAGCATTTCCGGGAAAATGCCGAAAAAATCGGCGCTCTTTTGTCCTATCCACAGAAAAGAGGAAGTTTTGTGCAAAAAATAACAAAGTACCGGTTTACAGCCGGAAAGGGAAGTGATATAATATCTACGCATGAAAATTCGGGGGAGAGAGTCCGGATTTCGTGTTTTGGTAAGCTTGCTGCCGGTGGCAGCAAATTATAGGAGGTAAGTTTATGGCAAGAAAGTTCAAGTCCATGGACGGTAACAACGCGGCTGCGTGGGTCAGCTACGCTTTTACCGAAGTGGCGGGCATCTATCCGATCACCCCGTCCTCTCCCATGGCAGACTTGGTCGACCAGTGGGCCGCCGCTGGTCAGAAGAACATCTTCGGCACCACCGTCAAGGTGTGCGAGATGCAGTCTGAGGCAGGTGCTTCCGGTACCGTCCACGGCTCCCTGGCCGCCGGCGCGATGACCACCACCTACACCGCCTCTCAGGGCTTGCTGCTGATGATCCCCAACATGTACAAGATCGCCGGCGAGCTGCTGCCCTGCGTGTTCCACGTTTCCGCCCGTACCGTTTCCACCCACGCCCTGAACATCTTCGGTGATCACTCCGACGTCATGGCCTGCCGTCAGACCGGCTTCGCCATGCTGTGCGAGAACGATCCCCAGGAAGTCATGGACCTGAGCCCCGTGGCCCATCTGGCCGCCATCGAGGGCCGTGTTCCCTTCATCAACTTCTTCGACGGTTTCCGTACCTCTCACGAGATCCAGAAGGTCGCCGTGTGGGATTACGACGATCTGAAGGAAATGTGCGACATGGACGCTGTCGACGCGTTCCGCAAGCACGCTCTGAACCCCGAGCGCCCCAACATGCGCGGCTCTCACGAGAACGGCGATATCTTCTTCCAGCATCGTGAGGCCTGCAACCCCTACTACGACGCCCTGCCCGCTGTGGTGGAGAAGTACATGGACAAGATCAACGCCAAGCTGGGCACCGACTATAAGCTGTT
>CAMCDX010000124.1 GCA_945873695.1 uncultured Clostridia bacterium | reverse complement strand
ATCTTAAAAAGCCTTGTGCCGCAACGACTTTTCGTATTTTGCTCAGGGCTATGAAAGCCATTAAAAAGAGGTGAACCGCTTGAACATCCGCTGCATCGCCCTGGACCTGGACCAGACCACACTGGACAGCCGGGGCCGTCTCTCCCCGGGAAACCGGCGGGCCATGGAGGACGCCATCGCCCGGGGCATTCACATCGTCATCGCCAGCGGCCGGGCCCTGGCCTCTCTGCCGGAGGACGTGGTGTCCGTTCCCGGCATTGAATACGCCATCACATCCAACGGCGCCGCCATCTACCATCTCCCCACCGGAACCTGCCTTCGGCGGCTGACGCTGCCGCCCCGGTCCGCCCGGGACATCCTCCGTCTGACGGCGGGGGAACCAGTGGCCTACGAGGCTTTCGTGCAAGGTGAGGCCTACGCCGGGGAAGACTACGTCCGGGACCCCATGCGCTACGGCGCCACCGCCCAAGGGGCCGTCTATGTCCGGCGCACCCGTCATCCGGTTCCGGACATTTTGGAATTCATCCACCATCATATTGGTGAGCTGGACAGTCTGGACGTGGTGGTCCAGGACGGAGAGACCAAGGCCCGGCTGATGGAGCTGCTGGGCCATGAAGTATCTGACCTTTACATGACCTCCTCTGTCCCCCGGCTCATCGAACTGTCCCATCCCCAGGGCGGCAAGGACGGCGGCGTACGATTTCTAGCCGGAGTGCTGGGCACACCTATGTCGGAGGTAGCCGCCTTCGGAGACGGGGACAACGACGCCGACATGCTCCGGGCCGTGGGCTTTGGCGTGGCGGTGGCGGGCGCCACCCCCGCCTGCCTGGCGGCGGCGGACCTGGTCACTGCCTCCAACGACGAGGACGGCGTGGCCCAGGGCATCCATCACATTTTGAAAGGACAGGAACCTTACCATGACATCTGACGAAACGGAACAGCTGCTGGATCTCTGCTGCGAAATGGGGCGGCAGCTGATCCAGAACGGCGCAGAGATCTACCGGGTGGAGGAATCCGCCCGCAGGATCCTGGCGGCCTACGGCCACGCGGAGGCGGAGGTCTTTGCCATCCCCTCCTGCGTTATTCTGAACATCCGGGACGGTCAGCGGAATTACACAAAGTCTGTTCGGATCCGCTCCTCCTCCAACGACCTGGACAAGCTGGACCGGCTCAACGATCTCTGCCGTCAGATCTGCCGGGAGACTCCGCCGCCGTCGGAGGCAGCTGGGCTGCTGGAGACCGTCACAAACTCCCCCAGCTATCCCGCCTGTGTCAGCTTTCTGGCCCACGGCTGCGTTGCGGCCTTCTTCACCCTGTTCTGGGGCGGCCGGGCCTCGGACGCGGCGGTGGCCTTTCTCTGCGGCCTGGCGGTAAAGGCCACGGTGGGCTCCATGAGCCGGCTGAACGCCAACGTCTTCTTCACCGACGTCTGCGCCAGCGCCTTTCTGGCGTTCATCCCCACGGCGCTGTTTTGCCTGGGGCTGCCCATCCGGCCGGACCGGATCATCATCGGCGCCATCATGCTGCTGGTGCCCGGCATCGCCATCACCAACGTAATGCGGGACGTCATCGCCGGGGATTTCCTGACGGCCATCACCAAGTTCGCCGAGGTAATGATCGTGGCCATGGCTATCGCTATCGGCATCGCACTGCCTGTCGGCGCCGTTAAAGCATTGCTGGGAGGGCTGTGAGGATGGAACGGTTTCTCCCCTGCCTTTACGCCGTTTTGGCTTGCGGCGGCTTCTGCCTGATCTTCGAGGTAAAAAAGCCCCTGTTTGTCCTGCTGTGCAGCCTCAATGGCGGGGTGTCCTGGCTGGTCTACCTGCTGTTGGAAGGTGTGTGCCCCCAGGCTACCCGGTATCTGATCGATACCATTGTGGTCTCTGTCCTGGCGGAGCTGATGGCCCGTGTCCTGAAGGCCCCCGCCACCATTTTCCTGATCGTGGGCATCATCCCCCTGGTACCCGGCGGCGGACTTTACTATACCATGGAGGCCCTTCTCAGCGGCGACACCGCCCTGTTCGCCCGAACCGCCCTGGAGACGGCGGCCTGTGCCGGCGCCATCGCCGTGGGCGTTTCCATGGTCTCCTCCCTGGCCCGGCTCCTGTTTCGGAAGCACTTGGTGGAGGGACGGCAGCCCTGACCGGCCCTTCTGCCTTTGCGCATCCTATTTCGTACTTTTACGTATAGTTAATCGTTTTCGACTTCTTTTTTCTTTTTTCGAAACAACTTGACAGTGGAACCTCCAAGCAGTATCATCAACTCAGAATCAGGACGGCTGTCCGGCGGCTCCTTCGCTTTGCCCCGCTGCCACGGGCGCATTCCGCCGTCCCCCTTCCGAAAGAGGTACAAATTGAAGGACTGGAGGAACATCATGGAAAAACAGGTCAAGCGCATCGGCGTCCTCACCAGCGGCGGCGACGCCCCCGGCATGAACGCCGCAGTCCGCGCCGTAGTGCGGACTGCCATCGGCAATCACATCGAATGCATCGGCATCCGCCGGGGCTGGCACGGTCTCATCGCCGGCGACTTTGTGCGGATGGACGCCGACAGCGTCAACCACACCATCAACAAGGGCGGCACCATCCTGTATACCGCCCGCAGCGGTGAGTTCCTGGAGCCCCCCGGGCGGGACAAAGCCTTGGCTACCTGCAAGCTCCTGGGGCTGGACGGCATCGTGGCCATCGGCGGCGACGGCACCTTCCGGGGCGCCCTGGCCCTCAGCCGCCAGGCAGCGGAAAGAGGTTATGACCTGCGGGTCATCGGCATTCCCGCCACCATCGACAACGACATCGGCTGCTCCCACTACACCATCGGCTTTGATACCGCCTGCAACACCGCCATTGAGTGCATCGATAAGCTGCGGGATACCATGCAGTCCCATGAGCGCTGTTCCGTGGTGGAGGTCATGGGCCGCCACGCCGGGTATCTGGCGCTGTACGTGGGCATTTCCGTGGGCGCTACCGCCGTGCTGATTCCCGAGCGGGAGCTGGATTTTGAGCGGGACGTCATCGAGAAGATCCGCAAGGCCCGTCTGGCCGGCAACACCCATTACATGATCGTGGTGGCCGAGGGCGTGGGCAGCGCCTTCGACATCGGCAAGCGTATCCACGACGAGATCGGCATCGACCCCCGGGTGACGGTGCTGGGCCATATCCAGCGGGGCGGCTCCCCCACCGCCCGGGACCGGGAGACCGCAAGCCGCATGGGCTACGAGGCTGTCATGGCCCTGACCCGGGACTGCGGCAACCGCATCATCGGCACCCAGGACGGCCGGGTGGTGGATCTGGACATGGAGGAGGCCCTCCAGATGCACAAGACCTTCAACATGGACCGGTACCAGGTACTGGAAACGCTGTCCAACCTTTCCACACCTGATCTGTGAACAAAAAAGAAGACCCCATGAGGGGTCTTCTTTTTTGTTCACCGCTGCCGGTCCGGCAGGAAACACAGGTGCCCCGCCGCCCGGCTGGCGTTCAGGTCAATGAGCCGCTGATTGCTGCTGCCCCGGAACCGCAGGGAGATGTCCTTCAGCGCCTCCACGAACCGGCCGTCCACCAGTACGTCCAGCAGGGAGAGGAACTCGTCCGTCACCTCGCAGCGGGGATAGCTGCCGTCGGTGGTCAGTTCCTCGTAGGTAAAGCCGGAGAAGGACCAGATATTCTTCTTCGGGTATGTCTCCCGCACCCGGCGGAGAAAGGGCACCAGTACCCGCTGGTTGGCGGGCTCAAAGGGCTCGCCCCCCAGAAGGGTCAGGCCGTTGATATAGTCCGGCGCCAGCAGGTCCAGCAGATGCCGCTCCGTCTCGGCCGTGAAGGGTTGTCCAAAGTCGAAGGCCCAGGTCTGGGGCTGGAAGCAGTTCTCACAGCGGTTGGTGCAGCCGGAGACAAATAGCGTCACCCGGACACCCTCACCGTTGGCGATGTCGCAGTTTTTGATCTCACCGTAATACATGGCTGGTTCCTTTCCGCCGGAGATCCGGCAGGTGTGTCTGCGCCTATTATATACGCGGCAGGGGCAGGTTGCAAGACGGAACAAAAATCCTCCCTTTACCCTAAGTGTTGATGGTCTGAATCTCTGTCGATTTCGCCAGCCATCTTTGTTGCGGACAGTTCAGTCGTATGGTATAGTGAGATCGGCAAACTGGAAGTTGCAGCGGAGGTGCAGATTATGAAGTGTCCTTACTGCAACAAAGAAATGGAATCAGGGTATATTCAATGTCGAGATGGAATTAATTGGACGCCTAAAAAGCAACTTGTAGCCGCATTGTCGTTTTTGGGAAAAACCGTGTATCACTCGCAAATGGCGAGAACGGTGATTGGAGCGCAGCCATCACTTTTATGTGTACAGCTTGTCGAAAAACGCCTGCTTAAAGCAACTGGGTTGCATTTTGCAAGGGGAGTACGAGGGGGCGGGAGCCCCTTCGTGTGGAATCAAATGCCTGCAAAAA
>CAMCDX010000123.1 GCA_945873695.1 uncultured Clostridia bacterium | reverse complement strand
CCCCTGCAAAATGCAACCCAGTTGCTTTAAGCAGAGGTTTTTCGACAAGCTGAAAAGCGCCCCAGAGGGGCGCTTTTTTCGTTCATAGTCATTTTACATCTCCGCCGCCTTGACCGGCCACGGCGGATGGGGGTATAATACCACATATCATAATTTGTATGGCCGGAAGGAGGCCCTGGATATGGAGACAAAGGCCCGGAAAAGCGTGGCGCCCTTTTACGCCGTGGCGGCCATCTGGCTGCTCTACGCCCTGCTGTTCCCCCTGTACGCACCGCTGCACTACGCGCTGCTGGCAGCGGTGTCGGCGGCGGTGTTTTTCGGCGTGAACGCCCTGTGCAAAGACGCCGGCGTCGTCGGCGGCACGGAGCAGGCGCAGCCCAAGGCGGCGGAAAAGCCCAAGGAGGCGTCCACCGGCAACGCCGAGCTGGACAAGATGCTGAAGGACGGCCGCCTGGCCATCGCCGAGATGAAGCGGCTGGACGACAACATCGCCGACCCCGGTATCTCCGCCGACATCGTGCGGCTGGAGCAGGTGTCCCAGAAGATCTTCGACGAGGTGAAGCGGGACCCCGCCAAGCTGCCCAAGGTCCGGCGGTTTATGGACTACTATCTGCCCACCACGCTGAAGCTGCTGAACAGCTATGACCGAATGAGCGCCGCCGGCGTCTCCGGCGAGAACATCAATTCCACCCTGGCCAAGGTGGAGGGCATGATGCGCACCATCGTGGCGGCCTTTGAAAAGCAGCTGGACGCCCTGTACGGCGCAGAGGCCCTGGACATCTCCACCGACATCACGGTGCTGGAGACCATGATGGCCCGGGAGGGCCTGGCCGGGGACCAGCCTCTGAAGGCGGAGAGCGTACCCAAGGAGGACACCGACATCAAGCTGGAGCTGTGACGCGGCGGACGCGGACACGGAAATGAGAAAGGATAAACGGAGGAAATGAACATGGCTGATGAGAAGAACATGATGCCCGAACTGACCCTGACCCCGGATACCGCCGCCGCGGCGGAGGAGGTTCCCACCCTGACCCTGGAGCCGTCGGCCCCCGCCACCCCCGCCACGCCCGAGCCGGAAAAGCCCGCCGCGGAGCCGGTGAAGCTGGATGACAGTATGCTCAGCGAAGCGGAGAAGAAGGCGGTGGAGGATTTCTCCAAGAAGATCGATATCATGGACTCCAACCTGGTGCTCCAGTACGGCGCCGCCGCCCAGAAGAACGTGGCGGGCTTCTCTGAGAACGCCCTGGCCTCCGTCCGCACCAAGGATCTGGGCGAGGTGGGCAAGTCCCTCTCCGAACTGGTGGTGGAGCTGAAGGGCTTCGGCGAGGAAGAGGAGAAAAAGGGCTTTTTCGGCAAATTCAAGAAGGCCGGCAACAAGCTGGAGACCATGAAAGCCCAGTATGCCAAGGTGGAGAGCAACGTGGACAAGATCGCCCGGGAGCTGGAGCAGCATCAGGTGACGCTGCTGAAGGACGTGGCCATGTTCGACCAGATGTATGAGCTGAACCTGAAGTACTACAAGGAACTGACCATGTACATCCTGGCGGGCAAGAAGAAACTGGAGGACGTCCGGGCCAGCGAGCTGCCCGCCCTGAAGGCCAAGGCCGAGCAGACCGGCGCCCAGGAGGACGCCCAGCGGTACAACGACATGGTCCAGATGTGCGATCGGTTCGAGAAGAAACTCCACGACCTGGAGCTGACTCGCATGATCTCCATCCAGATGGGCCCCCAGACCCGTCTGCTGCAGAACAACGACACGCTGATGGTGGAGAAGATCCAGTCCTCCCTGGTGAACACCATCCCCCTGTGGAAGAGCCAGATGGTGCTGGCCCTGGGCATGGAGCACGGCCGGCAGGCCACCGCCGCCCAGAGCGCCGTGACGGAGATGACCAACGAGCTTTTGAAGAAGAACGCCGACATGCTGAAGATGGGCACCATCCAGACCGCCAAGGAGGCGGAGCGGAGCGTGGTGGACATCGAGACCCTGCAGCACACCAACCAGCAGCTGATCGACACCCTGGACGAGGTGCTGAACATCCAGCGGGAGGGCGCCCAGAAGCGGAGGGAAGCCGAAGTGGAGCTGGGTAAGATCGAGGGCGAGCTGAAGCGGAAGCTGATGGAGCTGCACAATTAAAGGGGGAGCGGACTTCCCCGATCCGCTCCGTACTGGCTCAGGATAAAGAAGGAACTGTCTATGAAAGTTTTTGAAAAACGCTCCGTGGCGGCGGCCGTCATGGTGCTGGCCATCGTGGCCGGCATCGTCATCGGCCAGGCGAAGAAGCCGGCGGATACCGGCGAGGCCTCCACCACCGTGTTGGGCAGCTATCAATACATCTACGATACCGAGGGCGTCATCTCGGAGAAGACCGCCGAATACGTGGACGCCATGAACGCCAGCCTGTTCGCCCAGACCGGTGCCCAGATCGCCGTGGAAGTCATCGACACCACCGGCAGCACCGACATCGCCGACTACACGGCGGAGGAGTTCGGGCGGCTGGGCGTGGGCTCCAAAGAGCGAAACAACGGCATTTTGCTGGTGCTGGCCCTGGAGAACTACTACAACGGCGCCCCGGACGGCGATTACTACATCGGCTGGGGCAGCGGCTTTTCCGGCAGCCAGCAGAACGCCCTCCAGTCCATCCTCTGGGACAAAATGGAGCGGGATTTCGCTGCCGGGGACTATGACCAGGCGGTCCGAAAGACCTTTGACGGTCTGGTGGACTATCTGGAGGATGTGTATGGCGTGACGGTGCGGGA
The DNA here is from genome assembly GCA_945873695.1 of uncultured Clostridia bacterium. GTDB lineage: Bacteria > Bacillota > Clostridia > Oscillospirales > Oscillospiraceae > Oscillibacter. Next base: position 1,757 of record CAMCDX010000123.1, on the reverse strand, counting down.
GAGCTACATCCCCGCGATGGAGCATACCTACACCAGTCTCTCAGGCGGCTACGCCACGGAGACCACCGGCTATTTCGCACCTACCGCCGGATACCTGCTGGCCCGGCTGGTGGTGTTGTTGGCGGTCCTGCTGGTGATTTGGGTCCTTCTGGACCGAATGCGGTATAACCGCTACCGCCGGCGGTACATGATGCCCGGCATGGGCATCCCCACTCGGCGGTACTACCCGGTGTTCTGGGGACGGCCCCGGCGGCGCAGACCGCCCAAGCCCCCCAGACCGCCCCGTTCTCCCAGACCGCCCCAGCCGCCCAAGAGCGGCTCCGGCCCCTCCCATCGCCCGCCCACCAGCGGCTCCCGGCCCGGCCGGGGCGGCGGCTTTGGCGGCGGTTTCGGAGGCGGCGGCTTCGGCGGCGGTGCCGGCCGCGGAGGTTTCAGCGGAGGCAGCTTTGGCGGCGGCTCCTTTGGGGGCGGCGCCGGCCGTGGTGGCTTTGGCGGCGGCAGCTTCGGCGGCGGTGCCGGCCGGGGCGGCTTCGGCGGAGGCGGCGGACGCCGGTAAGGACGCGAAAAAGACGCGCGGCTTGAGCCGTGCGTCTTTCTTTTTTGGACAGAATGGATTATAATGGGAAAAACAACGAAAGAGGGGACCTGTATGAAATCTGTTAAGATCGGCTCTGTCGGCCTGGGCCGCCTGGGCTATGAACACGCGAAGAACCTGGCCACGCTTCTCCCCGGCTGTACCCTCCACGCCGTCTGCGACGTGGATGAGGCGCGGCTTCAGTCCGTGGCGGAGGAGCTGGATATCCCCCGCACCTACACAGACTTTGCGGATATGTGCGCCGACCCGGAACTGGATGCTGTGGCCATCGTCTCCCCCTCCTTCCTCCATGTGGAGCAGATCAGGATCGCCATGGAGCACGGCAAGCATGTTTTCTGCGAAAAGCCTCTGGGCATCGACGTGGCCCAGTGCAAGGAGGCGGAGAAGGTGGTGGAGGCCCATCCTGAGCTGGTGTTCCAGCTGGGCTTCATGCGCCGGTTCGATCCCTCCTACGCTGAGGCCAAGCGCCGGGTGGACGCTGGGGAGATCGGCAAGGTGGTGCTGGTCCGCTCCTATACCCAGGACCCCCGCAGCACCATTGAATCCACGCTGAAATTCGCTCCCCACTCCGGCGGCCAGTTCCTGGATATGTGCGTCCACGACCTGGACCTGGTCCGCTGGTTCACCGGGTCCAATATCAAAAACGTCTGGGGCTTGGGAGGCGTTTTTGAATTCGATCTGTACCGGGAACTGAATGACGCCGACAATGCCGCCGCCATGGTCCAGTGCGAAAACGGCGCCATGGGCTTCCTGTTCACCAACCGTACCCACGCCGCCGGCTGCAACGTGGAGACGGAGATCATCGGCACCAGGGGCACTCTGCGGATCGCCCCTGTGGGCGCCAAAGATCTGCTCCAGATCGTGGATGAGAACGGCGCCCGCCAGGAGTATTACCCGGATTTCATGTCCCGCTGGCACACCGCCTTCCTGGCGGAGATGCGGGCCTTTACGGACCACATCCGCAATGGGACCCGTCCCGCTGATATGACAGTGTACGACGGCACCGCCGTGTCCGAGGCCGCTTACCGCTGCAAGGAGTCCTTTGAGACCGGAAAGATGCTTCCCATCCGTTAAGAACGCAAAAAGATGCACGGCTTGAGCCGTGCATCTCAGGCTGTCGAAAAAGTCCGACGGACTTTTTCGACGCCTTCACAATACCTCG
>CAMCDX010000122.1 GCA_945873695.1 uncultured Clostridia bacterium | reverse complement strand
TGCTTTAAGCAGTGGTTTTTCGACAAGCTGGGGAGAGCGGCGTATGCCGCTCTCTCAGGCTGTCGAAAAAGTCCGACGGACTTTTTCGACGCCTTCACAATACCTCGATTTTCTGGCCGCTTTGCTGCCCGAAAATCTGCCGCTGCGCGGCGCAAACGCCTGCTGGCGCAGGCTTTTTGCAGGCATTTGATTCCACACGAAGGGGCTCCCGCCCCCTCGTACTCCCCCTGCAAAATGCAACCCAGTTGCTTTAAGCAGTGGTTTTTCGACAAGCTGGGGAGAGCGGCGTATGCCGCTCTCTTTTTGCATGTTTATTCAAATTATGATGAATATGCATTTTTGTATGCAAATCGCGCTCCGTAATTTTCCATAAAAAGGCCTTTCAGTTCTTTATTTTTCTTGTAATTTTAAGGAATTTTTCCGTTTATATCCAAATATTTATGCATTATTTTTGGAAAAGTATTGACATTGGGACCGCAACGTGGTAAGGTAGGGCATACTTCAGGGAGTCAAAAGCTCCCCAAGCCCACACTCACCCGCGTTTGCGGAGATTTTTTGGAAAAGAAGGACGAATATTATGAAAAATTTTTCTGCGCTTCTGCTGACCCTGGTCATGGTCCTGAGCCTGGCCGCCTGCGGCAGCAAGACCGAACCCGCCGCTGACACCAAGGAGCCCGCCGCCGAGGCCGGCTTCACCACCGTGGAGGCTGGGAAGCTGCACATGTCCACCAGCGCCGATTTCCCTCCCTATGAGATGATCGCCGATGACGGCTCCTTCGAGGGCATCGACGTGGAAGTGGCCCAGGCCATTGCCGACAAGCTGGGCCTGGAGCTGGTGGTGGACGACATGGACTTTGACGCCGCCCTGCTGGCCGCCCAGAACGGCCAGAGCGACATCGTCATGGCCGGCGTTACCGTCAACGAGGAGCGTCTGGCTGTCATGGACTTCTCCGACAGCTACGCCACCGGCGTGCAGGTGGTCATCGTGAAGGAGGACTCCCCCATCCAGAGCGTGGACGATCTGGCGAACGCCGAGATGATCGGCTGCCAGAAGGCTACCACCGGTTACATCTACTGCTCTGATACCGTGGAGAACGGCGGCTACGGTGAGGACCATGTCACCGCTTATGACACCGGCGCCACCGCCGTCATGGCTCTGGTCAACGGCCAGGTGGACGCGGTGGTCATCGACAACGAGCCCGCCAAGGCCTTTGTGGCCGCCAACCCCGGCCTGAAGATCCTGGATACCGAGTTCGCCGTGGAGGATTACGCCATCGGCCTGAAGAAGGGCAACACCCAGCTGCTGGACGCCATCAACGGCGCTATGGCCGAGCTGAAGGCTGACGGCACCTTCCAGGCCATCGTGGACAAGTACATCACCGCCGAATAAAATTCGCTTGATCCAAGCGAAGGGCGGCCCCAGTGCGCGGCCGCCCTTCGCCTTATCTTGTTTTGACTGACAGAGAGGAGAATGTCCATGGCTTGGCAAGCGCTTTATGAGCAGCTCAGCGCCCTGCCGGTGGCCGAGCTGAGCGATCCGCAGTCCTTCTTCCTGAAGTTCTGCAAAGCGTTCCTGGTGGGTGACCGGTGGAAGCTTTATTTACAGGGATTACGCTTCACCCTGGAACTGACGGTGATCGCCCTGATCCTGGGTATTGTTCTGGGCGTGGTGGTGGCGGTGATCCGCACCTCCCACGACCAGCAGCGCCTGGGACGCCGCAATCCGGTGCTGGGGATCCTGAACGCCGTCTGCAAGGTGTACACCACCGTCATCCGCGGCACCCCCATGATGGTCCAGCTGCTGATCTGGGGATTCGTCATCTTCAAGACCAGCCGCAACCACACCATGGTGGGCGCCCTGGGTCTGGGCATCAACTCCGGCGCCTATGTGGCGGAGATCGTCCGGGGCGGATTGATGAGCGTGGACATCGGCCAGACCGAGGCCGGCCGCTCCCTGGGCCTGAACTACCTGGATACCATGCGGTTCATCGTTATCCCCCAGGCCTTCAAGAACATCCTGCCCTCCCTGGGCAACGAGTTCATCACCCTCTTGAAGGACACCTCCCTGGTCTCCGCCATCGGCGGCACCGAAATGGTCTACTATGCCCAGGCCGTGGGCGGCAAGACCTATGAATACATGTTCCCCCTGCTGGGCATCGCCGTGATGTATCTCATCCTGGTGATGATCCTGTCCTGGCTCCAGGGCAAGATGGAAAGGAGGCTGCGTCAAAGTGATCGACGTTAAAAACCTGTCCAAATCCTTCGGGAGCAACCTGGTGCTGGACAACATCTCCGAGCACATCGCCCCCGGCGAAAAGGTGGTCATCATCGGCCCCTCCGGCTCCGGCAAGTCCACCTTCCTCCGGTGTCTGAACCTGCTGGAGACCCCCACCAGCGGCACCATCACCTTCGAGGGCACGGATATCACGAATCCCAAGACCGACATCAATGCCATCCGCCAGCAGATGGGCATGGTGTTCCAGCACTTCAACCTGTTCCCCAACATGACCATTCGAAAGAACATCACCCTGGCGCCGGTGCGCACCGGCCTGATGAAGCAGGAGGAGGCGGACGCCGAGGCGGTGAAGCTGCTGGACCGGGTGGGTCTGGCGGACCGCGTCGACTCCTATCCCGCCCAGCTCTCCGGCGGCCAGAAGCAGCGCATCGCCATCGTCCGGGCCCTGGCCATGCGGCCCAAGGTGATGCTGTTTGACGAGCCCACCTCCGCCCTGGACCCGGAGATGGTGGGGGAGGTGCTGGAGGTCATGAAGCAGCTGGCTGACGAGGGCATGACCATGGTGGTGGTCACCCACGAGATGGGCTTCGCTCGGGAGGTGGGCAGCCGGGTCCTGTTCATGGACGGCGGACACATCCTGGAGCAGAACGAGCCCCACGAGTTTTTCGCTCATCCCCAGTGCGAGCGCCTCAAGTCCTTCCTGGACAAGGTCCTCTGAATCCGTCCCCGCTCTGTGCAAGATGCACAGAGCGGGGCATCTTTTTTGTGCGCTTCCAAAAATTAATTAGTTTTCCAAATTTTTTGTTTGATTCATCCAGTACGCCGTGCTATCATGGGAATTGATTCAGAAAATCCGACAAAGGAGGTCCTCCCCCATGGCAACCCCTTCCCGCGGCAATGAACTGCTGTTTCAGGTGCACGGTATCCCGCCCCTGGGCACGTCGGTCTCCCTGGCCCTCCAGCATCTGGTGTCCATGATCGTAGGCTGCGTCACACCGCCCATCATCATCGCCGGCGCCATCGGTCTGCCCCAGGCGGACCGGGTGCTGCTGATCCAGGCGTCCCTGGTGATGTCCGCCGTGTCCACGCTGCTGCAATTGTTCCCCATCGGCCGCCGATTCGGCTCGGGCCTGCCGGTGATCCTGGGCGTCAGCTTCGCCTATGTTCCCAGCATGCAGGCCATCGCCTCCTCCGGCGGCGGGGTGGCCGCCATCGCCGGCGCCATGATCGTGGGCGGCATCGTGGCCGTCATTGTGGGCGTTTTCGTGAAAAAGATCCGGGTGCTGTTCCCGCCGGTCATCACGGGAACGGTGGTGTTTACCATCGGCCTCTCCCTCTATCCCACCGCCATCAACTACATGGCCGGCGGCACAGCCAACACGGCGGAGGCCGTGGCTGCCAAGGGCCTGCCGGAGGCCATGGTGTACGGCTCCTGGCAGAACTGGCTGATTGCGGCCCTGACCCTGGTGGTGGTGATGGTGCTGAACCATCACGCCAAGGGCGTGGCCAAGCTGGCCTCCATTCTGCTGGGCATGATCTTCGGCTACGTAGTGGCCCTGTGCTTCGGCATGGTAAGCTTCGCCGATGTGGGAGACGCCGCCTGGTTCTCCCTGCCCCGGGTGCTGCACTTCGGTGTCTCTTTTGATCCGGCCTCCTGCATCGCCATCGGATTGCTGTTCGCCATCAACTCCATCCAGGCCATCGGCGACTTCACCGCCACCACCGTGGGCGGCCTGGACCGGGACCCCACGGACCGGGAGCTTCAGGGCGGCATCATCGCCTACGGCGCCAGCAACATCCTGGCAGCCCTCTTCGGCGGCCTGCCCACGGCCACATACTCTCAGAACGTGGGTATCGTCACCACCAACAAGGTGGTGAATCGGACGGTGTTCGCCATGGCGGGCGGCTTCCTGCTGCTGGCAGGCGTGTCTCCCAAGTTCGCGGCGGTGCTGACCACCATCCCCCAGTGCGTTCTGGGCGGCGCCACCATCACCGTGTTCTCCACCATTGCCATGACGGGCATGAAGCTTATCGCCTCCCAGGACCTGACGGCCCGGAATACCACCATTGTAGGCCTGTCCGCCGCCCTGGGCGTGGGCATCTCCCAGGCCAGCGCGGCCCTGAGCCAGTTCCCGGAGGCGGTCACCATGATCTTCGGCAAGTCCCCGGTGGTCATCGCCACCATTATGGCCGTGCTGTTGAACCTGATCCTGCCGAAGGACAAGCAATAAAAAAGTACCGCTGAACAGTGAACAGTGAACAGGTCCAGTAAAAACGGACAATAGACAAAGAGCCCCCTAATGTAGGAA
>CAMCDX010000121.1 GCA_945873695.1 uncultured Clostridia bacterium | reverse complement strand
GATGCCTGTCAGGGGGCTTTTTTATACATGATAGATTTTCAATTCAGCTTATTTCAGCGTCTCCAATTCACTCTGCCACAGATTCATCTTCGCGTCAGACGGCATCCACCGCGTCGTCGCTCGCTTCATATCCCTCGCTTCCGCCTGCAGCGAAAGCTCACGCATTCCGCGGCTCCTCCTTTCCCCACGCAAACCATGTTTGCGCGGGGACCCTGATATGGCGACTGGCTTCCAGATTCCGTTTATTCCAGCGTCTCCAATTCACTCTGCCACAGATTCATCTTCGCGTCAGACGGCATCCGCCAGTCGCCTCTGGGAGACAGAGCCACGGAGCCAACCTTGGGGCCGTCGGGGACGCAGCTGCGCTTGAACTGCTGGCTGAAGAAGCGGCGGTAGAAGGTCTTCAGCCACTTCAAAATGACCTCCCGGCTGTATTTGCCGCCCAGGGCGTACACCGCAAGACGGTAGATCTTCCGGGGAGAAAAGCCCCAGCGGAGCATGTAGTACAGGAAGAAGTCGTGGAGCTCATAGGGGCCGACCAGGTCCTCGGTCTTCTGGCTGATCTGCCCCTGGACGGCGGGCAGCAGCTCCGGAGAGACAGGGGTATCCAAAATGTCCTCCAGTACGTCGTGGAGGGCCTCGTCCTTCTCGGCGTTGTCCCGGGCAAGATACCCCACCAGGTGCCTCACCAGGGTCTTGGGGATGGAGCAGTTGACGGCGTACATGCTCATGTGGTCGCCGTTGTAGGTGCACCAGCCCAGGGCCAGCTCACTGAGGTCGCCAGTGCCGATGACGATGCCGCCGTTCTTATTGGCGATGTCCATCAGCACCTGGGTCCTCTCCCGGGCCTGGCCATTCTCAAAGGTGACGGAGTGATCCTCCATGTCGTGACCGATGTCCTTAAAGTGGCTGCGGACGGAGGCGGAGATATCTACGGTTTTCAGGGTAGTGCCCAGCTTTTCCGCCAGGATCACAGCGTTGTTTTTCGTCCGGTCGGTGGTGCCGAAGCAGGGCATGGTAACGGCCACAATGTCCGTCATGGGCCGGTCCAGCATCTTCATGGCAAGGCCGGTGATGAGCACCGCCAGGGTGGAGTCCAGGCCGCCGGAGAGGCCCACCACCGCGGTTTTTGCCCCGGTGTGCTCCATCCGCTGCTTCAATCCCAGGGATGCGATCAGCAAAATCTCCCGGCAGCGGGCGTCCCGGTCCTCCTTACCCTCTGGAACAAAGGGCATGGGGGCCACATAGCGGGTCAGCTTGGTGGGGGACAGGGTGAGGGAGAACAGTCCCTGTGCAGGCATCTCGCATTCCGGCACCGGCGTCATGGCCTGGGTCCGGCGGCGCTCATAAGCCAGCCGCTGGACGTCGATTTCCGAAATCAGCAGGCCATTCTCAAACCGCTTTTCACCCAGAAGCGTGCCATTCTCCGCAATCAGCTGGTGGGCGCCGAATACCACGTCAGAGGTGGACTCCCCCTCGCCGCTGCTGGCATAGACGTAGCCGCACTGGAGCTTGGCCGACTGCATGGTCACCAGCTGCCGGCGGTAGGCATCCTTTCCGATGACCTCGTTGCTGGCAGAGAGATTGCAGATGATGGTGGCGCCTGCCTGGGCCATTTTCAAGGAGGGGGAACCCGGTGCCCACAGGTCCTCGCAGATCTCAAAACCCAGCACCAGGTCCGGAATGTTTTCGCAGCGGAATACCTGCCCGGCGGCAAACGGCAGGTCCTGCCCACACAGGCGGACGCTGATCCATTTCTCCCGTGCCGGGGCAAACTGGCGCTTTTCGTAAAATTCACCATAATTGGGCAGGTGGCTCTTGGGAACCAGACCTAAAATCTGTCCTTTTTGTATAATCGCAGCGCAGTTATACAGTTTGTTGTTAACCCGTACCGGCAGGCCCACCGCCGTCACCACCTCCAGATTCCGGGTGGCCTCCAGGACCGTGGCCAGGGCCTCCTCCGCACCCCGCAGCAGGACGTCCTGATAGAACAGGTCGCCGCAGGTGTAGCCCGTCAGACCCAGCTCCGGCAGCACCAGCACCTTGACGCCGGCCTTCTCCGCCTGGCGCATCATGGTGAAGGTCTGTTCCGCGTTATAGTGGCAGTCCGCCAGCCGCAGCTTCGGCGTGCCGCAGGCCACAGAAACAAATCCGTCTTTCATTCCAAAAACCTCCTCACGGACATGCTTATCATGGTTATTTTACACCGGCCCCTGGTGATTTACAAGAAAAGAACACAAAAAGGACCGCCATCGGCGGCCCTTTTTGCTGTGTGTGTTTTAGGAGGGAGAAAACGCATCGGGTTTGGGAGGACCCTTTGCTGAGTATTAAGATACCCGATATTTTTTGCGGAATTATGTTTTTCTTATGAACAGTTTGTGAATGTTTTAAGGAAAATCGATTACTACTCAAAATTTTTAAAAACAGACGGACTTCTTTTCCACAAGTCCGCCTGTTTTGTTTATTTGTGCTTCTGGCTCTCCGCAACAGCCAGCTCGTCGCAGCGGTTGTTGTACTCATTTTCAGCGTGGCCTTTCACCCAGTGGTAACTAAGGGTGTGGATATCCGTCAGTTCCAGCAAACGGTCCCACAGGTCCGGGTTCAAGGCGGGCTTTTTGTCGCTTTTCACCCACCCACGGGCCTTCCAGCTGCGGGCCCAACCCTTGGAAAGGCCGTCAATAACATACTTGGAGTCGGACCACAGGTCCACGGTGCAGGGTTCCTTCAGGATGGAGAGAGCTTCGATCACCGCTGTCAGCTCCATGCGGTTGTTGGTGGTGCTGGCCTCTCCGCCGGAGAGCTCCCGCTTGTGTGTGCCGTACATCAAAACAGCTCCCCAGCCCCCCGGGCCGGGATTGCCGGAGCAGGCGCCGTCGGTATAGATAGTCACAGTTTTCATGGGGAAGTTCCTTACTTTTATTTGGTATAGACGTGCCCGCAGATAGGACAGCAGTCATCGTCCGCGTCATGCTCGGCACTGCACTCCGGGCAGATTTTTCGGGAAGCTGCTTCCTGGCATTGCGTCTCGTTTCCTTCCATGCTGAAAAATTCCAGCTTCCCGCATTTCCGGCACTGATAGACTTCCACATCCATGGCGCCGGCAAACAGATTCGGAAGGTCTCCCAGGACCCAGCTTGTTTTTCCCATCTGGATCTGCTGTTCTCCTAAAAAAACCATAGGCGTCTTGCAGCGCAGGCAGTTGATGGCATCTCGCTTCATAGTTTTCCTCACTTTTTGGCAAAACAGTGTATTTCCAGCAAGTTCTCAAGATTCCGTGTCTTCGTGAACTTCCATTCCGATTTCCGTCTCCTGGGATTCGTCCTTATCCGCCAGGGCCAGGGAGATGACCCGGTCACCCTCTTCCTTGAAGCGCATGACGATGACGCCCTGGGTGGCGCGGCCGGCGGAGCGGATGTTCTCCACGGCGGTGCGGATGAGGATACCCGCCTGGGTCACGAGAAGCAGGTCCTCGCTGCCGTCCACCACCTTGACGCCCACGACGCCGCCGGTCTTTTCCGTGACCATATAGTTCTTGATGCCGATGCCGCCCCGGTTGGTAATGCGGTACTCTTCCACAGGAGTGCGCTTGCCGTAGCCCTTTTCCGTGATGGAGAGGACCTGGCAGCCCTCCCTGGCCCGGGCAGCGCCCACCACATAGTCGCCCTCCCGGAGGCGGATGCCCCGGACGCCCACGGCGGTCCGGCCCATGGGACGAATGTCATTTTCGTCGAAGCATACCGCCTGACCGTCATGGGTGGCGATCAGGATCTTCTTGGTGCCGTCGGTCTCCCGGACAGTGACCAGGGCATCTCCCTCGTCCAGGGTCAGGGCACGGATGCCGTTGTTGCGCAGGTTCTTCAGGGTGGACACCGGCAGACGCTTGACAGTACCGTTCCGGGTGACCATCACCAGATACAGCTCCTCATTGGAGGTCTCCCGGAAATGGATCATGGTCTGGACCCGCTCGCCCTGCTCCACTTGCAGGATATTGACGATGTTGGTGCCCTTGGCGGTCTTGCCGCTCTCGGGGATCTGGTAGCCCTTCTTCCGGTAGACCTTGCCGGTATCGGTGAAGAAGAGGATATAGTCATGGGTGGAGGCGGTGAACACATCCACCACGTAGTCCTCCTCCCGGGTGGTGATGCCCTTCTTGCCCATGCCGCCCTTGGACTGGGCGGTGTACTCACTGACAGGGGTGCGCTTGATATAGCCCGCCTGGGTCAGGGTGAAGACGCACTGCTCCTCCTCGATGAGGTCCTCAATGTCGATCTCGTCCTCCACGTCCTGGATCTCGGTCATGCGGTCGTCGCCGTACTTGTCGGCGATGGCGGTCAGCTCTTCCTTCAGGATCTGGCGCACCAGGCCCTCGTCGGAGAGAACCTTGTTATACCAGGCGATTTTCTCCTCCAGCTCCTTGTACTCGGTCTCCAGCTTCTCCCGGTCCAGGCCCTGGAGGGCTTTCAGCCGCATGTCCAGAATGGCCTGGGCCTGGATGTCATCCAGACCGAACCGCTCCATCAGACGCTGCTTGGCATCATCGTAGGCGCTGCGGATGATGCGGATGACCTCGTCGATGTTGTCCTGGGCGATGAGCAGACCCTCCAGCAGATG
>CAMCDX010000120.1 GCA_945873695.1 uncultured Clostridia bacterium | reverse complement strand
CACCCGGAACCACAATCCGGTGCTCTAACCAACTGAGCTACACCCACCACATATCACGGAATCCATTGTGCCGACACTCGCTCCAAGAGGAGAGCTGGTACGCCAGAAGGGACTCGAACCCCTGGCCCACTGCTTAGAAGGCAGTTGCTCTATCCAGCTGAGCTACTGGCGCGAATTTGTTGGAGCAGGTGACGAGAATCGAACTCGCATCCCCAGCTTGGAAGGCTGGTGCCCTGACCATTGTGCTACACCTGCGTACGCCCTCCGTGGAAATTGTCAGCTTGGATATGTTAACACGGAAAAGCGGGGATGTCAAGCCTTTACAAAATTTTTCTTCTTAAATTTTTCGAGAGAGTCGCACCTGCTCCAGGAAGGCCTGGAACAGAAGACCGCCGTCCGCCGTGCCGGAGCGGGCCCAGGGCCCCCGCAGCCGCTCCGGGTGCCACTGGACCGCCCAAACCGGCAGCGTCCGATGGACCAGGGCCTCCACGGTGCCGTCCGCCGTCCACTGGACCGCTTCCAGCCCGCTGCCCAGGCGGTCCGCCGCCTGGTGGTGGGCGCTGTTGACCACCGGGGCCGGTCCGTACAGCGTCCGAAAGACCGACGGCGCCGTCCGAACCCGGTGGAGCCGGTCGATCCCGTCCACGGCGCTGTGGCCCTGGATGTCCTGGAGCAGGGTGCCGCCGAAGAAGACGTTGATGGCCTGGAGCCCCCGGCAGATGCCCAGCACCGGCTTTCCCAGGTCCGTAAACGCTTCCAGCAGCCACAGCTCCGTCCTGTCCCGCACCGGGTCCACGTTCCGGGAGGCTGTGTTCTCCTGGCCGTACCGCCAGGGCGCCAGGTCCCCGCCACCGGGCAGCAGCAGTCCGCCGCAGGCCTCCGGGGTACCGTCAAAGCAGGCCTCGCCGCCAGCGGCCGCGATGGCATGGCAATAATTCGGGTATTGTTCCGCCGTTCCGGGCAGATAGACGCGGGCTCTCATGGCTTCGCCTCCCCATTAGAATATCTTATGACGCGCATTGCGTTTTGATTCAGCAGTTTCACACTTGCATCGGCGGAGAAAGTGTGGCATAATACTGGTGCGCCCGCGGATGGCGGCATCCTGGAGATGTACCCAAGTGGCTGAAGGGTTCGGATTCGAAATCCGATAGGTCGGGCAACCGGCGCGGGGGTTCAAATCCCTCCATCTCCGCCACGTCGGAGCAAAGTCCGCTTTGCTCCGACGCTCTTTTATTCCTGCGGAACAAAAGAACGTCATCCGCCCGCTCCCGTGCTCCTCCTTTCCAAATCACAACCGCTTCGCTGAGTTGTGATTTGGGTTGGGAAACGAAAATATCCAAATTGAAGCCGCCTGACAGCTCAGAAAAAGCCCTGAGGCGATGAAAAGGCCTTGGGGCCTTTTCATACGCCGGACGTGCTTTTTCTTCGCTTCCGAACCGGATTCGCTCCGCTGGATTCCGGTTCGGGTTGGAAAACGAAAATATCCAAATTGAAGCCGCCTGCCAGCTCAGAAATTCCCTGTTTAGCACGAATCCCCGCCTGCGGCGAGGCTTCTTGGCCGGATAGGGAATTTCTTCGCTTTCAAACCACGGCCGCTGTGCCGGGCCGTGGCCTGGCACTGGGCACGGACGCAAAACGGGACGATGAGACCGGGAGGAAAGGGGAAGATTTTCATGTATGATGAACTGACGGAAGTCGATATCAAAAAGATGCAGGAGGAGATCGACCACCGGGTGCGGGTGCTGCGGCCCCAGCTGATCGAAGAGGTCCAGACCGCCCGGGCCTTCGGCGACCTCAGCGAGAATTTTGAGTACAAGTGCGCCAAGCAGGCAAAAAACCGCAACGAGAGCCGCATCCGCTACCTGGAGCGGATGATCCGCACCGCTAAAGTCATCCAGGTCAAGACCCAGGAGGATGCCGTGGGCCTGTTCGACAAGGTGACCATCTTCAATGAGATGGTGAAAAAGGAGATGGAGATCCAGATCGTCACCACGCTGCGCCAGGACGTGCTGAAGGGCCTGGTCAGCAAGGAGTCCCCAGTGGGCAAGGCACTGATGGGCCATAAAGTCGGCGACCGGGTCCAGGTGGAGGTCAATCCCAACATGAAGTATTTTGTGGAGATCCGGGCCATCGAAAAGGGACGGGACGACGAGAATATGGAGATCAACTCCTACTGAGCATCAGACCGCCGGGCCAATGGTCCGGCGGTTTTTCCTGACGGCAGCCTTTGCCCCTCACTCCAGGGGCTTTCCTGCTTTCAGGGCTTGCCCGGGCCTTGGATCTTTGCTATACTGAAAACAGTTTGGAGAGGAGGCGGGGCGCGGTGCATACCATCGAGGCGAAAAGTATCCTCTCCGCCCGGAACGGCATCAACGTCTACCGGGGCTGCACCCACGGGTGCATCTACTGCGACTCCCGCAGCACCTGTTATCAGATGGACCACGCCTTTGAGGATGTGGCGGTGAAAATCAACGCCCCGGAGCTGCTGGAGGACGCTCTCCGCCGGAAGCGGCGGCGGTGCATGGTGGGCACCGGGGCCATGTGCGACCCCTACCTGCCCCTGGAGCGGGAGACCCTGCTGACCCGGCGGTGCCTGGAGGTCATCCTGCGCCAGGGCTGCGGCGTGTCGGTACTGACCAAGTCGGATCTGGTCCTGCGGGACCTGGAGCTGCTGAAGGCCATCAACGAGAAAACAAAGGCGGTGGTCTGCACCACCCTCACCACTTTTGACGAGGACCTGTGCCGCGTCCTGGAGCCCAACGTCTGCACCACGAAGCGGCGGTTCGAGATGCTGCGGACCATGCACGAAAACGGCATCCGCACCGGCGTGTGGCTGTGTCCCATCCTGCCCTTTCTCAACGACACGGAGGAGAACCTCTGGGGCCTGCTGGGGTACTGCTTCGACGCGGGGGTGGAGGTCATCGTGAATTTCGGCATGGGCGTCACCCTCCGGGACGGAGACCGGCAGTATTTTTACCGCCAGCTGGACCGTCATTTCCCGGGGATGAAGGAGCGGTACATCCGTGCCTTCGGGGACGCTTACCAGTGCCCAAGTCCCAACGAAAAGCGGCTGGCGGCTATCCTGCGGGAGGAGTGCGGGAAGCGGGGCGTCATCTGCCAAACGGAAAAAGCCATGGCCTGGCTGATGGAATTCGAGGACCGGCAGGCCGGGGAACAACTCAGCTTCTTTTGAGAACGGAGGAAATTCTATGTTATTCGTATGCTATCCCAAGTGCACCACCTGCCAGAGGGCCAAGGCCTGGCTGGACGGGCAGGGCGTCCGCTATGACCAGCGGGACATCAAGCTGGACAACCCCTCGGCGGAGGAGCTGGAGGCGTGGTGGCGGAAGAGCGGCCTGCCCCTGAAGAAGTTTTTCAACACCAGCGGCCTGCAGTACAAGGCCCTGGGCCTGAAGGACAAGCTGCCCGCCATGACGGAGGAGGAGCAGCTGGCCCTCCTGGCCACCGACGGGATGCTGGTGAAGCGGCCCATCCTGGTGGGAGATGACTTCGTGGTGACGGGCTTCCGCCAGGCGGAGTGGGAAGAGAAGCTGAAATGATCCAACGCATCGACTTCGCCCCCCTGGACGGCATCACGAAAGCGGTATTCCGCCAGGTGTGGCACCGGCGCTTCGGCGGGGCGGACCGGTACTTCATGCCCTTTTTCTCCCCTACGGACCAGCACATCGTCACGGACCGGGACCGGAAGGAGCTGGTGCCGGAAAACAACGGCGGCCTGCCCCTGGTGCCCCAGGTCATGACCCGGAAGGCCGACGACTTCCTGTGGGCGGCGGAGCTGCTGGGGGACATGGGCTACACGGAAGTGAACCTGAACCTGGGCTGCCCCTCCGGCACCGTCACCGCCAAGGGGAAGGGCTCCGGCTTCCTGGCGAAGCCGGAGGAGCTGGACCGGTTCTTCGACCAGGTCTTCTCCCGGGCAGCGCTGCCGGTGTCCGTCAAGACCAGGCTGGGCATCCTGGACCCGGAGGAGTTCTGGCCCCTGCTGGAAATTTATAACCGCTATCCCGTTGCCTGCCTCACCATTCACCCCCGGGTGCAGAAGCAGTTCTACAAGGGGACGGTCCACCTGGACGTCTTTGAGAAGGCTCTGGCGGCCAGCAAAAACCCGGTGTGCTACAACGGGGACCTGCGGACCGTGGAGGACCTCCGGGCTTTTCAGGACCGCTTCCCGGCGGCGGAGGCGGTGATGGTGGGCCGGGGCGCCGTGGCGGACCCGGCGCTGCCGCGGAAATGGCGGGGCGGTCCGGCGGCCACCCGGCAGGAGCTCCAGGACTTTACCGCCGAGCTGTACCAGTCGTACCAGGCCTTTTACGGCCAGGTGAACCCGGCGGCCCAGCGGATGAAAGAGGTCTGGTTTTACCTCATCCACCTGTTCGAGGGCGGCGGCCGCATCGACAAAAAGCTGCGCCGCTCCCGCGGCGCCTGGGAGTACGAGCGGCTGGAGGCGGAGATCTTCCAGACGCTGCCCCTCCGGGACCACTCTGAGGGGGACCTGGTGTAAACGAAAAGGCGGGACGTCTCCCGGGAGAGACGTCCCGCCTTTCAGGCTGTCGAAAAAGTCCGACGGACTTTTTCGACGCCTTCACAATACCT
>CAMCDX010000119.1 GCA_945873695.1 uncultured Clostridia bacterium | reverse complement strand
AGCGAGTTCGAGCCTCGTTGCCCGCTCCAGAAAAAGACCTCATCCGAAAGGATGGGGTCTTTTTTCATAAGCGTCCGAGTTCGGACTCGCTACCTCCGCCCAACATATGCGAAGCATATGTTTGAAATCGGAGGTGAGGCAGGGCTCCCGCGAATCGATGCCTGTCCTCCCTCTGTACAAATTTGCCCCCAGTTGCTATAATAAGCCTATCTACGACAAAAGGGGGGCGTTTCGTGAAGAAAAAGACTGCGGCGCCGGTGGAGCCGGCGCGGCGGGAGATGCCCCGCTGTGAGCCCCGGGCGGACCGGGGACTGACTTCCGCCCAGGCGGCGGCGCTGGCGGAGGCCGGGTGGGACAACCGTCCGGTGGAGTCTCCCACCAAATCCGACAAGCAGATCATCCGGGAGAACCTGCTGACGTACTTCAACCTGATCTTCCTGGTGCTGGCGGTGTGCCTGGCCTTGGTGGGAGACTGGAGAGACATGACCTTCCTGCTCATCGTGGCCGCAAATGCCGCCATCGGCATCATCCAGCAGATCCGGTCCAAGCGGACCATCGAGAAGCTCTCGTTGCTGTCTGCCGCCAAGGTCCGGGCGGTCCGGGACGGGGCCGTCACGGAGCTGCCGGTGGACCGGCTGGTGCGGGAGGACATCGTCGAGCTCACCGCCGGCTGCCAGATCCCCGCCGACGGTCCGGTGCTCACCGGCCAGGTCCAGGTGAACGAGGCCCTTATCACCGGCGAGGCCGACGCCATCGCCAAGGGTCCCGGCGACAGTCTCCGCTCCGGCAGCTTCGTCATCTCCGGCAAGTGCCGGGCGAGGATGGATCAGGTGGGGGCGGACTCCTACGCCGCCCGGCTGACCTTGGCGGCCAAGAAGGACGCCGGCCCCGCCAAAAGCGAGATGATGCGGTCCCTGGACCGTTTGATCCGCTTCATCGGTGTGGCACTGATCCCCATCGGCGCCGCCCTGTTCTATACCCAGTGCTTCACCCAGGACCTGGGCCTGCGGCAGTCGGTGGTCTCCACTGTGGCGGCTCTCATCGGCATGATCCCCGAGGGGCTGTTCCTGCTGACCTCCGTGGCCCTGGCGGTCAGCGTCATGCGGCTGGCCCGGAACCGGACCCTCATCCACGAGATGAACGCCATTGAGACCCTGGCCCGGGTGGACGTTCTGTGCGTGGACAAGACCGGCACCGTCACCAGCCCTCAAATGCAGGTCCGGGAGGTGGTGCCCCTGGACGCGGAGGCCTGGAGCGAAGCGGACATCGCTGACGTGCTGGGGGCCTTCTACCGTGTCCAGGAGCCGGACAACGACACCGCCCGGGCCATTGCCGAAAAGTTTTCCTACGGCCCCGGCTGGCCCAGCCGGGAGGTGGTGCCCTTCTCCTCCGCCACCAAATGGAGCGCCGTCAACTTCGCCGGCCGGGGTGCCTACGTCATCGGCGCGCCGGAGTACGTGCTGGGGGCCGACGTGGAGCCCCTCCGCAAGCGTATCCACTACTACGCGGAGCGGGGCTGCCGGGTGCTGCTGCTGGCCCAGTGCGACGGGGCGGAGCCGGGACACCTCCAGGGACTGGTGCTGCCCATGGCGCTGCTGGTGCTGGAGAATCCCATCCGTCCGGCGGCCCCCAAGGTCTTTGAGTATTTCCACAGCCAGGGAGTGGCGGTGAAGGTCATCTCCGGCGACGACCCGGTGACGGTATCCGCCGTGGCCGCCCAAGCGGGCATCGACGGCGCCGGGGACTGGGTGGACGCCCGGGAGCTGAAAACGGACCAGGACATCGCTCGGGCTATCCGGCGCTACACCGTCTTCGGCCGGGTGGTGCCCAACCAGAAACGGAAGATCGTCCGGGCCCTGCAAAGCGCCGGCCACACCGTGGCCATGACCGGCGACGGCGTCAACGACGTGCTGGCGCTGAAGGACGCCGACTGCGGCGTGGCCATGGCCTCCGGCGCCGACGCCGCCTGTCAGGTGGCCCAGCTGGTGCTGCTGGACAGCGATTTTGCCGCCATGCCGAAGGTGGTGGCGGAGGGCCGCCGGGTCATCAACAACATCCAGCGGGCCTCGGCGCTGTACCTGGTGAAGAACATCCTGTCCTTCTTCCTGGCCATCATTACCCTGTTCGCCGACTTTCCCTATCCCTTCGTGCCTATCCAGCTGACGCTGCTGTCCGCCCTGACCATCGGCCTGCCCTCCTTCGTATTGGCCCTGGAGCCCAACCACGACCTGGTGAGAGGCCACTTCCTGCGGAACGTGCTGCGCCGGGCGCTGCCCGGCGGTCTGACAGCCATCATTGTCATCCTCTTCGCCGAGCTGTTCGTCTATACCTTCGGCCTGACCCTGGCGGAGCTGTCCACCATCTGCGTGGTGCTGATGGCCGTCAACGGTTTGACGGTGATCTACTACGCCGCCCGGCCCCTGGACATCAAGCACATCCTGCTGCTGGTGACCATGAGCGCGGCCATGCTGCTGGCGGTGGTGCTGTACGGCGAGGTGTTCGCCATGTCCGCCCTGTCCTTCGCCGCGTGGCTGGTGCTGATCGTGCTGGTGCTGCTGGTGGTGCCGGTGCAGATGACCTTTGAAAAGCTCTTTGACCGGGCGGCGGCCTTCCTGGACCGCCGGGCGGAGAAGCGGGCCCGCCGCCGGAACGCGCGGAGCACTTTCCGGCAGGATTGGAAACGGTAAAAAGAAAAGCCAGCCCGCGTCAAAAAGACGCGGGCTGGTTTCATCTGTGTGCTACCCCAGCTTCCTGGAGAAGTTGCCGTAGATGCGGGTGCCCTCCTGGGCCGTCACAAAGGCGTGGGGGTCGATGGTGTTGACGGCGTGAAGCAGCTCGTCGATCTCGTACTTGGACAGGCACACGCACAGCACATGGACGTTCTCACCGGTGTAGGCGCCGGTGCCGTTCCAGTAGGTGACGCTGCGGCCCAGCTGCTCGATGATGAACCTGGCCAGGGCTGTCTCGTCGTTCCGGGTGAAGATCAGGGCCTGGACGCTGACGTTCTGCTGGTGCATCCGGTCCAGCACCATGGCGGTGAAGAAGTTGTAAATGACCGAGTAGATGGCCACCTCCGGGGAGAACAGGATCAGGCAGGCGGCGTACAAAAAGAAGTTGAAGGTCAGGGAGAACTTGCCCACGGTGAACCGGCTGCCCCGCTTGCTCAGGCACAGACCCACCACGTCCAGTCCGCCGCCGCTGCCGCCGCAGGTGAGAACGATGCCGCTGCCTACGCCGGCCAGGATGCCGCCCAGCAGACAGGCGGTGAGCCGGTCCGCCACGATGGGAGTGGATGGAATGGGGATGATGCTGTAAAACAGGGAGTAGGAAGTGGTGCAGACCAGCGTCTTGAACACCAGTGCCTTTCCCAGGGTCTTGTAGGCCATCAGCAGGATGGGGATGTTCAGCAGGAAGTACAGGATGCCGGCCACATCGTAGGCACCGAAGGAAAGGCCCAGATGGGTCTGAGCCAGGGTCCGGGCCAGCTGGCACACGCCCAGCAGTCCGCCGGTGTACAGGTTCAGGGGCACGATGAACAGATTCACTGCGGCGGCGGCGATCAGCTCGCCCACCACGCAGGCCGCCAGCCGGGGCCAGCGGTGGTGCAGGGTGTTGTAGAACATACAAGCTCCTCCTTGGCGGATTGTGTCCGCTTCTGATTTGATTATACGGGTCAGCGGCCAAAACCACAAGAGGGAAAATGCGTCACAGGCTGTATCTCAGGAAGCGGTAGAGCCGGCTCCGGGCCCGCCGGATGGTGCGGGAGACGGTGGACCGGTTCACTCCCAGCTCTCCGGCGATCTGGGGGACCTTCATCTTCCGGTCGTAGTACAGCGTCAGCACCTGCTGCTGGCGGGGTGTCAGCTCCCGCTCCCGGGCCAGCCGCAGATTCCGGCGCAGCCGCTCCATCTGCTCATCGTTGGTCTCGGCGTGTTCCATCAGCCAGGCCGGCAGGTCACCCACCCAGTCGGGGTGGGAGCCGTCAAAGCGTTCTCGTTTCATGCTTGTGATACCTCCTGTTGTCGTAGTAGTGGGCGGTGAGGAACGCCAGCTCCCGGGATTCCCGCAGCAGCGGGATCAGCTCCTCAATCCGCTGCCGCAGTGCCCGGGCGGCCTCCGGGTCCGTCTGCTCCGCGGCGGCGGTCCTCAGCTCCGTGATGCGCAGCCGGATGGCGGCGGCGCTGTCCGCGTACAGGGCGGACATCTCCAGCAGTGTCATGGCGCGGTCTCCTTTCCCCGGGTCTGCCGGTAGGGCGCCAGCTCCGCCCGGGCAAAGTCCCCCAGGCAGCGGAAGCAGACGCAGCTGCCGTTGCAGTACCAGTATTCCTCTCCTTTGGTGATCTCCTGTCCGCACATGGTGCAGAGCAGGGGGCGGTGGTGAATTTGGCGCAAATCGGTCCCTCCTTAAAAAAATCAAGAAAACGAAAAAATCATGTTGACAAAACGGCGTTCTTCTGGTAAGATAAATCCTGCTGTTGGAACTGCTGGTGTAGCTCAGCTGGTAGAGCAGCTGATTTGTAATCAGCAGGTCGGGGGTTCGAATCCGTCCACCAGCTCCAAATTGAATATGGGGGAATTCCAGAGCGGTCAAATGGGGCAGACTGTAAATCTGTTGTCACTGACTTCGGTGGTTCGAATCCACCTTCCCCCACCAA
>CAMCDX010000118.1 GCA_945873695.1 uncultured Clostridia bacterium | reverse complement strand
TGCAAAATGCAACCCAGTTGCTTTAAGCAGACGTTTTTCGACAAGCTGAAGGGAGGCGGCCTGACGGCCGCCCCCCTTTTTTACTGGTCCTGTCCGTATTCCGCCCGCCACCGGGCCAGCTCCTCCGCGTCCCGGTCGTCCAGGCTGTGGAGACCGCCCTGGGCTTCCAGGTGATGAGTCAGTTCATGGGCCAGCGTGGTCCGCAGTTCCTCTTCCCAGGTCTTTCGGTCCCAATCCTCCCGCTCTGCCAAAGCGGCGAAGGAGCCGTAATACAGGTCGATGTACCGGCCCAGCATATCCTCGCAGTACTCCCCCAGAATATACATCTCCCCCTCCGGGAACTCCTCGTCCGGCATTGCCTCCTCCAGCAGGTTCAGCCCGCCGTTGAGATCCTCAAACAGTGCCTCAGGAAAGGAATCCGCCATATCGTTCAGAATATCGTTCACTTCATCAATCGTCAGAATCACTTTCAAGTTTCTCCTTTTCCCGAATTTCCACTGCCAGGGCCTGAAAACGTTCGTTTCTGATTGGCTCGATCAGCATCAGCACCTGCCCGCCGTGCCCCATGTCCGCCAGCAGCCGGGCGGTTTGCAGATGGAGGATGTTCATGTCCGTCCACGCCTCGGCCTGTCCGTTCAAGATCAGCTCCACCGTCCGCTCCCGGGTGGGAAAGCGGTCCAGGAAAGGCAGCACATCCCGGAGGAGGAAGGCCTTCATCTCCTCCCTCAGCGCCGCCAGGTCCGCTCCCTCGCCCAGATGCCACCAGGTATCCCGGCCATAGCGGGGAGACAGACAGGCGGGCCGGGCGCGGACCTGGCAGTCGTATTCCCGGAAGCGCCGGTTGGCGGCGGGCACGTTCTTTTCAAAATAGACGCCGGCGTTGACGGTGAAGCTGATATCCTCCGCCGTGTTATATCGGTCCCGCTGGAACTGGATGATCCAGCCCAGGCCGTCCGGCAGGAACTGGCGGAAATTGCCGCCCTCCTTCCGCCAGCCCAGGGGCTTCAGCAGCTGCTGGACCTCCGCCAGCAGCTCCCGCCAAGCCTCCTCCATGCCGGTGCCTCCTCCCCTTTACTTCGCCTGCCGCATGGACAGGCTGATGCGGTGCTTCTTCTCGTCCACCTCCAGGACAACGACCTTCACCACGTCGCCCACGGAAACCACCTCCGAGGGGTGCTTGATGAATTTATCGGCCACCTGGGAGATGTGGACCAGGCCGTCCTGGTGGACGCCGATGTCCACAAACACGCCGAAGTCGATGACATTGCGGACGGTGCCGGTGAGCACCATGCCGGGCTTCAGGTCCTTCATCTCCAGCACGTCGGTGCGGAGGATGGGCTTGGGCAGGTCGTCCCGGATGTCCCGGCCGGGCTTCATCAGCTCGGACACCACATCCTGCAAAGTCGGAACGCCCACGCCGATGGCCTCCGCCGCTTTTTCCCAGCCGTAGGCCTTCATCTTTGCGGGCAGGTCCGCCAGGTTCCCCGCCTTCACATCCGCCAGGGAGTGGCCCGTCAGCTCCAGCAGTCGCTTGGCGGCGTCGTAGCTCTCCGGGTGGACGGCGGTGTTGTCCAGCACGCTCTTGCTCTCCGGCACCCGCAGGAAGCCGGCGCACTGCTGGAAGGCCTTGGGACCCAGCTTGGGCACCTTCTTCAGCTGGGCCCGGGAGGTGAAGGGGCCGTTCTCCTCCCGGTAGGCCACCACGTTTTTCGCCGTGGTGCCGTTGAGGCCGGAGACCCTTTGCAGCAGGGACGGGGACGCGGTGTTCACGTCCACGCCCACGGCGTTGACGCAGTCCTCCACCACGCCGCCCAGGGCCTCGTCCAGCCGCTTGGGAGGCATGTCATGCTGGTACTGGCCCACGCCGATGGCCTTGGGATCGATCTTCACCAGCTCCGCCAGAGGGTCCTGGAGCCGCCGGGCGATGGAGACCGCGGAGCGGAGGTTCACGTCGTACTGGGGAAACTCCTCCGCCGCCAGGGGACTGGCGGAATAGACGGAGGCCCCGGCCTCGGAGACGATCATATAGCTGACGTGGGCGCCGGCTTCGTTGACCTGGCGGATCAGCTCCACCGCCATCTGCTCCGTCTCCCGGCTGGCGGTGCCGTTGCCGATGGCGATGTGCTCTATCTTGTGCTTTTTGATTAATTTACTGAGCGAATCAATGGCCTCCCGCTTCTGGCGTTCCCCGTAGGTGGGGTACACCACAGCGGTGTCCAGAACCTTGCCGGTGCCGTCCACCACCGCCACTTTACAGCCCATGCGGTAGCCGGGGTCCAGGCCCATGGTGACCTTGCCCTTGACAGGGGGCTGCATGAGGAGGGGCTTCAGATTCAGGGCGAACTGGCCGATGGCCCCCTCGTTGGCGGTATCCGTCAGGGCGGACCGGGCCTCCCGCTCCAGAGACGGGAAGATCAGGCGGTCGTAGGCGTCCTCCGCCGCGGCCTTCACAAATTCCATAGCCCGGCTGCCGGGGACCACCACCTGGCGGCGGACAGTCCGCAGGGCCAGCTCCCGGTCCAGCTCCACCGTCACCTTCAGTTTTTCCTCTTTTTCGCCCCGGTTGACGGCCAGGACCTGGTGGCCCTGGAGCCGGGAGAGGGCCTGGGAGAAGTCATAGTACAGGCGGTAAACGGTGTCCTCCTCCGTGGCGGCGGTACTGACCAGCTTTCCGTTTTTCATCAGCAGCTCCCGGAGCCGCTTCCGCAGGTCCGCGTCGTCAGAAATTTGCTCGGCGATGATGTCGCTGGCGCCCGCCAGGGCGTCCTCCGCCGTCTCCACGCCCTTTTCAGCATCCACGTATTTCTCCGCCTCGGCCAGCGGCTCCGGGCAGTCCGGCCCCTGGGCGAACAGCACCTGGGCCAAAGGTTCCAGGCCCTTCTCCCGGGCCACAGTAGCCCTGGTGCGGCGCTTTTGCTTGTAGGGCCTGTAAAGGTCCTCCACCTCCGCCAAGGTCTGGGCCTTATCGATGGCCGCCGCCAACTCCTCCGTCAGCTTGCCCTGGTCTCCGATGGACTTTTTCACAGCCTCCCGCCGCTCCTGAAGGCCCCGGAGGTAGTTCAGCCGCTCCTCCAGATTCCGCAGGGAGGTATCGTCCATGGCGCCGTGGAGCTCCTTGCGGTACCGGGCGATGAAGGGGATGGTGTTGCCCTCGTCCAGTAGCCGTACCACGTTCTCCACGTGCTGGGGCTGCTTGTCCAGTTCTTTTGCCAGTTGTTCGATGATGGGGTTCATAAGTCGTTCCTTTCAATTCCAAAAGCTGTTGGCGATCTCCGTCAGGGCCGGGTGGCCGCTGTAGGGATCCAGATCCACGAAATAGTCGATGAAAAATTGCTCCACGTTGGGGTCGCCCCGCATAGCTGCCAGAACGCGGAAGGCCTCTTCTTTCAGGCTGCACCAGCGGTCCGGGAGGGCAGCGCAGCGAAGGGCTGTCTCCTTCAACCGGGGGTCTCCGCCGCCCCGCAGCAGCACCAGGGCCGAGCGCAGCTCCCTGCGGTACCGCCCCGGCTCCGCCAGCCAGCGGCGCAGGTCCTCATCTGTGGGGTAGCCAATTTCCGCCGCCGTCACCAAGGCGTATTCCTTCGCAGTAGGATATCTTGCCCCGGCGGCGCGGTATTCAGCGGGCCATTCCCGGTCCGCCAGACGGCCCACCTGCCATTCCGGCCGGCCCTGAGGGCGCTGTCCGGGTCGCTCCGGCAGCCATTTGGCCGGCAGCTCCGCCACCGGGACGGTGAAGGGGCCGAAGCCCGCCTTGTCCCGCACCGCGGTGCGGGGCAGCTTTCCCGGCTTCATCTCGTAGTATTCCAGGGGCAGGATGGTGAGGCAGGGCACTGCCCGGCCCAGCCGGGCGGCGGCAGCGGCCTTGTGATGGCCGTCCAGCAGCAGGTTCAGCCCCTGCTGGACACGGAGGGCGACGGCCCGGGGCAGCGGGCCGTCCTGCTGAAGCCGCTCCTCGTAGTACGCTTCCCTGTCCGAGTCGAACCGGGAGCGGCGCTGGGTGGGGTACAGAAACACCGGGGCGCTGTCTGGGTATTCCCATTCGTAGTCATCGTCTGACAGTCCCCCCCGCTCTGTGGCAGGCGCCTCGGTCCATGCGTCGGGCACGTCCCAGAAAAAACGCCCGCCGCCGTCGGCGGGATAGGCGTCCCCGTCCGCGATGACATACAGCCCCGGCTCCAGCAGCCCCAGCAGAGGCGCCAGGGCGGGGACGGCGTCCTCCAGGTGGATGAAGCCGCCGTTCAGCGTCTCCCGAACGGTCTCCAGCTCCGGGCAGTCCGCCGGGCCCCAGCCCGTTGCCAGCAGGCTGGCGCAGGTGGGACAGCCCGGGTCCTTCCGAGACAGCAGGGGCGTGCCCCGGAGGGTCAGGCAGGAGAGATACCAGCGCCCCCAGGTGTCGTCCTCCATCCAGCCCCGGTCCTCCCACCCCAGGGCGCCGGTGCCGTCCACCCACACCAGCCGGGCGTCCCGGCACCAGGGGAGCTTGTCTGTATCCAATTTATTGAGGAGCATCTGTACCCGCTTTCGGACCTGCCACGGAAATCTCATATCACATCTCCTGAAAAAGGGCAAGGGCGCGGCCCTTGCCCTCAGCTTGTCGAAAAACCACCGCTTAAAGCAACTGGGTTGCATTTTGCAGGGGGAGTACGAGGGGGCGGGAGCCC
>CAMCDX010000117.1 GCA_945873695.1 uncultured Clostridia bacterium | reverse complement strand
TCCTCAAACTTGGACTTGGTGAACCAGAGGACGAAGTCGTTCTTGTTCCGCTTGTTGGTGTCCTCCTCCACGCCCTCCCGGACGCCCACGGCCAGATCATCCTCGTCGTGGTCGTTGAAGACGTAGTACCGGCTGAGCTTGGAGGTGTCAAAATACACGTTGCCGCCGGCGAAATAGGCGTAGCCGGTGTCCTCCAGCTTCTTGACGATCTTGATGAAGTCATCAATGAGGCCGGTGGCGGGCTGGACCACATCGGGGCGCTTGATGTTCAGCTTCCGGCAGTCTTCGAAGAAGGCGTCGGTGTAGAACTGGGCGATCTCCATAACGGTCTTGTGCTCCCGCTTGGCGCCCTTCACCATCTTATCCTCACCCTCGTCGGCGTCGGAGGTCAGGTGGCCCACGTCGGTGATGTTCATGACGCGGTTCACGTCATAACCGGCGTAGCGCAGGTACTTTTCCAGCACATCCTCCATGATATAGCTGCGGAGGTTGCCGATGTGGGCAAAGTGGTACACCGTGGGGCCGCAGGTGTACATCTCCACGTGGCCGGGCGTGTGGGTCTTGAATTCTTCCTTTTTGTGGGTTGCCGAATTGTACAGATACATGTCAGGCTGTCCTCTCTTTCTGATCGTTCCTATTTGTTTCTTGTTTTGTCTCTTTCATTTCCCGAAGCAGCCGCTCCAGCTTCTCAATGCGCTGGGACATGGCCGCCAGCTCATCCACCACCGGGTCCGCCACGTGGATCTGGTCCACGTCATCGGCGTAATAGACGGGCTTGCCGTTCACCCGCACCACCCGGGCGGGCACGCCCACGGCGGTGCAGCCGGGAGGCACCTCCCCCAGCACCACGGCGCCTGCCGCGATGCGGGCGTTGTCCCCCACCTTGAAGGGGCCCAGCACCTTGGCGCCGGAGCCCACCAGCACGTTGTTGCCCAGGGTGGGATGGCGCTTTCCCTTATCCTTGCCAGTACCGCCCAGGGTCACGCCCTGGTACAGCAGGCAGTCATCGCCGATCTCGGCGGTCTCACCGATGATGATACCCATGCCGTGGTCAATGACCAGCCGGTGGCCGATGGTGGCGCCGGGGTGGATCTCAATACCGGTCCAGAACCGATTCCACTGGGATACGCACCGGGCCAGGAAGAACCATCGGCGCTCATACATCCAATGAGCGATCCGATGATAGATGACCGCATGGACACCGGGGTACAGGAGGAAGACCTCCAGTTTGCTGCGGGCGGCGGGATCCCGCCGCTGGTAGGCGGCCAGCAGGCCGCCTAAACGAGTCATGCGCTTTACCATATTCAATAAACTCCTTGTGTCGGTCGGGAGGAAATAAAATCGCCTCCCGTACCAAAGTACGAGAGGCGACGAATCGCGGTTCCACTCTCTTTTATCACTCAAGGAGGCCACTGACGCGGGCTGGACGGAGGGCTTCCACATCCCTCACGCTCCCGGGCGCACTTCGCAGTTCCCGCTGTTGGCACGCTTGCAGCCGGTGACGCGCCCTCTCTGTCCTTTGGGTGGACTGTTACTCTTCCCGATCATCACGTTATTCAATTTACCACAGTATATTACCAGCATTTGTCCCGGGTGTCAAGTGGGGACCTGCCCCGTCCCGCGGTTCAAAAAGACGCGATGACGTCCTTGTTCTTTACGAAGTATTCCACGCCGGACCACAGGGTGGTCAGGACGATGACCCAGACGCAAACAGTGTTCAGCAGCGGCGGCAGAATAGGCAGAAACATCACGACAATACAGACCATGGTGGAGGCGGTCTTCACCTTGCCGGACCAGCCGGCGGCGATGACCCGGCCCTTGTCGCTGGCGATCATCCGCAGGCCGCTGACAGCGAACTCCCGGCAGATGACGATCAGCAGCGCCCAGGCGGGCATCTGGCCGTTCTCCACGAACCACAGCATGGCCGCCGTCACCAGCATCTTATCCGCCAAGGGGTCGGCGAACTTGCCGAAGTCCGTCACCAGGTTGTACTTCCGGGCGATCTTGCCGTCCAGCATGTCCGTCAGGCTGGCGATGATGAAAATGTCCAGGGCCACCCAAGTGGCGCCGGGGAAGCCCCAGTACAGCACCACCATAAACACAGGGATCAATATAATACGCAAAAGCGTCAGTTTATTAGGCAGATTCATGGTCCTCACCTCTCTCAAGCCATTTCTCCAACCAACTCGCCGTCCATGGTGCCGGTGAGCCGGACGTTCACAAAGGCGCCGGGGGCCACCTCGGCGTCGGCGGTGAACCAGATGCGGCCGTCGATGTCCGTGGACTCGGCGTAGCTGCGGCCGAAGAACATCTGAGCCTGGGCGTCAAAGCCCTCGCATAGGACCTCCCGCTCACTGCCCAGCAGGGAGTCGTTATAGTCATCGATGATGTCGGACTGGACGTCCACCAGCAGCTCCGCCCGCCGCTGGGCCTCCTCGGTGTCCACGTGGTCCATCAGAGCCGCCCGGGTGCCGTCCTCCGGGGAGAAGGGGAACACGCCGGCCCGCTCGATGTGGACCTCCCGCAGGAAGGCGCACAGCTCCTCGAAGGCGTCCTCGTCCTCGTAGGGCAGTCCGGTGATGATGCTGGTCCGCAGCACCAGGCCGGGGATCCGGGCCCGCAGCTTGCCCAGCAGCTCCGTCAGGGAGGCCTTGGTGTCCCGGCGGTTCATGGCCTTCAGAATCTGATCGTTGCAGTGCTGGATGGGGATATCCAGGTACTTGACGATCTTGGGCTCCCGGGCAATGGTGTCGATGAGCTCGTCGTCAATCTGGTCGGGATAGAGGTAGTGGAGCCGGATCCAGTGGAAATCCAGCTTGCACAGCTCCCGCAGCAGCTTCGCCAGCTGATGCTCACCGTTCAGGTCCGTGCCGTACCGGGTGATGTCCTGGGCGATGACGATCAGCTCCTTCACCCCGGCGGAGGCCAGCTCGGCGGCCTCGTCCAGCAGCTCGCTCATGGGACGGCTGCGGTATTTGCCCCGGAGGGAGGGGATAACGCAGAAGGCGCAGTGGTTGTCACAGCCCTCGGCAATGCGCAGGTAGGCGTACCAGGGGGGCGTGGACAGGATGCGCTGGCCGCTCTGGTTGGCGGTGTGGATATTGCCGATGTGGCAGGGCCGCAAGCCCTTCTCCATGACCTCCACGATGGCGCCGGCGATGTCGTCGTAGCTGCCGGTGCCCAGGATGCCGTCCACCTCCGGCAGTTCCTTCAGCACGTCCTCCTTGTACCGCTGGGTCATGCAGCCGGTGACCAGGATCTTCTTAATCTGGCCGGCCTTTTTCAGCTCCGCCATCTCCAGAATGTTGTCGATGGCCTCCTCACAGGCGGAGGCCAGGAAGCCGCAGGTGTTGACCACCACCACGTCGGCCCCGTCGGGGGCCACCTGGATGTTGTAGCCAGCGGCCTGGCAGAGAGCCATCATCTGCTCGCAGTTCACCTGGTTCTTGGCACAGCCCAGGGAGATAAATGATACGTTGTAGCTCAAGATCGTATCCTCCGATCGATTGATAATATGAAAGTTCCTCAGCGCTCTTCGTGGCACATTTTGTCCGATCTGACTCCTCATTCCTCCCAGGTCTCAGACCCCAGCCGGTTCCAGGCGGCCTTCACGTCCCCCCAGGAATAGCCCCGGCGGAGGAGGGCGTCGGTGAGGCGCTTTTTCTCCTTCTCCTCCGGAAAGCGGCCCCGGAGCTTGCTTTGCAGAAAGCGGTCGATCTGCTCACCGCTGTCCGGCAGCTGCTCCAGGGCGTCGTCCCACAGTTCCCGGGGCACGCCCTTTTCGTAGAGCTTCTCCCGGACCCTGGCGGGGCTGTATCCCAAATCCGCGCAGTGGCGGGCCAGAAGGGCGGCGTAGTCCGCGTCGTTGATGGCGCCGATGGCCTCCAGCCACTCGGCGGCGTACCGGGCGTCGGCCTCGCTGGCGCCCTTTTCCTTCAGCTTCCGTTCCAGGTCCCGCCGGCTCATAGCCCGCTTGCCGATGAGGTCTGCCGCCGTGGCCTTCACATTGGAGACGCCGGCGGCCTCCTTCAGCCGCCCCAGGGTCCCGCCGTCCAGCTCATCTCCGGCCCGGAGGCCGAAGTCCAGCAGCTCCTGTTCCGTGATCTTCAGGCAGGCGCCGTCTTCCAGGAACACCAGCACCCGCCCCCGCTTATGCTTGGACGGTTCGACCCGCTCAATCCTCATCCTTGAAGTCGTCGGCGCTGACGTCCACCGCCCGGCCGGCGGCCTTGGCGGCGGCGATGCGGGCCTGGCCCGTCATCAGCTTGTCGAAGTTGGCCCGGATGTCGGCCTCCAGCTTGGCGGCCACGTCGGGATTCTCCACCAGATACTTCTTGGCGGCGTCCCGGCCCTGGCCGATGCGGGTCTCCCCCATGGAGAACCAGGAGCCGGCCTTCTGGACCAGATCCAGCTTCACGCCCAGGTCGATGAGCTCGCCCTCATGGGCGATGCCCTCGCCGTACATGATGTCGAACTCCGCCTCCCGGAAGGGGGGCGCTACTTTATTCTTGACCACCTTGGCCCGGGTGCGGTTGCCGATGATCTCGCTGCCGTTTTTCAACGCCTCGATGCGGCGGACGTCGATGCGGACGGAGGCATAGAACTTCAGCGCCCGGCCGCCGGTGGTGACCTCCGGGTTGCCGTACATGACTCCAACCTTTTCACGCAGCTGGTTGATGAAGATGACAATGGTGTTGGTCTTGCCGATGGCGCCGGTGAGCTTCCGCAGGGCCTGGCTCATCAGCCGGGCGTGGAG
>CAMCDX010000116.1 GCA_945873695.1 uncultured Clostridia bacterium | reverse complement strand
TAAAAAGTATGGAGGACACTACTATGAAGTTCGAAAACATCCAGGGTTCCATCGTCGCCATGATCACCCCCTTCCACGAGGACGGCAGCGTCAATTTTGAGGTTCTGACCGAGCTGCTGGAGCGCCAGATCGCCGCCGGTACCGACGGCATCCTGACCCTGGGCACCACCGGCGAGTATCCCTGCATGAGCCACGAGGAGGACGCCTCCGTGGTGGAGCATACCATCAAGGTGGTGAACGGCCGGGTGCCCGTCATCGTGGGCAGCGGCTCCAACTGCACCGCCACCCAGCTGGAGAAGAGCGTCCAGTACCAGGACATGGGCGCCGACGCCCTGCTGCTGATCTCCCCCTACTACAACAAGGCCAACCCCGAGGGCATGTACCGCCACTTCGCCGAGACCGCCGACGCCGTCCATATCCCCTGCCTGCTGTACAACGTCCCCGGCCGCACCGGCTGCTCCATCCCCGTCTCCGTGGTGGAGAAGCTCGCCAAGCACCCCAACATCGCCGGCATCAAGGAGGCCAGCGGCGATATGTCCTACGCCATGAAGATCGCCCACTGCGTTGGACCTGACTTTGCTCTGTACTCCGGAAACGACGACATCACCATCCCCCTGATGAGCATCGGCGGCAACGGCGTCATCTCCGTCTACGCCAACGTGATGCCCGCCATGTGCCACCAGATCGTGGCGGACTACCTGGGCGGGAACCAGGCCCAGGCCGTTGCCAATCACCTGAAGTATCTGAAGCTGATGAACGACCTGTTCATCGAGGTGAACCCCATCCCCGTGAAGACCGCCATGAACCTGCTTGGCCTGAACGTGGGCCCCATGCGGCTGCCCCTGTGCGAGATGAGCCCGGAGCATACGGCCATCCTGAAGAAGACCATGGAGGAGGCCGGTATCCTGTGAAGTTTTTACTGATCGGCCGGGGAAAAATGGGCAAACTGATTGAGGCCACCGCCCAGGCCGCCGGCGACGAGATCGTAGCCGCCTTCGGTCATGACGATTTGGACCGGCTGGCGAAGCTGGGGCGGGTGGCGGATGTGGTCATCGACTTCTCCCGCCCCGAGGCCCTGCCTGCCGTCTGTGACTACATCCGCCGCACCGGCACCCCCCTGGTGTCCGGTACCACCGGCTACACCGACGCCCAGAAGGCGGAACTGTTTGCCCTGGGCGCCGTGGCCCCCGTGCTGTGGAGCGCCAACTTCTCTCTGGGCGTGGCGGTGTTCGTCCGGGCCCTCCAGGCGGTCAGCGGCGTGCTGAAGCCGGACTTTGATATCGAGATCACCGAGACCCACCACAACCAGAAGACGGACGCCCCCAGCGGCACCGCCAAGCTGCTGCTCAGCGCCATCGATCCTGAAGGGGAATACACCCCTGTCTACGGCCGGGAGGGGAACTGCGGCAAGCGGTCCCCCAAGGAGATCGGCGTCCACGCCCTCCGGGGCGGCACCGTGGCCGGCACCCACACCGTCCACTTCTTCGGCCTGGACGAAGAGTTTGAACTGACCCACCGGGCCGCCAGCCGCCAGATCTTTGTCAGCGGTGCCCTGCACATGGCCCGGCTACTGGCGGGAAAGCCCGCCGGAGTCTATGACCTGCAGAAAATCCTATTTGGAGAATAAATCGTTAGGAGAATGGTATGAACGCACAGGAGATCATTGACTATATCGCCAATTCCGAGAAAAAGACCCCGGTGAAGGTCTACGTCAACACCACCGGCCCCGTGGACTTCGGCTCTGCCAAGGTCTTCGGCGGGAACAACAGCTTCACCGTTTTCGGTGATTGGAGTCAGCTCCAGCCTATCCTGGAGGCCAACGCCGGGAAGATCACGGACTGCGTGGTGGAGAACGACCGCCGGAACTCCGGCGTGCCCCTGCTGGATATGAAGAACGTCAAGGCCCGCATTGAGCCCGGTGCCATCATCCGGGAGAAGGTCACCATTGGCGAGGGCGCCGTCATCATGATGGGCGCCGTCATCAACATCGGCGCCGTCATCGGCAAGGGCACCATGATCGACATGGGCGCCGTCCTGGGTGGCCGGGCCACCGTGGGTGACAACTGCCACATCGGCGCCGGCGCCGTGCTGGCCGGCGTGGTGGAGCCCGCCTCCGCCACTCCTGTCATCGTGGAGGACGGTGTCCTGGTGGGCGCCAACGCCGTGGTCATCGAGGGCGTCCACATCGGGAAAAACGCCGTGGTGGCCGCCGGCGCGGTGGTCATTGAGGACGTGCCGGAGAACGCTGTGGTGGCCGGCAGCCCCGCCCGCATCGTGAAGATGAAGGACAGCAAGACAGAGGGCAAGACGGCCCTGGTGGACGCGCTGCGGAAGCTGTAAAACGAGAGACCGGGAGCCGGAGGTGTTTGCCTTCGGCTCCTTCGTCACTTTGCCAAAATTTAGGACAAAAATTTGTAAAGCACGGGCCGCTCTTTTCGTTGCGGGATGCAACTTCCTGTGATATTCTGTAAAAAACGAACGCGGGGAGGACAGGTATGCTGGTACTGGACTTTATCAATGTCGGCAACGGTGATTCGACCCTGATCCGGGAGATGGAAGGCGGCATCCAGAAGTTTGCTATGATGGTGGATTGTGGCCATGATTCCCTCTTTCGGGACGACCACCCACCGCTGGAGGGAGAGGCGTCGCGCCGGATTTACGCCGGGGACTTTTTGCGGAAGAGCGGCGTGACCCACCTGGATCTTTTGCTGCTGACCCACTATCACCGGGACCACATCGGCGGCCTGGGCCGTGTGCTGGAGGCTGTGACGGTGGACGAGCTGGCCGCCAGCTATATCCCACCGGCGGACAGTGCCCCCCTGGAGCCGGACCGGGACATGGAGTTGCCCAAGGCGGCCCGGAATCTGCTGCGATGTGTGGATATGTACGCCGCGGCCCTGCGGGAGCATCCCGGACGGGTGGGGAAGTTTACGGAGTTGCCCTGCCGGCAGACGGAGCATCGCCAGCTGACGGAGGCGCTGTCCCTGGAGATCGTGGCTGGTGAGCCGTCGCTGTATCCCCGGCAGAAAGAGGTGTACGACAGAGCCTTTCAGGGCGAGCGGGACCGGTACAGCCTGATGCACTGGGGCAAGGCCATGAACATCTCCAGCCTGCGCCAGCGGCTGCACTACCACGGAAAGGATATCGTTCTGGGCGGCGACGCATACGCCGTGGTCTGGGACAATGATACGCTGGCTCCCTGCGATATCCTGAAGGTGCCCCACCACGCCTGCCTGTCCTCCACCACCCGGAAGATGCTGGACATGATGCGGCCTGAGACAGCGGTGGTCAGTGTGGCGGCCCAGCGGCCGGACGAGCGGCCTCACCCCTATATCGTCTCGCTCCTGCGGGAATACGCCCGGGAGGTGTACTTTACCGACGCGGTGGACATTCCCGGCCTGGTGGAGCCCGTATACCACGAATCCGTCCACATCGAAGTGGACTGAGCGCAAAAAATCAGCCGTCCTTGGGACGGCTGATTTTTTTGTGCTGGAAGGAAGGATCAGGCCGCGGCCATCTTACGGGCCTTGGCTTCCATCTTGTTGCGGACAACGTCGATGGTGACGGCCAGGATGATGACGGCACCGATGACGATGTACTGGACATCGTTGGAAGCGCCCATCAGGTTCAGGCCGTTGCGGATGACAGCCATGATCATGGCGCCGATCAGGGTGCCCCAGATGGTGCCCTTGCCGCCAGTGAAGGAGGCGCCGCCCACGATGCAGGCCGCGATGGCGTCGTTGTCATAGTTAGTACCGGCATTGGCGTTGGCGGAGGCCAGACGGCCAACGGACACCACGCCGGCCATGCCGGTCATGAAGCCGGACAGGGCGTACACGAAGGTCAGTACGTTCTTGGAGGGAATGCCGGACAGTCGGGCGGCCTCGGGGTTGCCGCCGCAGCAGTAGATCTGGCGGCCCAGTGCGGACTTCTTCAGGAAGATGTCGAAAATGATAAACACGACGATGACCAGGATGAAGCTGACGGGGATGCCGGGGAAGGTGACCTTGCCGGAGGCGTCAGTCATCTTGAAGACGGAGCCGCCGCCGATGTACATCAGGGAATCCACACCGGTGTTGGTGAAGCCGATGGACTTGGAGCCGGTGATGACCAGCGCGATGCCCAGCAGCACGTTCTTCATGCCCATAGTGGACACGAAGGGATGAGGCAGGTCCAGACGGGTCAGCAGGGTGCCGTTGATGAAGCCGGCGAAAGTGCTGACGGCCAGGCCGCAGATGGCCAGCAGGACGGGATTGGTGAGGCCGAAGTTCTGGACCAGCACGCCGATGGTGCAGGTGCACAGCACGCAGTTGGAGCCCACGGACAGGTCGATACCGGCGGTGATCAGGGCGCACAGCATACCGGAGGCGATCAGGCAGTTGATGGATGCCTGCTTCAGAATGTTCATCACGTTTGCGATCTTCGGGAATTTATCCGGCATCGTGATGCAGAAGATGGCGATCAGGATGATGAGCGCCAGCAGTGTGCTGAGCTTTTCAATAATTTCTTTGAAAGAATTCTTCTTTTTCATATCAGTCTAACTCTCCTCCCCAGGCCGCTTTCATGATGTCTTCAGAGTTGAAATGCTCGGTGTCACGGTCAATATTGGCCATGACGCGGCCGCCGCGCATGACCACCACGTGGTCGCTCATCGCCAGGATCTCCGGCAGCTCGGAGGAGACCATGATGACGCACTTGCCGGCCTTGACCAGGTCGTTCATCACGCGGTAGACCTCGATCTTGGCGCCGACGTCGATGCCGCGGGTTGGTTCGTCAAAGATGAAGATGTCGGCGTCGGTGTTGACCCACTTGCCGATAACCACCTTCTGCTGGTTGCCGCCGGA
>CAMCDX010000115.1 GCA_945873695.1 uncultured Clostridia bacterium | reverse complement strand
AGACCAGACCGTCTTTCGTACAGTCTGGTCTGTTGCTTATCTTAATGAGATTAGGAAAAATCCGGGGCTTTGGGTACGGGACAAAGCAGCGGGGCAGAGGCGCCCCGCCAAAGGAAAGGGGCCAGGGGAAACCCGAGGTTTCCCCGGTTCTTTTGCCGGAGGCAAAAGAAGCAAGTTCCATCATTTTCGGCAGGACATGTGCCTGCCGAAAATTCCTTGACCCAGCCGCCCTGGGCGGCGCCCCCAGTGACCGATGTCACTGGGGAGGGGGAATAATCTAAAGGGGGGACGCAGTCCCCTCTTTACTTCTTCCCGTGCAGCGCCTTCATGCGCTTCTCGTGGTCCAGGATAGACTTGCGCATCCGCAGGCTCTTGGGGGTGACCTCCAGCAGCTCGTCGTCCGCCAGGAACTCCAGGCACTGCTCCAGGCTCATCTGCTTGGGGGGCACCAGCCGCAGGGCGTCGTCAGAGCCGGAGGCGCGGGTGTTGGTCAGCTGCTTCTTCTTGCAGACGTTGACGGTCATGTCCTCGCTGCGGGGGCTGACGCCGATGACCATGCCGCCGTAAACAGGCACGCCGGCGCCGATGAACAGGGTGCCCCGCTCCTGGGCGTTGAACAGGCCGTAGGTGATGGACTCGCCGGTCTCGAAGGAGATCATGGAGCCGCTGCCCCGGCGGGAGATCTCGCCCTTGTAGGGAGCGTAGGAATCAAACACGGAGGCCATGATGCCCTCGCCCTTGGTGTCGGTGAGGAAGTCGTTGCGGTAGCCGAACAGGCCCCGGGCGGGCACCAGGAATTCCACCTTCATGCGGTCGCCCACGGGAGTCATCTCCACCAGGTCGGCTTTCCGCTGGCCCAGCTTCTCGATGACGGCGCCCACGCAGTCGCCGGGCACGTCCACTACCAGGCGCTCGATGGGCTCGCACTTCACACCGTCGATCTCCTTGTACAGCACACGGGCGGGGGACACCTGGAACTCGTAGCCCTCCCGGCGCATGGTCTCGATGAGGATGCTCAGGGACATCTCGCCGCGGCCCGCCACGTTGAAGGCGGTCTCCTTGTCGGTGTCGGTGACCCGCAGGGACACGTCCTTCAGGGTCTCCCGGTACAGCCGCTCCCGGATCTGGCGGGAGGTGACGTACTTGCCCTCCCGGCCGGCGAAGGGAGAATCATTGACAGAAAAGGTCATCTCCAGGGTGGGGGCGCTGATCTTCACAAAGGGCAGAGCCTCCACGGCATCGGGGGCGCAGATGGTGTCGCCGATGGTGATATCGGGGATGCCGCTCATGGCAATGATGTTGCCGGCGGTGGACTCGGTGACGGCGTTCCGTGCCAGGCCCTCGAATTCATAGATGGCGGTGGCCTTAGCCTTCCGGAGGACGGCCTCGGGGTCATGGTAGTTGCACACCGCGATCTCCTGGTTCTGCTTCAGGGTGCCCCGCTCGATGCGGCCGATGGCGATACGGCCCACGAACTCGTTATAGTCGATGGAGCTGACCAGCATCTGGAAGGGCTGGTCCACATCGGCCTCGGGGGCGGGGATATACTCCAGAATGGTCTCGAACAGGGGCTTCAGGTCCTTGCCCACCACATCGGGGGAGTAGGAGGCGGTGCCCTGCCGGCCGGAGCAGAACAGCATGGGGGAATCCAGCTGCTCGGGGGTGGCGTCCAGATCCATCAGCAGCTCCAGTACTTCGTCGACGACCTCATGGATACGCTGGTCGGGGCGGTCGATCTTGTTCACTACCACGATGACCCGGTGGCCCAGCTCCAGGGCCTTGGAGAGCACGAAGCGGGTCTGGGGCATGGGGCCCTCGGCGGCGTCCACCAGCAGGATAACGCCGTTGACCATCTTCAGGATGCGCTCCACCTCGCCGCCGAAGTCGGCGTGGCCCGGGGTGTCCACGATGTTGATCTTGGTGTCGCCGTAGCGGATGGCGGTATTCTTGGCCAGGATGGTGATGCCCCGCTCCCGCTCCAAATCGCCGGAGTCCATGACACGGTCCACGGTCTCCTGGTTCTCCCGGTAGGCGCCGCCCTGCTTCAGCATCTCATCCACCAGGGTGGTCTTGCCGTGGTCGACGTGGGCAATGATGGCTACGTTTCTCAGATGTTCGTTCTGCATACTTGAACGTCCCTTTCTTTATCAGCTCAGCTTCTCACTGAAATTCACATACAGTTTGGTATTATAGTCCGATTTTCTCCGTATTTCAATGTATAATTCCACATTTTTTCAAAAATTCCGCTCTTTTTCTCCGGCAAAAGCGCCAGCCGGCAAGGTCATACCTTTTTCCACAAAGAAACTGCTGTTTCGGCGGGCGGTTTTGTCCCTTCCGCCGTTGATTCCCGTCAAGCGGAAGTGCTATCATGATACCGCTGCGGTGGAAGCGGCGCCAGCGCCGCACGTTCCTCCGCAAGTACTGTGGTCCGCCGGGACCACCCAGGAGGCTTTCCGCCATGTATCACATCAAGACACTCAACAAAATTTCCCCCATGGGCCTGAACCGCTTTGACCGTGAGCACTACGCCGTCTCCGACAGTGAGACCAATGAGGACGGCATCGTGGTCCGGTCCGCCAAGCTGCTGGACTATGAATTTCCCTCCAGCCTGCTGGCCATCTCCCGGGCAGGCGTGGGCGTGAACAACATCCCCCTGGACCGCTGCTCCGAAGCCGGCATCGCCGTGTTCAACACCCCCGGCGCCAACGCCAACGCGGTGAAGGAGCTGGTACTGTGCGCCATGCTGATGGGCTCCCGGGACGTGGACGGCGGCATCCGCTGGGTCCGGGACCAGGTGGCCTCCGGCGTGGACGTGACCACGGTGGTGGAAAAGGGCAAGTCCGCCTTCGTGGGGCCGGAGCTCTATAAAAAGACGCTGGGCGTCATCGGCCTGGGGGCCATCGGCTCCTTGGTTGCCAACGTGGCCCTGAGCCTGGGCATGGATGTCTACGGCTACGACCCCTACCTGTCCGTGGATTCCGCCCTGCGGCTGGACCGCCACATCCATGTAGTGAAAGACATCAATGAGCTTTACAAGCGGGCCGACTACATCACCATCCACATCCACTTCACCGACAAGACCCGCGGCATGATCGACGCCAAGGCCATTGCCGCCATGAAGCGGGGCGTCCGCTTCATCAACCTGGCCCGGGGCGAGATCGTGGACGACAACGCCATGCTGGCGGCGCTGGACACCGGCTGGGTGGCCGCCTATATCACCGATTTCCCCAATAACAAGCTGGTCCAGGTCCCTCATGTGGTGGCCATGCCCCATCTGGGTGCCTCCACGCCGGAGAGCGAACAGAACTGCGCCGTCATGGCGGTGGACGAGCTGAAGGACTATCTGGAAAACGGCAACATCCGCAACTCCGTGAACCTGCCCGCCGTCTCCATGGAACGCAGCGGCATCATGCGGATGTGCATCATCCACAAGAATGTACCCGCCATGCTGGCCAGCATCACCACCCTCCTCTCCAAGGACGGTGTGAACGTGGAAAACCTGAGCAACAAGTCCAAGGGTGACTACGCCTATACCATGGTGGACCTTGGCACCGAGGTGGACCGGGCCGTCATCGAAGACGTACGGAGCCTGCCCAATGTCATCCGGGTCCGGGTCATCCACTAACTTGAAAATCGCCAAAAGAGCTGCCGCGATCGCGGCAGCTCTTTCCTGAATTGACAGACGGCCCGGAAACGGGTACAATAGGTCTGCTGTCAAAAGTTAAAAAGACAAGAGGGTCGCTTATGGAATGGAGAGATGTCCCCAGACGGGCGTATTACGGCAAATATGAACGGGTACATGTAAAAAACGATTACAGCTGGTACGAGGTTTACCGGCTGCCGGGAAATGTATACGGAATCGCGGAGCCCCAGCATTTTCAGGAAGTGAATTTTTATCTGATCCCGGGAACAGAGAGAGCGGTCCTTCTGGATACCGGCATGGGATTTTTCCCCGTTGAGCCGCTGATCCGGGAATTGTATGACGGCGAGATCATCGCCATCAACAGCCATTTCCATTTTGACCATATCGGCAACAATCACACCTTTGAGCCGGTATATAATTTTACGGATGCTTATGTCCAGCGTGTGGCGGAGCAGGGCCTGTGCCGTGAGGATACCGGCGCGCAGATGGACGAGGATATGTTCAAGCACGGCTATCCCGCCGGCTTCGACCCGGATACATTCCGCATCGCGCCGTTCCGTTACAGGACATTACAAGACGGTCAGACGTTTGAGCTGGGCGGCCGGACGCTGAAGGTGCTCCATACGCCCGGACACAGTCATGACTCCATCATGCTGTATGACCAGGCAGGAAAGATCCTGTTTACCGGCGACACGTTCTATCTGGGCGCCCTGTATGCCCACTTTGCCTGTGATCAGTTTGGCCGCTCTGATATCCGCGTCTATCAGGAGACCATGGAGCGTCTCCGCCGGGAAATTCCGTCCGATGTGAACTTGTATTGTTCCCACAATGATTTCATCACCCACGCGGGACGTTTGGGAGAAGCCGCGGACCTGCTGGCTTCCATCCTCCGGGAAGGGGAAACGGAAAGCGGAGCGGTCAATAAGGGCCATCAGTATCTGGAAGAAGGCCGGATGCTGAACGAACGCTTTGGCAACGGATTCTCCGTTGTGTACGCAGTAAATGACGTAAAATAACCCTTCAATCCGTGAGAGGACCGCGGGAAGCCGATCTTCCGAACGCGCGGTCCTCTCCCTCATCCGCCGGTGTGCTCCTTCCCGTGCCGCGGAACGGCGGCAAAACAAATTTCTGACATCCTTGTTTTTAGGATTCGGTTATGCTATATTCTTGTGTAGGTCCGTGGCCGCCAACGCCATCGGAGCTCAGAAAACGCCGCCGCGCAGCGTCTCGGCGGTACAATAGAAGCCCTGTCTCCGTAGCTCAGCAGGATAGAGCATCCGCCTCCTAAAAATCGAATCGTTCGAATCCTGGAGCCCTGCAAAATTGAATATTTTCTGTATAAGCCCCCGTAGCTCAGTTGGATAGAGCGGTCGCCTCCTAAGGTTACGTTACAACGGCCACCGGAGAAAAATTGAATAAGGGATTG
>CAMCDX010000114.1 GCA_945873695.1 uncultured Clostridia bacterium | reverse complement strand
GGCAGGCCCAGCACCCGGGCCGCCTTGTCGAAGCACTCACCCGCCGCGTCGTCCCGGGTAGCGCCCAGGATGACCATGTCCGTGTAGTCCCGGACATCCACGATCAGCGTGTTGCCGCCGGAGATGGCCAGGGCCAGAAAGGGAGGCTCCAGCTCCGGAAAGGCCAGATAGTTGGCGGCGATGTGTCCCCGGATGTGGTGGACCGGGATCAGAGGCACTCCCAGGGCGTAAGCCACGGACTTGGCGAAGCTGAGGCCCACCAGCACCGCGCCGATAAGGCCGGGGGCGTAGGTCACCGCCACGGCGTCAATATCCGCCCGGGTGCAGTTCGCGTCGGCCAGGGCCTTTTCCATCAGGGCCGCGATGGCCTCCACGTGCTTCCGGGAGGCGATCTCCGGCACCACGCCGCCGTAGAGGGCGTGCATATCCGCCTGAGAGGCGATGGCGTCGGACAGAACCTTTCGTCCGTCCTCTACCACTGCCACGGCGGTCTCGTCGCAGGAGGATTCAAAAGCCAGTATCTTCATGGTATCCACTTCTTTCTCTTATTCGTCCCAGGGCACCTGGCAAGCGGGCGGTGCCGCCGGGTCCCGGGGGATGCGGACGTATTTGGCGTACTTGGCCGGGGAGAACCGGTTGCGGTAGATGAACCGGTGTTCTTCCATCAACTCGTCATCGTCAACGGGCGTTTCCGCCCAGCACAGGGTCTTGTAATGGGTGCCGAACACCTCACTGTCATAGCCGGCGGTCCGGGCCCCGTTCCGGGCGTAGAAGCCCAAGCGCCGCTCCGCCATGACCGGGTCAGGAGCGTGGACGGGCGCTTCGCTCTCCGCCAGGATGACGGTGCCCCGCTCTGTTTCCAGCAGCTTTTCCAGCAGCAAAGCGCCGGTGCCGCCGTTGCGGCGGCCGGGCGAGACGCACAGGTAATCCAGCAGCGCCCAGCCGGGACGGCCCAGCCACAAAAAGCAGGTCCCTGCGATGTCGCCGCCGTCAAAGAGACACCAGGGGCGGTAGCAGCCATCCCGCCACATCTCCCGGATAGCCCGGAGGGGCTTCAGCTCCGACGGCGGGAACGACATTCGCAGATCAGTTCCGTAGATCGTTTCCAACTGCTCCGGCGTTGGCATCCGCAGTTCCATGAATAAACTCCTTCGTCATGATGATGGCATCCTCCTTGGGATGCTCGTAGTAATTCTTCCGCCGTCCCACACTGCGGAAGCCCCGCTCGCCGTAGAGGGCGATGGCGCCGTAGTTGGACGCCCGGACCTCCAGGGTCAGGAAGGACAGGCGGTTGGCCTGGGCAAAGTCCAGGAACACCTGGAGCAGCTTGGCCGCAATCCCGTTCCGGCGGCACTCCGGCCGGACGGCCACGTTGGTGATGTAGCCCTCATCCAGCACCACCTGAAGGCCGGCGTAGCCCACCACCCGGCCGTCATCATCCAGGGCCACCAGGAAGGCGGACAGGGCGTTGTCCAGCTCCTCCGCCAACATATTCCGGGACCAGGGGGTGGAGAAGCAGATCCGCTCCAGCTCCGCCACCTCGTCCAGATGGTCCGCGTCCATGGGCACGATGCGCACATGCATCCGCTCTCTCATGATCTTGTCATCCTTTCTTTCCGTTCTCCGCCGCCAGCCGGGCGGCGCACCAGTACCGGGCGTCCTCCATGGTGCTGACGCGTCCGTGGCTGTGTCACTCTCGTCATCCCTTGGCCTCCAGCCAGTTTTTGCCCCAGTGGGCTTCCGCTGTCAGGGGAACAGACAGCCGGACCACATGCTCCATCTCCTCCTCCAGCAGCTTCGCGGCGGTCTCTGCCTGGGCCTCCGGGCACTCCACGATCAGCTCATCGTGGACCTGGAGCACCAGCCGGGCCTCCGGCAGCTCCGCCTTCAGCCGGCGGTCAGCGGCCACCATGGCCAGCTTCATCACGTCCGCCGCCGTGCCCTGGATGGGCATGTTCAATGCCACCCGCTCGCCGAAGGAGCGGAGGTTGAAATTGGAGGATTTCAGCTCCGGCAGGTCCCGGCGGCGGTGGAAAATGGT
This sequence comes from uncultured Clostridia bacterium, assembly GCA_945873695.1. Lineage (GTDB taxonomy): Bacteria > Bacillota > Clostridia > Oscillospirales > Oscillospiraceae > Oscillibacter. The sequence goes on along the minus strand of CAMCDX010000114.1, from coordinate 3,234 downwards.
CTCCACGTAGCCGGTCTCACGGGCTTTTTCCACGACATCGTCCATATACTTGCGCACGCCGGGGAAGGTGGCGAAGTAGGCCTCCATATAGGCCTTGGCCTCCGCCACGGACACACCGATGTCCTGAGAGAGAGAAAAGGCGGAGATGCCGTAGACGATGCCGAAGTTCACCGCCTTGGCGCTGCGGCGCATCTCCGGCGTCACGTCCGCCGGAGCCACATGGAACACCTGGGCCGCCGTGGCGGTGTGGATGTCCTGACCGCCGGTGAACGCCGCCCGCATGGCCTCGTCCCCGGAGATGTGGGCCAGGAGCCGCAGCTCGATCTGGGAGTAGTCCGCGTCCACCAGCACGCAGCCGTCAGCGGGCACGAACATCCGCCGGATCTCGCTGCCCAGATCCGTGCGGGTGGGGATATTTTGCAAATTCGGCTCCGTGGAGCTGAGCCGCCCGGTGGCGGTGACGGTCATCTGGAAGGAAGTCCGCACCCGGCCGTCGGGGTCGATAGCCTTCAGCAGACCGTCGGCGTAAGTGGATCTTAATTTCGTAAACTGGCGGTATTCCAGCACGGCACCCACGATGGGGGCCTCGTACCGCAGCTTTTCCAGCACATCGGCGTTGGTGGACCAGCCGGTTTTCGTCTTTTTCCCGTGGGGCAGGCCCAGCTTGCCGAACAAAATTTCGCCCAGCTGCTTGGGGGAGTTGATGTTGAAGGTCTCCCCCGCCATGTTGTAAATGCGCTGTTCCAGCTCCGCCGCCCGGCGGGACAGGTCCTCTCCGAAGTCCGCCAGGGCCCGGGCGTCCACCCGGCAGCCCGCCAGCTCCATCTCCGCCAGCACCCGGCACAGGGGCAACTCGGCGGTTTCATACAGGTCCCACATGTCCCGCTCTTGCAGTCTGGCGGGCAGGACGCCGTACAGGGCGTCCACCGCGGCGGCGTAGCTGTCAAAGGCCGCCTCCGCCTGGACGGCGTCTCCCAGCAGAGAGAAGGCGTCCTTCTCCAGATACAGGGGCTTGGGCAGTTCCTCGTTGAAATAGGCCACGAACAGCCGCTGAAGGTCATAGCTCCCTGCCGTGGCGTCCAGCAGATAGGCCGCCAGGGCGGTGTCAAAGATGAAGCCGTCGGCGGGCAGGCCGTTTTCCAGCAGCGTCCGCATCAGGTCCTTTACGTTATGGGATACCTTTTTAATATTCTCGGAGAACAGGGCCTTCAGCAAGCCGTTCCAGTCCCCGGAGAATTTCTCAAAGAACAGCTCCGCCGTCAGATTGGCGTCCTCACCGGTCTGGCACACCCCCACGATCCCCGTCAGGTCCGGCAGTGCCAGCAGGGAGACGTGGTCCGCCTTGCGCCAGATATCCAGCAGTTCGTCGGCCTTAGCCTGGTCCGTCACCTGCTCCACAGCCGCGGTGAAGTCAGCCTTTTTCGCCTCCGCCATCGTGTTCTCCTGCTTCAGGCCGAATTTTTCAATGAGCTTGGTGAACTCCAGCCGCAGGAACAGCGGGTACGCCGCCTGGCCGGGCTCCCGCACCAGGTTGTCCTCCGGCTGGAACGCCAGAGGCGCGTCGGTGACGATGGTGGCCAGCCAAAAGGAGTGGCGGGCGGACTTCTCCCCCGCCGCCAGCTTTTTCAGGGCGGCAGGCTTGGCCTCGATGTCCGGGATTTTTTCATACAGGGCGTCAATGCTCTGGTATTTCTGGATCAGGTCCATGGCGGTCTTTTCGCCGATGCCGGGAACGCCGGGGATATTGTCAGAGGTATCTCCCATCAGGGCCTTCAGGTCGATCATGTGGATGGGATCGAAGCCGTACTGCTCTCGGAAGGCCTCCGGGGTCATGTCCTTGGTGGTGGTCTGTCCCATGCGGGTGGAGACCAGCTTCACCTTGGTATGCTCCGTGATGAGCTGGAGGGAGTCCTTGTCTCCCGTCACCGCCACGCAATCCCAGCCGGCGGCCTCGCACTTGCGGGAGATGGTGCCGATCAGGTCGTCGGCCTCCCAGCCGGCCAGCTCGTACCGGGGGATGTTCAGGGCGTCCAGCACCTCCTTCAGCACCGGCATCTGCATCCGCAGCTCCTCGGGCATCCCCTTCCGGGTGGCCTTGTAGGCCTCGTCGGCGGTGTGGCGGAAGGTGGGGGCGTGGACGTCGAAGGTGACGCACAGGGCATCCGGGGCTTCCTCCGCCTTCAGCCGCAGCAGCGTAGTGAGGAACCCAAAGACGGCGTGGGTATACAGCCCGTCCCGGGTGGTCAGTGGCCGGATGCCGTAAAAGGCCCGGTTAATAATGGAATTGCCGTCGATGACCATGAGTTTCATGGGTGGTCCCTCCTGAATGGAGCAAAATTGACATAGATAAGTTAGTATACCCCAGATTTTCGGATTCCGCAAGCCGTCCGCCGACAGTTGGGCCGCGAACCTCTTTTTTATGGACAGGGGGCGTCACATCTCGCACCCGGAGAGCTTCTCTTGTCCCTTTTAACTTAATGTGTTGGTTTACGCTCTCCGGGAAACCGTTCGTCAAAATAACAGAAAGGGATTAGCTGGCTTACAAGCTAATCCCTTTCTGTTGCCCGACAAACCGGAATTCATAATGTACGAGTAAGGTCTATCCGGCCTTACTCGTACATTATGAATTCCAATTTGTTGATTTATTTACATATTACTATACTTTTCTGTCCATATCAAGGATTTGGTGAGATTGCCAGAGTTGAGACCACCAACATTTTAAGTTAATTGGGATCTTCTCTTTTCCCTCTGGTATCCGGCGCCGGTTTGTGGTATGATGGTCCCCGGCGCGCCGCGCCGGACTTATTTGATTTCCAGAGCGAGGTACATATGAACGAAAAAGAGATCGGCGAGCTCCGCCGCCATTTCCGGGCGGACAAAAGCAACATCACCCATGTGCGCGGGTGTTATGTCAACGAAAAGAAGGAGATCATCTCCCAGTTCGACCAGTCCATGGCCCTGATGGGGCCGGAGGAAAGTGAAAAACTGCTGGGCATCCTCCGCAAGACCCTGTCCGGCACCCTGGGAAAGAACCTGCTGGACATTCCCTTTGAGACCCGGCAGGTGGTGGAGGGGGACGAACACAGGCTGCTGATGGCCCTGCGGGATTCGGAGCTGCGGGACCAGGAAGCGGTGGAGGCCTTCTTCCAGCGGGCCATCCGATCCCTGGACCTGGAGGGTAATACTAAAATCTGATAAAATCATTTAAGAATGTCCAGGGATCTGCTATACTGT
>CAMCDX010000113.1 GCA_945873695.1 uncultured Clostridia bacterium | reverse complement strand
TGATGCGGATGGCAAGACCGGGTCCGGGGAAGGGCTGACGGCTGACCAGATACTCGGGCAGGCCCAGCTCCCGGCCCAGCTGGCGGACCTCGTCCTTGAACAGCAGGCGCAGGGGCTCGATGATCTCTTTGAAATCCGCATAGTCGGGCAGGCCGCCCACGTTGTGGTGGCTCTTGATAACGGCGGCGTCTCCGGCGCCGGATTCAATGACGTCGGGGTAGATGGTGCCCTGGGCCAGGAAGTCCACGGTGCCGACCTTCTTGGCTTCCTCCTCAAAGACCCGGATGAACTCCTCACCGATGATCTTGCGCTTGTGCTCCGGCTCGCTGACGCCGGCCAGCTTCAGGAGGAAGCGGGTCTCGGCGTCCACACGGACAAAGTTGATGTCCCATTTGGCAAAAGCGGCCTCCACTTCGTCGCCCTCGTTCAGACGCATGAGGCCGTGATCCACGAACACGCAGGTGAGCTGATTGCCCACGGCCTCCGCCAGCAGGGCGGCAACCACGGAGGAGTCCACGCCGCCGCTGAGGGCCAGCAGCACACGGCCGTCTCCCACCTTCTCCCGGACGGCGGCGATGGCGGACTTTTTATAGTCCTCCATGGTCCAATCGCCCACGGCGCCGCAGACCTCGTAGAGGAAGTTGCGGATCATTCGGATGCCGTTTTCCGTGTGGTTGACCTCGGGGTGGTACTGGACGCCGTAGAAGCCCCGGGCCTCGTCGGCAATGGCAACGTTGGGGCACGCGTCGGAATGGGCCGTCAGGGCAAAGCCCTCGGGCACCTTGGCCATATAGTCACCGTGGCTCATCCAGGAGATGCCCTCACTGGGCAGGCCCTTGAACAGCTTGCAGGAGGTGTCGTAGTAGGTGACGGTCTTGCCGTACTCCCGGGCGGAGTCGTCCTGGGCCTCTGTGACCTGGCCGCCCAGGGTGTGGGCCATCAGCTGGCAGCCGTAGCAGATGCCCAGGATGGGCACGCCCCAGGTAAAAATGGCGGGGTCCACATGGGGGGAGGAGTCCAGATAGACGGAGTTGGGGCCGCCGGTGAAGATGATGCCGATGGGGTCCATGGCCTTCAGCTCCGCCAGAGGCGTGGTATAGGGCTTGACCTCACAATACACATTGCATTCACGGACACGGCGGGCGATGAGCTGGTTGTACTGACCGCCGAAGTCCAGTACGATGACAGTCTGATGGGACAAATGGGGTCCCTCCTTTTGAAAGTGTGGCTTACCGCGCCTTCCCTTCAAGTTGGGGCCGTTGGCGGGAGGCTGATGACCGTCCCCGCGGGCGTAGATGAAAAAGGAAGGCGGCGGGTTCGGAAAAGCTCAGTCCTCGTCCCGGAAGACGATGTTGCCCGGCTCAGCGGACTCGATGATGGCCAGGGACTTCAGGTTCACGCCGGCGGAGCGCAGGCGGTCGCCGCCGCCCTGGAAGCCCTTTTCCACGGCGCAGCCGATGCCCACCAGCGTGGCGCCGGCGGCGGTGACGATGTCGCACAGGCCCCGCATGGCCTCGCCGTTGGCCATGAAGTCGTCAATGATGAGGACCTTGTCATCGGCGGACAGCCACTCCTTGCTGACCAGAAGGGTGACCTTTTTCTTATAGGTGTAGGAGAAAATGTCGCTCTGGTACAGGCCGCCCTCGATGTTGTCGCTCTTGGCCTTCTTGGCGAAGATCATGGGCTTGTGGAAGTGCTGGGCCACGATGGCGGACAGGGCGATGCCGCTGGCCTCGGCGGTGAGGATCATGGTGACCTCATCCATGTTGAAGTGCTTGCCGAACTCCTCGGCGATGTGGTCCATCAGCTCCGTGTCGATGCGGTGGTTCAGGAAGCCGTCCACCTTGATGATGTTGCCGGGAAGGACCTTGCCCTCCTTAACGATGCGGTCTTTCAACTCCTGCATTGGAAAATCCCCCTCGTATTCTTTTCTGTATTCTTTCCCGTTTTTACGGAAAATGTAGCTTGACATCTATTATCTCGAATCATGCACGGTTTTGCAACTGTTTTTCCACACAAAAACAACTTTTTCGACGGCGTTCCCTTGGTCGATATGCAAAAGCGGAGGGAAAAATACGTCCCGGAGCGCAAAACGCTCCGGGACAAAGAAGTTTACTTGATTTCCAGCTTGTCGGCGGCAGCTTCCAGCCAGGCGCCCTGGAAGTCCTCGATGCGGCCGGCGTCGGTGAGAGCGGCCAGGGCAGGGTCGATGGGCATTTCCGCCAGCAGCGGCACGTTGTGACGCTTGGCGGCCTCGGCGGTTTTGCCCTCGCCGAAGAGGTGGATCTTCTTGCCGCAGTCCGGGCAGGCCACATAGCTCATGTTTTCCACCAGGCCCACGATGGGCACCTCCATCATCTCCGCCATCTTCACGGCCTTTTCCACCACCATGGAGACCAGCTCCTGGGGGGAGGCCACGATGACGATGCCGTCCAGAGGAATGGACTGGAAGACGCTCAGGGACACGTCACCCGTCCCGGGAGGCATATCCACGAACAGATAGTCACAGTTCCACAGCACGTCGGTCCAGAACTGCTGGACCACGCCGGAGATGACGGGGCCCCGCCAGATCACCGGATCGGTCTCATTGGGCAGCAGCAGGTTGGTGGACATGACCTGGATGCCGGTGGAGGTCTCCATGGGATAGAGGCCCTCCTCGCTGCCCAGGGCCTGGCCGTGGAGGCCAAAGGCCTTGGGGATGGAAGGACCGGTGACGTCGGCGTCCAGCACGCCCACGGAGTAGCCCCGGCGGCGCATGGTGACGGCCAGCTGGCTGGTGACCATGGACTTGCCCACGCCGCCCTTGCCGGACACCACGCCGTAGACCTTGCCCACCCGGGCGTTGGGATTGTGCTCCTTCAGCAGGGACTGAGGCTCCTGCCGCTCCCCGCAGCTCTCGCCGCAGGTGGAGCAGTCATGGGTGCATTCGCTCATAGTTCTGATATCTCCTTTTCGCTTTCGCGTTATTTATTATTGTATAGGCTGAAAGGTATCTTATACCCATTACAGGGCCGCCGTCAACCGCTGGACGGAAACTTCGTCATCTCCGGCAAAAAACGCGGCCTCCCGGCTGTGACAGGTGAACAGCAGGATCTGCCGACGGCGCCCTTCCTCCTTCAGCCAGCGGAGGGCGGCGGCGCAGCGGTCGTCATCGAAGGTGGCCAGGGCGTCGTCCAATACGATGGGCACGGCTTTTTCCTCCGGCAGCACCAGCTGGCAGATGGCCAGCCGGGTGGCCAGATACAGCTGGTCGGCGGCGCCGGCGGACAGCAGGGCGGCGTCCCGGTAGACGCTGTCCCCGGCGGGCTCCGCCGACAGGCGGAAGGCGCGGTCCAGCACCACACCGCCGTACCGCCCAACCGTCAGCTCCTGAAAGATCCGGGCTGCCTGCCGGCCCAGCTCCGGGGAAAAGCGGTTTTGCAGGGCGGTATTGGCGCTGTCCAAAGTGTCCATGGCCAGGCGGATAGCTTCGTATTCGTTCTCCAGCTCCTCTTTTTGCTCCTCCATGGCCTGGATAGAGGACTGGAGGACCACCGGGTCTCCCAGTGCGTGTAGCTGGCCGGAGAGCCGGTCGGCGGCGGAGCGGGCGGCGGCCAGGTCTGACTGGACCTGGGCCAGCTGGGCAGAGACCGCTTCCCGGCTCCTGGCCGGCGGTGCCAGGGCCTCACCGGGGGCCTCCCCGTCGTCGGGGACCTGCTGGGCCAGCAGCTGGGCCCGCAGGCTGGCCTCCCGGGCAGCGGTCTCCGCCTTTGCCAGTTCCTGGCGGCGGACGGCGCAGCTCCGCAGCAGCTGGTCGGCGGTGGGGATGTCAAAGGCGGCGGGGGCGAACCGGCGGACCTCCAGCAGGATGCCCTGCTCGTTGGAGGAGAGGGAGTTGTAGAGGGCGTCGGCGGTGGCGGATTTAGCGTTGACGTCAGCCTGGACTTCATCCCGGGCCGCCAGTAATTTTATATAGGTATCCGCGGAGGCGGCCAGCTCCTCCCCGGAGCCGGCATGGTAGGCGGCTAAGCGGGCCGCCCGCTTTTTCTTATCCGAGGACAGCCGCTGCAAGACCACCAGCAGACCGCACAATAGGCCGGCGGCGCCGGCCAGGGCCGGGACCCACAGCGGATCAGCGTCCCTGACGATCAGGAACGCGGCTCCCGCGCCTGCGGCGCACAGCAGAATGGGCAGCCACCAGGCGGCGGGCCGAATGACCGGCAGGGAAGCGGCGGCCTTTTGGGCACTCTCCGCCGTCTGTCCGGCGAAGGGACTGTTGTTGACAGCCGCTTCGGCCCGCAATAGGGCCTTCATAGCCTCGTCCCGTTCCGCACGGGCCTTGTCCACGGACTTCCGGACGGTTTCCAGATTGACGATAGCGCCCCGTAGACGGCCGATGGTATCGTTTTCCGGCACCCGGTCCTCCTCCAGGCGCTGCCGCAGGCGGTCGGCGGCCTGCCGGGTCTGAGCGGCGGCTGTCTGGGCGTCCGCCAGTCCCCGGCGCTTTTCCCGGGCCTCCCAGCGGTCGTGAAGGGCCAGCTCTTCGGCCAGGGCATCTGCCTCAGCGGCCAGGGCCTTTGCCTGGGCCTGGGTTGCTGTCAGCTGGCGCTGAAGGGAATCCAGTTCTCCCAGTTGACGCCGGGCCTCGGCCAGCTCGCCCTCCAGCGTCGGCAGTTGGCCGGTCCTGTTGTGGCGGCGGCGGTTCAGCTGTTTTTTTAAAAGCTCGGCGGCTTCGGAGTAGGAGGTCCCCTCCTCGCCGGAGGTGACGAGGGAGGCGATGCGCCGCTCCAGGCCGGCGTCCTGGCTGATGGCGAGGCCGCTCTGACGGATAAAGGCGCTGCGCTCATAGACCTCCCGGCTGACGCCCAGCAGCGTCTCGCCGCAGTTGAGGCCGGTAAGCCCCGGCACCTCATCCCCAGTGCCGGCGTAGGCGGCCTTGAAATCGCCCATGGGGCTGGTTTGCCGGCGGGTGGCCCGGGTAATAGTCAGCTCCCGGCCGTCTGCCAGACAGTCCAGCCGTCCGCTCATGGCGGCGCCGCTCCAGGGGGCGTAGCGGTTCTTGTCGGCAATGAAGCCGGTCCGGTCCCGTTCCCGGCTGTTGATGCCGTACAGCATGGACAGCAGAAAGGCGCACCAAGTGGACTTGCCGGTTTCATTAGGGGCCTGGAGGATGTTCAGGCCCTCCTTTAATTCTAATGTGTCGCCCCGCAGCTTGCCGAAGGAGGCACTCATATGATGGATCAGCAGAAAAATCACTCCTGTACGAATAAATCAGTCGTTAAGGCACATTATAGCACCGAAAGCGGGGTTTGCCCAGGGGCTTTTCCATTTTGCACAGAGGTATTACCGAAATAAGCGGTGCTGATTGTCGATATTAAAAAAACGCCAAAAAGATCGAAAAAGGTGTTGACAAAAGGGAGTTAGTTTGGTATTCTAACAAAGCTGTCGCTGAGGTC
>CAMCDX010000112.1 GCA_945873695.1 uncultured Clostridia bacterium | reverse complement strand
TCCCCCTGCAAAATGCAACCCAGTTGCTTTAAGCAGAGGTTTTTTGACAAGCTGAGCGGCCGCGCCCTCGGGCGCAGCCGCTTTCCTGTATCAAAACAGGTACGCGCGACGTTGCACCCGGGAACAGCTTGTAATGACCAGTACCAACAGGACGGCCAGCAGGGAAATGCGCAGGCCCAGAATGGATACCAGTACCAGCAGGGCGCAAATAATAATGGACGCCATCAAAATGGCGTCCAAGGACAGGGTGCGGGCAGTATGAGAAGCGGCGCGGGCGCAGGAGAAAGCGGTCGCTGCCTGACGGGCAGACGCGGCACGGGACATCATCGTCATCGTCGTAAAAGCATCGCGCATCATATCCCTCACTCCTTTTCCGTGTTCGCCTGTCGGCTTTTGTTGAGGCTTATTTTAGCGGCTCAAAGCGGCAAAGTCAATTCCGAATCCGCCTGCGAAATCACTGGAAAAGGGAGAAAAACACGGAATAATTCTACCTAATCACCAAAAATGTGGATTTGGCAGACAAAATAAAAAACTTTTGCCCACAATACAGAGACACGTTGTATGGAGGTTTTTTTATACAACGCTCAAAAAAATAGTTGATAATTGCAACGAAATGCGCATTGACTTGCCCCATTGACGTGCTTATAGTTTTACATAAAGGTATGTTTTGGAAAGGAGGGGGCCGGGATGCATACCGTGGCCCGATATCTGCGGCCCTACGCCGGGCGGGTGGCCTGCGGCGTGACCATCAAATTCACCGCCGCGGTGCTGGAGCTGATCCTGCCGCTGCTGCTGGCCCGCATCATCGACGTGTACGTGCCGGCGGGAGAGCTGGCGCATATCTGGCGGGCCGGCGGGCTGATGGTGTGCCTGGCCTTCGGCGCCGCCTTCTGCAACATCACCGCCAACCGCATGGCCGCCTGGGTCTCCAAGGAGGTCACCAAGACCATCCGCCGGGACCTGTACAGCCGGGTGGAGCGGCTGTCCTGCGCCCAGATGGACCGGTACTCCATCTCCTCCCTGGTCTCCCGGCTGACCAACGATACCTATAACGTCCACCAGATGTTCGACAAGGTCCAGCGGGGCGGCATCCGGGCCCCCATGCTGGTGCTGGGGGGACTGGTGCTGACCTTCCTTCAGGTGCCCATGCTGGCGGCGGTGCAGCTGGTGGTGTGCCTGCTGACCTTTTTCACCATCTGGCTGGTGACCCGGCGGGGCATTCCTTATTACAGCAAGGCCCAGGCGGCGGTGGACTCCGTGGTCCGCATCATCCGGGAGAACGCCTCCGGCGTCCGGGTCATCAAGGCCCTGGCCTGCCAGGAGGGGGAGCGCCGCCGGTTCGGGGAGGCCAACAGCCAGGCCCGCCGGACTGAGGAAACCGCCGGCACGGTGATGGCGGCGGCCAACCCCATGACGGACCTGCTGCTGAACAGCGGCCTGGTGCTGGTGGTCATCGTGGGCGCCTTCCAGGTGAACGAGGGGCGGATGGAGGCCGGCCAGATCGTGGCCTTCCTGTCTTACTTCGCCCTGATCCAGAACGCCACCCTGGGCATCGCCAAGATCTTCGTGAAGATCAGCAAGGGCGCGGCCTCCGCCCGCCGCATCGAGGAGGTGCTGCTGGCGCCCCGGGAGCAGCGGACGGAGCCCTCGGACCGGACCTCGGAGGCCCAGCTGGGCATGGAGCATGTGGACTTCTCCTACCTGGGGGTGGAAAAGGACCTGGAGGACGCCTCCTTTACCCTGGGGAAGGGGGAGACTCTGGGCATCCTGGGCCCCACCGGCAGCGGCAAGACCACCCTGGTCAGCCTGCTGCTGCGGCTGTACGACGGTGACGGCGGCGTGGTCTGGGTAGGGGGCCGGGACGTGAAGAGCCTGGAAAAGGACGACCTCCGGGGCCGCTTCGGCGTGGTGTTTCAGAACGAGGCTCTGCTGTCCGAGAGCGTTTACGAAAATATCTCCTTCCTCCGGGACCTACCCCGGGAGGACGTGATCGCCGCGGCGAAGACCGCCCAGGCCTGGGAGTTCATCCAGGAACTGCCGGAGGGGCTGGACACCCATGTGGACATCCGGGGCGCCAATCTCTCCGGCGGCCAGCGGCAGCGGCTGCTGATCGCCCGGGCCTTGGCGGCGAAGCCGGAGATCCTGGTGCTGGACAGCGCGGACAGCGCCCTGGATTACCGCACCGCCGCCCGCCTCCACGAAGCCATCCGCCGGGACTGCCCCGGCACCACCCTGGTCATCATCTCCGAGCGCATCGCGTCCCTCCGGGAGGCGGACCGCATCCTGGTCCTGGAGGACGGCGTCATCACGCATCAGGGCGGCCATGAAGAGCTATTGGCCTCCTGCGGGCGCTACCGCCGGATGGCGGAGCTGCAGATGGGAGGTGCCGCGGAATGAAAAAGCATATTCTGCGGCGGCTGCTGGGCTTTTTGAAGCCCTACGGCTGGAAGCTGGTCCTGGCGCTGGCGCTGATGGCCTGCGGCAACCTGCTGGCCCTGGCGGCGCCGCTGCTGTCCGGCTGGGCGGTGAACGCGGTGGGCCTGGGGCCGGGGGAGACGGATTTCCCCGGCGTGTTCCGCAACTGCGCCGGGATGCTGGGCTGCTACGCCCTGTCGGCCCTGCTGAGCTACTGGACCGCCAGGACCCTGCTGCGGGTGGGCCAGGGTGTGTCCCACGACCTGCGGAAGGCGGCCTTCGACCGAATGAGCGAGCTGCCGGTGGAGTATTTCGACAAGCACCCGGCGGGGGACCTGATCAGCCGCATCTGCTATGACGTGGACACTGTCAACGCCACCATCTCCACGGACCTCCTCCAGATCACCACCAGCCTTCTGACGGTGGCAGGCTCCTTCGGGATGCTGCTGTTCCTCTCCGCCAGGCTGGCCTGCGTGTTCCTGGTGACGGTGCCCCTGTCGGTGTTCCTGACCCGGTTCCAGATGAAGCGCATCCACCCCCTGTTCCGCCTGCGGTCCAAGGCCTTGGGCGCCCTCAACGGCTTTGCCGAGGAGCGGGTGGGGTGCCAGCGGGCCATTCGGACCTACGGCGTGGAGGAGCCGGACCTGGAGCGGTTCGGGCAGTTCAACGAGGCCGCCTCCGAGGCCTACTACAAGGCCGACCGGGCCAGCGCCTCCCTGGGGCCGTCAGTGAACTTCATCAACAACCTGTCCCTGGCGGCCATCAGCGTCTTCGGCGCCCTGATGTACCTGGGCGGCAGCCTGTCCCTGGGCAGCCTGTCCTCCTTCGTGCTGTACTCCCGGAAGTTCGCCGGCCCCATCCGGGAGGCGGCCAACCTCCTCAGCGACCTGCAGGCCTCGGCGGCGGCCGCGGAGCGGGTGCTGGACCTGCTGGAAGAGGACCCGGAGCCGGGAGACCGGGCGGGGGCGGTGGTCCCGCGGACGCTGGCGGGAGAGATTTCCTTCCGGCACGTGGACTTTTCCTACGGCCCCGAAAAGACCGTCCTCCGGGACTTCACCGCCCACATCCCCGCCGGCAGCCTGGCGGCGGTGGTGGGCCCCACCGGCGCCGGCAAGACCACCCTGGTCAGCCTGCTGCTGCGGTTCTATGAGCCCCAGGGCGGCGCCATCACCATCGACGGCGTCCCGGTGGGGGACTACGCCCGGGACGGTCTGCGCCGCCGGCTGGCGCTGGTGCTGCAGGACACCTGGCTCTTCGGCGGCACCATCGCCGAGAACATCGCCTACGGAACCCCCGGCGCCACCCGGGAGCAGATCGTGGAGGCCGCCAAGGCCGCCCGCATCCACCGGTTCATCACCTCCTTGCCGGAGGGCTACGACACCGTCCTCACCGACGAGGGCGCCGGCATCTCCAAGGGGCAGCGGCAGCTGCTGGCCATCGCCCGGTGCCTGCTGACCGACGCCGACATCGTCATCCTGGATGAGGCCACCAGCAATGTGGACACGGAGACCGAGGGGGAGATCAGCCTGGCCATGGAGCACCTGCGGCAGGGGCGGACCTGCTTTGTCATCGCCCACCGGCTGGCCACCGTCCGGGACGCGGACCGCATCCTGGTGCTGGACCAGGGCCGGGTGGCGGAGCAGGGGACCCACCGGGAGCTGCTGGCGGCGCGGGGCATCTACGCCCAGCTGTACGCCGCCCAGTGGTCGGATTTTACAAAGAATTGACGGCTCCTTGCTTGCGGACCTTCCGCCGGCGGCCTGTACTGGCGGAGCGGTCCCGTCCGGGGGGCGGGACCGCTTCGCTTTTGGTCACGGGGAGGAGATTTACGAAAACGTATTCCCATTCTTCAGCAGCCCTGAAACGGAAATGGCGGACACGAAAAAAAGCGGCGGAAAATCATTGTGCAAAATACATAGGAATTGTGAAAACGAATAAAAAAACCTTTGCGAAATGGCGAATATATCAATTGACAAAGGCACTGAAAATTCTTTATAATGTAAACAGTGAAACGCAAACGTTTGCACAAACGGACCCCTGATCAAGGCCCGTTTGCGCGCCCTGAAAAGGGAGAATGGATGTGAGGGAAAAAGACGACAAGAGCCCCAGGCAAGTTCCCGGCAGTATTGAGAAAGAGGTGTTATCGTGTCAAAGAATGATCTTCCCCGAAAGCCACTGACAAAGAAACGGCTGAAAAACCTGATCCTGAACGTGGTGCGGAACCCGTTCAACATGATCGTGCTGGTCAGCCTGATCGTGCTGTTCTGCCTGATCGTCATCCCCCTGCTGACCATGGTCAAGGAGACCTTCACCCTTGCCCAGTCCGAGCTGCGGCGCGTGGACGGCAAGGTGGGCGACTTCACCCTGTACTACTGGTGGTACATGCTGGCCAGCAACATGAACAAGGCCGTTCTGTGGGAGCCTCTGATGCACTCCCTGGTCTGCGGCATCTTCACCACGCTGATCTCCGTGCCGCTGGGCTCCGTGCTGGCCTGGCTGATGATCCGCACCGACATCCCCGGCAAAAAGGTGCTGGGCCTGCTGGTGACGGTCCCCTACATGATCCCCTCCTGGACCAAGGCACTGGCCTGGCTGGCGGTGTTCCGCACCCCCACCAGCGGCGCCAACGGCTTCCTGTGGGGCCTTGGGATACCGATCCCCGACTGGCTGGCCTACGGTCCCATCGCCATCGTCCTGTGCATGTCCATGCACTATTACGCGTTCTCCTACATCCAGGTGTCCGGCGCCCTCCGCTCCATCAACTCCGAGCTGGAGGAGATGGGTGAGATCCAGGGCGCCAACAAGGCGCAGATCCTGCGCCACATCACCCTGCCTCTGATCATGCCCTCCGTGCTGTCCGCCCTGGTCATGACCATCTCCAAGTCCATCGGTACATACGGTGTGGCCGCCAACCTGGGCAACCGCATCGGCTACTACACCCTGGCCACCAAGATGCGCGTCTTCATCGACCAGGGTCCCCGGGGCGTCGGCTACGCCATGAGCATCGTTCTGGTGGGTCTGGCGGCTCTGATCCTGATGAGCAACCAGCGCATCATCGGCGTCCGCAAATCCTATGCCACCGTGGGCGGCAAGGGCGGCCGCAGCACCCTGATGCCTCTGGGCAAGGCCAAGAAGCCCATGATGGTGTTCCTGGGCGTGTTCCTGTTCCTGGCCATGGTAATGCCCTTCTTCGTGCTGATCATGGAGACCTTCCAGATCACCACCGGCGCCGGCTA
>CAMCDX010000111.1 GCA_945873695.1 uncultured Clostridia bacterium | reverse complement strand
CCTGCCCCCTGTCCCCCTCCCCCCTCCGGGGGGCGGGGGAACCAACACGCACGCAGCGGAAACAACTCAGATATCAGTGTGCCCGCACAGCTCCCGGACCTTGGCCTGAATGGACTTCAGGTCCTGGAAGGTCTCTGGCCGCTTGCTCACGTCCCGCAGCAGGGCGGCGGGGTGGTAGATGGCGGTCATCTGGACGCCGCCCCGCTGGAACCACTGACCATGCTCGGCGGTGATCCGAAAGTCCTCCTTGATGATGACCTTGGCGGCAATGCGGCCCAGGCAGATGATGATCTTGGGCCGCAGAAGGGCGGTCTGCCGCCGGAGCCAGCCGATGCAGGCCTCCTGCTCCACATTCAGCGGGTCCCGGTTCTGGGGCGGACGGCACTTGACGATGTTGGCGATGTAGACCTTGGTACGGTCCAGGCCGATAATCTCCAGCATGTCGTCCAGCAGCTGCCCGGCCTTACCCACGAAGGGGACGCCCTCTTCATCCTCGTGCTGGCCGGGGCCCTCGCCTACCAGCAGGATCTCCGCGTCGGTGGCGCCCACGCCGAAGACCACATGGGTCCGCGTCTCTGCCAGACCGCAGCCCCGGCACTGCATGCAGTCCTGCCGCAGGCTCTCCCAGGTGTCCGCCATGATGGTCCCTCCTCTGAAACGATCGAATGATATGGCATTATACCACGAAAAAACTTCCGGCGCAACGGATGTATGACCGCGTCCTCCCGGGAAACACTGACTCGGGAGGAGGGAATGGGATGATCCTTTGGCTCTGGCAATTTTGGACATACAGTTTTCTGGGCTATCTTCTGGAAAAGGCCTTCGCTGCCGCCACTCATGCGCCCAACCAGGTCCGCAAGTGCTTTTTCCTGATGCCCATGTGCCCGGTGTACGGCCTGGGGGTCATGGCGGTGCTGGCCCTGCCGCCGGAGATGAAAGACAGCTTCTGGCATCTTGCCTGGTGGGGCGGGCTGACCGCCACGGCGGTGGAGTACGCCGTCCATCTGGCCTACGACAAGCTGCTTCATGTGCGGTTCTGGGACTACGGTGGGCTCCCGGGCAGTCTGCGGGGAAGGGTGTGCCTGCCGTTTTCCATCGTGTGGGGGCTGCTGATCGCCCTGGTGCTGCCGCCCCTCCAGGCCTGGCTGCTGCCGCTGCTGGGCCGGATTCCGCCGCTGGTGACCTATACGATGCTGCTGCTGTTCACCGCCGATACGGTGCTGTCCGTCCGTATCCTCCAACAGACCGGGGACCCGGAGGCCCTGGGGGGATGAAAAAAGGCCGTGTCTCGGGACACGGCCTTTTTCAACGGTGGAGCCGGCGGGCCAGCCGCCGGCGTATGCCAGGAAAAACAAGGCGCTGACGGCAGACCACAGGGCCAGCACCTTCCAGGCACCCTCCAAATCTTCCAGAAACCGCTCCGGCGACGCCAGGCCGTAAACTGTCAGGGCCAGAAAGGCTGCCGGTCGAGTGCACAGGGAGAGGGGATAGAACCGGCGGAGTAGGGGAGAGACGCTTAACGGACCGCATCCTTTTCTGGTATCCGATCAGTCATCCACTGGCACAGGTCCCGGAAGACCTCCTCCCGGCAGTTCTCATTGAGAATCTCATGGCGCAGACCGGGGTACAGCTTGATGGACACGTCCCGGACGCCGGAGCGGCGGAAGCTGCGAAAGACTGCTTCCACATCTTTTCCCTGGCCACCCACCGGGTCCAGGGAGCCGGAGGCCAGCAGCACCGGCGTGCCGGCGTCCATCTGCGAAAGGTGCTCCGGCCGGGCAATATAGGCCAGACCATTCAGCATCTCCCGGAACAGCCCAGCGGTGGGGACACCACCGCAGAGAGGATCGGCTATGTAGGCGTCCACGTTCTCCGGGTTTTGGGAGAGCCAGTCCAGAGGCGTCCGGCTGGGGGCGAAGCAGTTGTTATAGCGCCCGAATACCAGCCGGTCCAGGTTGGGGGCGGGAGCCGTCTCCCCGCTCCGGCGGATCTGTAGAGCCACCAGGGCCTGACAGGCCGCCAGCGGCACGGGCGGCACCTGGCCGGTGCCCAGCAGGATGGCCCCGTCCACCCGGCCGGGGAAGCGGATGAGATAGGTGCGGGCCAGGAAGGAGCCCATGGAGTGGCCCATCAGGAACTGCGGCACGCCGGGGAACCGGTCCGCCAGCAGACGGCGGCGGGTCTCCAGGTCCTCCACCAGAAAGTCCCAGCTGCCCCGGGGGCCGAAATAGAGCCGGGGAGCGCCGTGGGCCACGGAGGTGCCGTGGCCCAGGTGGTCGTGGCCCGCCACGGCGAAGCCCCGCTCCGTCAGCCAGGCAGCCAGGGCCTCGTACCGCAGAATGTGTTCCGCCAAGCCGTGGCTGATCTGCACCACCGCCCGCACCGGCCCGCCGGGGACCCACTCCACAGCGTGGATATCGGTTTTTCCGTCGGCAGAGGGGAAAGTAAATTCACTGCGCACCATGGAAAAGCGCTCCTCTCTATGATATACTGGATGCAATATAGCACATCCACGCGGAAAACGCCAGAGGAGGTTATTACGCAATGGAAACTTATGTGATCGCTCTGGACCAGGGCACCACCAGCTCCCGGGCCATCCTGTTCAACCGGGCGGGGGAGATTGTCTCCCGGGCCCAGCATCCCTTCCACCAGATCTATCCCCAGCCCGGCTGGGTGGAGCACGACCCCATGGAGATCTGGGCCACGGAGAAGCGGGCTCTGGCGGAGGCAGTGGACAGTGCCCACATCGACCCCAGGCAGATCGCCGCCATCGGCATCACCAACCAGCGGGAGACCACCATCCTCTGGGACGCCCGCACCGGCCAGCCGCTTCACAACGCCATCGTGTGGCAGTGCCGGCGGACGGCGCCCCTCTGCGACCGGCTGAAGGCCGACGGCCTGGGCCCCACCGTCACGGAGAAGACGGGGCTGTTGATCGACGCCTACTTCTCCGGCACCAAGATCCGCTGGCTGCTGGACAACATCCCCGGTGCCCGGCAGCGGGCGGAAAAAGGGGAGCTGCGGGCCGGTACGGTGGACTCCTGGCTCATCTGGAACCTCACCGGCGGAAAGAGCCATGTGACGGACCACTCCAACGCCTCCCGGACCATGCTGTTCAATATCCACACCCTCCGATGGGACGAGGATTTGTGCCGTGCCCTGGACATTCCCCTATCCTTGCTGCCAGAGCCTCTGCCCAACAGCATGGAGTATGGCCGCGTGGCGGAGAATATCCCCGGATTGGAGGCCCTGGCGGGCATCCCCATCTGCGGCAGCGCCGGCGACCAGCCAGCGGCCCTCTTCGGCCAGGCCTGCTTTGCCCCTGGCCGGGCCAAGAACACCTACGGCACCGGCTGTTTTACCCTGATGAACGTGGGAGATACGCCGGTGTGCAGCAAGGCGGGGCTGGTGACCAGCGTTGCCTGGACCCTGGGAGGCAAGACCACCTACGCCCTGGAGGGCAGTGTTTTCAACGCCGGCAGCGCCATCCAGTGGCTGCGGGACGAGCTGGGCCTCATCCAGAGCGCCCCGGAGTGCGACCGACTGGCGGAGAGCGTGCCGGATGCCGGCGGCGTGGTGGTGGTACCGGCCTTCACCGGCCTGGGCGCACCCTACTGGGACATGTACGCCCGGGGGACCATCCTGGGCCTGACCCGGGGCTCTACCCGTGCCCACATCGCCCGGGCCACCCTGGACGCCATCGCCTTCCAGGTGACGGACCTGGTTCGGGCCATGAATGAGGACGCCCCCTGTCCCATCACCACATTGCGGGTGGACGGCGGCGCTTCCGTCAGCGACATCATGATGCAGACCCAGGCGGACCTGCTGCGGCTGCCGGTGGACCGGCCCGCCCAGGTGGAGACCACCGCCTTCGGCGCGGCGGCCCTGGCGGGTCTGGCGGCGGGGGTCTGGTCGGCGCCGGAGGAGCTGGAGAGCCTGCGCCGCAGCCAGCACGTGTTCGTGCCTCAGCGGGACGCGGACCGGTGCGCGGCGGACTACGCCCGGTGGCGCCGGGCGGTGGAGCGGGCCTCCGGATGGATTGAAAACGAACTGTAAACAAAGAGAATTGCTGTTGCGTTCCGAAAAAAAGAGGGATATACTGTGTACATATCCGGCAAAGGCCCAAGACGCGGCGCCGAAAGGCGGAAATGTGAAAGGAGTTTTCCAACATGGCTTTTTTTGATGAACTGACCAAAAAGGCGAAGGACGTGGCGAATCTGGCCGCCGACAAGGCGAAGGACGCCGCCGAGTTGACCAAGATCACCGTGGCCATCGCCGGCGAACAGAAGGAGATCGACAAGAACTACCGTACCATCGGCGAGTGGTTTGTCAGCGAATATGAGGGCGAGATTCCCGACGCCGTCCGGGAACTTGTGGAGGCCGTCAGCGCCAGCAAGGCCAGGATTGCCGAGCTGGAAGCCAGCAAGCCCGCCAAGGAGGAAGAGGAGCCGGCCTGTGAGGACGTTCCCGCCGCCAAGAAATGCCCTATCTGCGGCGCGGAGTCCGACAGCAAGTTCTGCCCCCACTGCGGCGCCCCCATGGGTGAATAAGCGCGAAAGAAAAGAGCCAAACGGCTCTTTTCTTTTGGACTTTTTTGAAAATGTCGCTTTTGCCATATTTACTTTTTGCTTGAAAATGGTATAAAATTAACCAACCAAAGAAGGAGGTAATTACCATGCCGCTGTTTCAGTTGAAGTCCCTGTCCCAGACCTGCACCCTGCCGGATGCCGCCGGAGACCACAGCGCTTCCCAGCGGCTGGCCCAGTACCGCCTTGGACGGGAGGCCGTCTATTTTCCGGCTTTCCCCGGTTCGCGCTATGTGCCCTTCGCCGCCGTCTCCAAGGTGATGGCCCGGTATACCTCCATGCCGCTTACGGGCTGCTGCGGCAAGGCGCTGCCCATGATTTGCGTCCGCCTGTTCTACGACGGGGAGTTCTATCAGGACTTCATGTTCGAGACCCGGAAGGAGGCCGATCGGTTGCTGGACGCGGTCCAGGCCGCCCGGCCGGAGCTGGATGTGGAGCGTCTCACCTCGGATGCCAGAGCGATTTAAAAAACAGTCCCCCAAATTAGGGGGACTGTTTTTTATTGCAGCAGCAGTTTTCGCTCCCGCCAGTCCGACAGGTACTGCTCCAGCAGGGCGTAAAAGGCGGGGCCGTGGTTTTTCACCCGGATGTGGCACAGTTCATGGACCACAACCAGATCGATGGCCGCCTCCGGCCGGTCCGCCAGGAAGCAGGAAAAGCACAGACTGTTCTTTCCGCTGCAGCTGCCCCACCGCTTCCGGGCGGTGGTGATCTTGAGACCGGTGGGGGCCACGCCCATTTTTTGGCTCCAGAATGCCACCTTCGGCACCAGGATGGCCCGGGCCCGGGCTTTCAGCGCCTGGAGCTCCGCCGGTGTGGGAGGCGGTGGAGCCGCGGCCGCCCGCTGGCGCTGACGTTCCAAGTGGCGGGCGATCCAGTCGCTGTGTCTCACAACAAAGTCGTCGATGGCCTTTTGGGAGACGGTCCGGGGGGCCCGCACCAGCACCCGGCAGTCCCCGGTGATCTCCAGCGCCAGAGTCTTCCGGCCGGAGCGGATCAGTTCGTATGCTTCCATGTGATACCCTCATATCAAACAAGCGGGGACAGCCGTCCCCGCTTCAGCTTGTCGAAAAACGTCTGCTTAAAGCAACTGGGTTGCATTTTGCA
>CAMCDX010000110.1 GCA_945873695.1 uncultured Clostridia bacterium | reverse complement strand
TGCCCTTCTTCGTGCTGATCATGGAGACCTTCCAGATCACCACCGGCGCCGGCTACGGTCTGGACAACCTGACGTTCTACAACTGGATCGGCACTGTGGATGAGGCCCAGAAGTACACCAACTATCCCGGCATCTTCCGCCACGACAAGTTCTGGGACGCCCTGTGGAACACCGTCCGCCTGTCGCTGATCGCCTCCATCATCACCGCCTTCTGCGGCCAGTTCCTGGGCTATATCAGCTCCCGCGGCCGGGGCAAGTGGTACGGCAACCTGACCGAGCAGCTGGTGTTCGTGCCCTATCTGATGAGCGGCGTGGCCTTCTCCACCATGTATTTCTCCATGTTCAGCCGTCCCCATCTGGGCGGCCTGATCCCCTCCCTGTACGGTTCCTTCACTCTGATCGTTCTGACCTCCGTGGTCAAGCACTTCCCCTTTGCCAGCCGGTCCGGCACCGCCAACATGCTGTCCATCAGCGTGGAGCTGGAGGAGGCGGCGGATATCGCCGGCGCCAGCTTCTGGAAGCGGATGTCCTCCATCATCATCCCCCTGGCAAAGAACGGCTTCATCTCCGGCTTCATGCTGGTGTTCATTTCCATCGCCAAGGAGCTGGACCTGATCATCATCATGATGACCCCCACCACCCGGACCCTGTCCTATCTGGCCTTCACCTATTCTCAGGAGGGCTACAACCAGATGTCCGACGCCATTTCCGTGTGCGTGCTGTTCTACATCCTGCTTTGCTACATCGCGGCCAACAAGATCGGCGGCGCCGATATCAGCAAGAGCTGGTGATCCCCGGAGCCTAAGGTTACCTGACTGAAAGGAAAGAATGATATGAGTCGTATTGAATTAAAGCATATTGATAAATTTTATGGCAGCAACCACGTCCTGCGGGATATCAACCTGACCATCGAGGACGGCGACTTCATGACCCTGCTGGGTCCCTCCGGCTGCGGCAAGACCACCACCCTGCGCGTGGTCTCCGGTCTGGAAAAACCCCAGAACGGCATCATGACCATCGACGGCGTGGAGATGATCAACGCCGACGACGCCTACTACGCCGAACCCAGCAAGCGGGGACTGAACCTGGTGTTCCAGTCCTACGCCCTGTGGCCCCACATGACCGTTTACAACAACATCGCCTTCGGCCTGAAGATCCAGAAGATGGATAGAGCTGAGATCGAACGCCGCGTCATGGACTCCCTGAGAATGATGCGCATCGACATGTACAAGGACCGCTATCCCACCGAGCTGTCCGGCGGCCAGCAGCAGCGCGTGGCCATCGCCCGCGCCGTGGCCTCCAGTCCCAAGCTGCTGCTGCTGGATGAGCCCCTTTCCAACCTGGACGCCAAGCTGCGCATCGACATGCGCGCCGAGCTGCAGCGGCTGCACCGGGAACTGGGCACCACCATCATCTACGTCACCCACGATCAGGTGGAGGCCCTGACCATGTCCACCAAGATCGCCCTGTTCAAGGCCGGTGAGCTGAATCAGGTGGCCACCCCCATGGAGCTGTACAACAACCCCATCGACCTGGAGGCCGCCGACTTCATCGGCAACCCCCGCATTAACCTGGTGTCCGGCAAGGCGGAGATGAAGAACGGCCAGCTGGTGGTCAAGAGCGAGCTGGGCGGCCACACCTTCCCCGCCGAGCACCTGACCGACGAGGAGAAGCCCGCCTCCGGCGAGTTCGACTGCGTCCTGGCCATCCGGCCCGAGCAGGTCATCATCTCCCGGGAGAGCGCGGAGGGAGCTCTGCCTGTCAGCGTTTACGCCAGCCAGCCCGCCGGTTCCGAGACCATCGTCACCCTGAAGGCCGGAGAGGAGGAGTTCCTGTCCAAGGAGATCGGCCAGGCCCACTATGACATCGACCAGAAGGTCTGGGTCATCATTGACCAGGATAAGATCAACGTTTACAATAAGGAAACCACCCGTCTCATTAAGCGCGCGGTGTGACCGCGAGTTTATAAATGACCCAGCGGCGAATTCCCTACATGTTTTCAAAACGAAAGGAGAAGAACCCGATGAAAAAGAAGTTGTTGGCATTGCTGTTAGCCGCCGTGATGATCCTCAGCCTGGCGGCCTGCGGCGAAAAGAAGACCGAGCAGCCCAGCGCCTCCGGCGAAGGCACCTCCACCGAGGAACCCGCTGCCGAAAGCAGTCTGCACCTGGGCTACGACCCCGAGACCGGCGAGGAGTTCTATGGCCCCTACTACGACGAGTGGAGCGACATGACCGACGATGAGCTCTACAAGATGGCCCTGGAAGAGGACGTCACCATCAACATCTACGCCACCTCCTCCAAGATGCTGAAGGCGGAGGAGCCCTTTGAAGAGAAATATCCCGGCCTGGACATCGTGGTGTCCGACCTGGACTCCGACGAGGTCCTGAACAAGGCCCAGATCGAGAACGAGACCGGCAACATCACCGCCGACGTGCTGCAGACCAAGGACGTCAACGGCAGCGTGTTCTATGAGTACTACAATCGGGGCATCATCGAGCCCTTCTATCCCCGGGACATCTGCGCCCACATCGACGAGGGCAACCTGAAGTACAGCTATCCTCTGTACGCCTCTCAGGCTTTCTGGTACTACAACACCGAGGCCTTCCCCGATGGCCAGCCCATCACCAGCTGGTGGCAGATCATCGAGAAGAACGATGACGGCAGCCAGAAGTATCAGCTGTTCACCAAGGAGATCGGGCAGGAGTCCGCTTACCTGTCCCTGTTTGCCAGCTTCATCAACAACGCTGACGAGATGGCCGAGGACTACAAGAACATCTACGGCAAGGACCTGGAGTACACCTATGATCCCTCCGGCTTTGCCTTCACCGTGCCCGAGAACAACGCCGGCGTGGAGTACCTGTGGCGCTTCACCCAGGCTGAGATGACCTTCATCGGCGACGGCGACGAGCTGGTCCTGGCCGTCCACAACTCCACCAAGGATAAGCCCGCTCTGGCCCTGGCTTCCGCCGGCAAGATCGAGAACCAGGAGGAGTCCGGCTACAACATCGCCTGGTGCATCAACCTGACTCCCTACACCGCCCTGCTGAACACCGAGTCCATGTTCGCTGTCGCCGGCTGCAACAGCCCCGCCGGTGCCCGCCTGTTCATCCGCTACATCACCGGCGGCGCCGATGGTGAGAGCGGCGGCCTGAAGCCCTTCACCAAGGTCGGCAACTGGCCCCTGCGTGACGACGTGGAAGACAAGAAGAACCCCGCCAAGCTGTCCGAGCTGGGCGCCCGTCCCAACGACATCGACGCCATCTATGCCATCTATCCCGACGTGCAGGATATGTGGACCTACTGGCGGAATCTGAAGAAGTAAATTTCCTGTCCCATTGCTGATTGGGAAACGCACTGGGCGGGCGGCCGACCGGCCGCCCGCCTTTCCAAAAGGAGGAACTCCATGCTGAGCAAAGGCACCCACCCCAGCCAGGACGAAGAGTGGAATCAAAAAGTCACCAAGGCGGCCGACAGCTTTTGGTCCGCCTTCCAGATGACGGAAAACGGCAGGGTGAAAAGCACCCTGATGCTGTATTCCTTCTGCCTGTGCTGTGTGTTCATTGCCGTCTACTTCGCCGCCTTCGCCCTTTTGCTGGCCCCGCTGAACGCCCTGGTCTCCGGCGCGCCGGCGGCTGTGGTTTGTCTGGTGGAGGCCCTGGTCCCCGCGGTGGTGGGGACGGCGGCCTGTATGCTGACCTGGCCGCTCTTTTCGGAAAAGCGGCTGATCCCGGCCAGCTTTACCTGGATGTTCCTTCTGGCAATGGCCTGTCTGGTCGCCATGCTGGTCCTTATGGGGGACGAGCCGGAAGCGCGGGGCCTGTTCCTGCAGTTTTTTATCCAGGCCGTACCGGCGCCGATCCTGCTGGGCGGCGGAACGTCGGCGTTGCTCTACCGGCGCCATATGAAACACCCGCCTGCCGCCAATCAGGCAGATTCTTGGAAAAGGCAGTGAGACTATGATCGATACGGTATTATTCGATATGGGAGGGACCCTGGAGGACATCTACGTGGACGACGCCAGCAAGGAGGCGTCCGCGGCGGAGGTCCTGCGCATCCTGGCGGAAAAGGGGTACCCGATGTCCATGGATGTCCCCACCGCGGTAAAGAAGCTGGCCGAGGGCTGGGACCGCTACGCGGCCTACCGGGGCCCCACCAACCGGGAATTGAAGCCGGAGGAGATCTGGGGCAACTATGTGCTGCCAGAGTTCGGCCTGGACTTTGAAACGGTGAAGCCCTTCGCCGAGGAGCTGGCCCATATGTGGGAGATCACCTATTACCACCGCAGTCTCCGGCCCGGCGTCAAAGAGATGCTGGAGGGCTTGAAAAGCCTGGGCATGAAGCTGGGTGTCATCAGCAACACCGCCAGCCTGTATCAGGTATTTTGGATCCTGAAGGAGTACGGCATCCGGGACTATTTCCAGGATGTGACGTTGTCCTCCGTCACCGGCTACCGCAAGCCGGACCCCAATATTTTCCGGGTGTCCCTGAACCAGGTGCAGTCGGACCCGTCTACCTGCGCCTACGTGGGCGACACCTTCTCCAGAGACGTCATCGGCCCCCAGAGGGTGGGCTTCGCCGTGACGTTCCACATCCATTCCCACCTGACGGCCTCCCGGGACAAGGATGTCCCCAAGGACGTGCGGGCCACCTATTCCATTGAGGATATCGGTCAGGTCTATACGATCCTGCGGGACACGCAGGCCAAAGAAAGGACCGCGGGTTGAGCGCCGCGGCAATTGAATCAGAGGGCACACAGAGGGACCTTCGGTTTCGGAGCGTCCCTCTGTTTTTTTGGAACAAAAAAACCGGGAAACGGCTGAGCCGTTTCCCGGTTCGTTTCCCTGATGGCAGGGAACTCAATAGCACTTGCGGTAGATGGCCTCTTCGCTCTCCAGGTCGAAGGGATAGTAGGCGTTGGTCATCAGGCGCTGCTGGTTGGCCTCAACGGACTGGGGGAAGGCCTTGAAGTCGGCCTCGGTGAAGCCGCAGTCACGCAGGGGACGCAGGGGCAGGATGCGCTGCAGCAGGGCGTTCATCTCGGGGATGGCGTCCTTGGCCTCGCAGCCCAGGATACCGGCCACCAGCTCCTTGAAGCGCATGATCTCGCCGTCGGGGTTCTTCTCATCATAGTAGTCCATGATGGCGCCGAACAGCATGTAGTTGGACTCGCCGTGAGGCACGTGATAGGTGCCGCCCAGGGGGAAGCTCATGCCGTGGACAGGGCCGCAGCCGGCCTTCAGGAAGGCGATGCCGGCGTAGAAGGAAGCGGTGACGAACTGGTCCATGTACTCGAAACGGGCGTCGGGGCCCTTCTCGTCCAGCAGCTTGAAGCCCTTCAGGATCATGTCCATGGCCTTCTCGCTGAAGAGCTCGCTGGTGATGGTCTTGCGGTGGGGGCTCAGGAAGGACTCGGTGGCGTGGACCAGAGCGTCGATGGCGGAGCAGGCGAAGGGCTTGTAGGGCAGGGTGCGCAGCAGGTCGGGGATCAGGCAGACCTTGTTGGGGATGATGTCGTCGGAAACCAGGCCCAGCTTGGTCTCGCCGCCGGTGAGGACCCCATCCTTCTCGTCCTTGACGATGGCCACAGAGATGTTGGTGCACTCGGAGCCGGTGCCGCAGGTGGTGGGGATGGCGATGACATCCTTCTCATGCACCACGGGGAAGCGCTTGAAGTACAGGTTGTGGACAGTGTCGGGCCGCTGGCAGCCCAGCAGCTTGCACAGGTCCATGATGGCGCCGCCGCCCACGGCGATGACG
>CAMCDX010000109.1 GCA_945873695.1 uncultured Clostridia bacterium | reverse complement strand
GAGATTCTCTCCCGGAGGCGGCTGCGTTGGGGTGGTTATCTTAATGAGATTACGGATCTCCGGGAGGTTTCAGGCTGTCGAAAAAGTCCGACGGACTTTTTCGACGCCTTCACAATACCTCGATTTTCTGGCCGCTCTGCTGCCCGAAAATCTGCCGCTGCGCGGCGCAAACGCCTGCTGGCGCAGGCTTTTTGCAGGCATTTGATTCCACACGAAGGGGCTCCCGCCCCCTCGTACTCCCCCTGCAAAATGCAACCCAGTTGCTTTAAGCAGTGGTTTTTCGACAAGCTGAAACCTCCCGGATCTCCGGGAGGTTTTTTCTTTTTCCGCTCTTGACAGAGAGATGCGGGCGTACTATCCTCTAATTAGTTGATGATACAACTATTTGGAGGTGCGCGATGGATGTGACAAAGCGTCAGATGACCAAGATCGCCCGGGAGGTCAACAAGCTGGTCATCCGGACCATGAAGGAGACCGGCATCGGCTCCGGAGAGCTGGACCTGATCCATGCGGTCCGACACAGGCCGGGGGCGTCTCAGCGGGAGATCGGGGTCCAGCTGAACATGGACAAGGGAGCGGTGGCCCGCCGGGTGGTCAGCCTGGAAAACAAGGGCTATCTGGTCCGCCGCCCCAGCCCTGAGGATGGCCGGGCCCAGATGCTGTTCGCCACGGAGAAGGCGGAGAGTTTGAAGTGCTCCAAGGCCGCCGTGGAGACCGCCTTTTATGACTGGCTGCTGGAGGAGCTGACGCCGGAGGAGCGGGACACCTTCGCCGCCCTGCTGGACCGGCTGTACCGCCGGGCCAAGGCGGAGAGCCGCGGCGGCTTCCCGTGTGTGTCTCCCCGGCTGGAGGGACTCCTGTGAGGGCCGGCGGGGACCGGCCGGACCGGGTGGTATCCTACTTCCGCCGGGAGTGGAAGCCTCTGGCCCTGGTGACGGTGACGGGACTTTTGTACAACGTGGGCCTGGGCGCCGGGCCCCTGTTTGAGGGGAAGCTGGCCCAGTGTCTGCTGGAGGTCCTCCGGGGAGAGACGGGCTGGCCCGCCATGGCGAGGCTGGCGGCGCTGTACGTGGCAGTGACGGCCTTCGTCCAGACCGCCCGGTACGCTAAGCGGTTCTACGTCCGCCGCTTCGCGAACAACGTGAACCGCCGGATGAAGGCGGTGCTCTACGCCGGCCTGCTGCGGCGGCAGCGGCCGGAGCTGCTGGAGGAGAGCGCCGGCAGCCTGCTGACCCGAGCCATCTCCGACGTGGATGCCTGCGTGGAGGGGATGCGAAAATTCACCACAGAGGTCTTTGACACCGGCGTGGCCATGGTGGTGTATGTGGGGATGCTGCTGGCCTACGACTGGCGGTTGACCCTATTGGCCTGCCTGTTCCCGCCGGCGGCCTTCTTCCTGGCGGAGCGGATGAAAAAGCCGGTGTCCCGGTGCGCCGCCGCCTGGAAGGAGAGCGCCGGCCGGCTGAACGAGGCCACTTTGGACCGGGTCTCCGGCGCTGTGACCTACCGGGTCTTCGGCCTGGAGGAGAAGCGGGACCAAGCCTATGAGGAGCGGCTGGCGGACTACGAGCGCCGGGCGGTGGCGGCCCACCTGTGGGAAGGCACCATGCAGCCTCTGTACCACGCCCTGAGCATGGCAGGCGCGCTGATGATCGTGTGGCTGGGCAGCCGCA
Source organism: uncultured Clostridia bacterium (assembly GCA_945873695.1). Lineage (GTDB taxonomy): Bacteria > Bacillota > Clostridia > Oscillospirales > Oscillospiraceae > Oscillibacter. The sequence continues at coordinate 4,111 of CAMCDX010000109.1, read as the reverse complement.
ACGTGCTGGGCACCGGCTGGGTGTCCTGGGATATCGCCGCCTTCACCACTTTCCTGGCCTGCTTCACCAAACTGTCAGTGAAGGTGTCCAAGGCGGCAAAGCTGTTCAACGCTGTCCAGAAGGCGCAGGTCTCCTGGGGCCGGGTCAAGCCCCTGCTGGAGGGCGGGGACCTGCCGGAGAAAACGGCCCCCGCCGCTCCGGCGGCTTTGGAAGTGGAGAACCTGACCTTCGCCTATCCCCAGGGGGAGACGGTGCTGCGGAACGTGACCTTCACCGCCGTTCCCGGTCAGATCGTGGGCGTGGCGGGGCCGGTGGCCTGCGGCAAGTCCACCCTGGGCAAGGCTTTCCTCTGCGAATACCCCTACCAGGGCAGCATCCGTTTCGGCGGAAAGGAGCTGCGGGACATGACGGCGGCGGAGCAGACCGGCATAGTTGGCTATCTGGGCCACCAGCCGGAGCTGCTGGGAGACAGCGTCCGGGAGAACGTGCTGCTGGGCAGTCCCGGCAGCCCCGTTCCCTGGCTCCGGGCGGTGTGCCTGGAGGACGAGGTGGCCGCCATGCCGGACGGTGCGGATACTCAGGTAGGCAGCGGCGGCATCCGCCTCTCCGGCGGACAGCAGGCCCGGCTGGCCCTGGCCCGGACCCTGTGCCACCAGCGGCCGGTACTGGTCCTGGACGATCCCTTCTCCGCCGTGGACCGGACCACTGAGGCGCAGATCATGGAGAACCTGGAGACCCTGGCGGGGGACGGCATCATTCTGCTGCTTTCTCACCGGCTGGACCTGTTCGATCGGTGCGACCAGGTGATCTGGATGGAGGAGGGCCGGTGCCGGGTGGGTACCCACCAAGAACTGCTGGAGACGTGTGACGGATATGCCCGGGCGTTCCTGGCCCAGAAGGGAGGCAGCCATGAAGCGGAATGAGATGTTAAGCGACATTCTGGGCCGGGTGTTGTGGCGGAACCGCCTGTTGGCCGCCGGATTGCTGCTGGCGGTGGCCGGCTCCGTGGTCCTGGCTCTGGTGCCGCCGCTGGTGCTGGAGCGGGTGGTGGACCACCTCACCGCCGGAGAGGCGGTGTCCTTTGTCCTGGCTTTGTGTTACTTTTTGACCCTGGCCCTGTCCAGCGTGGTGGACGCGGGCAAAGAGACGATCATTACTGTCCTGGGTCAGAAGCTGACCCGGGGCCTGCGCCACGCCATGTGCGCCAAGTTGTCCCGGCTGCCGGCGGCCTGGTTCTCCGCCCAGGACCCCGGCGCCGTCGCCTCCCGCTTTGTGGGGGACGTGGACACGGTGGAGGCTCTGTTCGCTTCCGGCGTGGTCAGTATGGCGGCAGACGTGTGCAAGGTGATGGGCATCCTGGCGGTGATCTGGGTGAAAAGCCGGGGGCTTGGCGTGCTGATGCTGCTGGTGACGCCGCTGCTGTTCCTCATGACCCGGGTATTCCAGAAGCGGATGCTGCAGGCCCAGCTGGAGCACCGGGCGGCGGTGGCCCGGGCCAGCCAGCACGTGCCGGAGACCATCCACAGCATCCGCACTGTCCATACCCTGCGGAAGGAGCGGTACATGGCCCGCCGCTATGACAGCGCCATCCAGGATGGCTACCGGGCCATGGAGCGGACCAATTTCTACGACGCCATCTACTCTCCCATCGTCCTGACGGTCAGCGCCGTCATGGTGGCGCTGGTAATGACATTGTCCGCCATGGGCGGCGGGATGCGCGAGTTCTTCGGGATGTCCGTGGGTACCGCCGTGGCCATCATCGCTTACATATCCAAGGTCTTTGAGCCGCTGGAGAGCATCGGCATGGAGATCCAGAGCATCCAGTCCGCCGTGGCGGGCGTCCGCCGCATCCAATCCTTCCTGGCGGAGGCGGAGCAGCCTCCCACTGACGGCAGCGTGACTCTGGAGGCTCTGAAGACCAGCGGCCGGCCGGCGGTGGAGCTGGAGGAGGTGTCCTTCAGCTACGACGGCCAGCATTCGGTGGTGTCCGGCTGTGACCTCACCGTGGAGCCGGGGGAGACGGTGACCCTCACTGGCCGCACCGGCGCGGGAAAGACCACCCTGTTCCGCCTGGTACTGGGCCTGTATCCGCCGGGCAGCGGCAGCGTCCGGGTCTTCGGCACGGAGGCGGCCAGTATCCCGCCCACCATCCGGCGGCGGCTGTTCGGCTACGTGGAGCAGTCTTTCCGACTGGTACCCGGCACGGTAGGGGACCAGATCACGCTGTGGGATGAGGCCATCAGCCAGGAGCAGATGGAGGATGCCGCCCGGATGGTAGGCCTTCACGACACCATCCTGGCCCTGGACCGGGGCTACGACACCCCCTGCGCCGAGGGGCTGTTCTCCCAGGGCCAGCTGCAGCTGCTGGCCATCGCCCGGGCGGTGGCCGCCGACCCGGCCATTTTGCTGCTGGACGAGATCACCGCCAGCCTGGACACGGAGACAGAGACCCGGGTGCTGGAGGCCCTCCGCCGTGCCGCCGCCAACCGGACGGTGCTGTCCATCTCCCACCGGCTGTACCGGGAGACCGGCGGCCGCCAGTTCAGCCTGACATAAAACAAGAAGGAGACGCGAACGCGTCTCCTCCTTGTTTCTGGCTGGGAAGATCAACTGACAGGAAATTGCTTCCCCTCGATGATGACGGCGGTGACATCCGAGAGGTCGATGGGCTGGTCGAACACGGTGCCTGCCGTGATGTCCGTCACAAGGAACCCCGCCTCGTTGGGAACGGGGGAGGAACCGCTCCCGCCGTTACAATGCAGAGTCTGGCTCGTCAGAGAGCCGTCCCGGCGGCGGAGCTGGACGTCCCAGTCCTTTGGGATGAGATCAAAATTGAGCGTTTCCCCTTCCGGCACATTTTCTGTGGCGGTAAAGTCCGCTGACCAGGAAAGAGGCGAGAGGCGGAGTTCCGTCAGGGTCAGCCGGGGGTCGAACAGCTCCGTTTCCCCGTTCCAGTAAAGGGACAGGTCTTGATAAGACAGCGTCCAGGACTGTTCCCACTTGCCTGCCACCACCGCGTCGAAGTCCGGCACGAGATAGACCTCCATCATCTGATCGCCGTGCTCGCCATCATAGCTGACCACCTTGCTGCCGTCCTCCCGGCGGCTGATGGTAAAGCCCTGCGAATAGGTGATAAGGGGCGCTGCCTCCGGGGGCAGGGCGGCAAGGTCCTCTTCCGCGACCTCCCAGTCAAGGGTCCCGTCGGGATAGAGGATGGAGGTGTAGGGCTTCCCCGCCTCTCCTGCCAGTTGGACCACCTCGTCCGCCGTGTACTGGTGTGGATGGCCGTAGTTCTGGGCCGTCACCGTGATGGTCTGGCCGTTCAGGGACTTTTCGCCATAAAGCCTGGCTGACAGCAGGTAGGTGACAGAACGTTCATCCTGCTCCAGGATCGTCTCCTGCCAACCGTAGCTGTTGGCATCTCCAAGGGAGATGTACAGATCATCAAATTCCAGGAACTCCTTGTAGGGCACCGCCTCCGGGAAGTCGAACCGCAGCTTGATATACAGGCAGGTCGGGTCCCCCAGGGTCTGCAAGACCGTCATCCGGACGCCCTGGTCCTCCGCCGTCTGCTCAATTTTCTGAACGGCGGGGCGCAGCCGCTGGGCCTGGGAGGAGTCGATCTGCAAGGCCCCGGCGATCTGTTCATCCAGCTCCGGGGGTTCCTGAACAGGCTGCGGCTCCATAGGTGGGACGGGCGGTTCCGGCTCCAGGACAGGGGGCGGTGCTTTCTCCGGCGCGGGCGATGGTTCGGATACCGCTTCCATTTGGGGTTTTCGGATGCCCAGAGCCCGGGTGATCTGGCCGTCTGTGGCATAGTCCGCCGCGGCCACGGCGCTAATGGACAGGGCACAGATTACGGCGGCCACAAGGAAGCCCCGCAGCGGTATGCGTCTTTTGACAGGCCGCTCCGCTGTTGCCCCAATGCGGGAAAGGGTGCGGCGCTTCACGGCTTCCAGGTCAAACCGCGGTTGTTCATGCAGCAGGGCGTCCAGCTCCCGCTCGGTGGGGATATGGGGTTCAGTCACAACAAACACCTCTTTTCTGTAAAAGCTCTTAGCCCTGAGCAAAATACGAAAAGTCGTTGCGGCACAAGGCTTTTTAAGATAAG
>CAMCDX010000108.1 GCA_945873695.1 uncultured Clostridia bacterium | reverse complement strand
AAATCGAGGTATTGTGAAGGCGTCGAAAAAGTCCGTCGGACTTTTTCGACAGCCAGAAAGAGGCCCGTACGGGCCTCTTTTTCATGCAGTCATGGTCATCGCGGTTGCCATCGGGATCGTCGTACTCTTTTTCGCCCTCATCGGCGCCGCTTTCGGCTTTTCCGATGGGAAGGCCCGCAGCGCCGGTTTCCTCCGGCTGCTTCCGCTCTTCCCCGGACAGAGCCGAAGTTACCGGCTGGAGAACTTGTCCCAGAAGGCCAGCAGGCGGGCGGGGAAGCACAGCAGCATGGCCACCACGGCGCCGAAGACGGCCTGGAAGATCTGGAAGGGCAGCTTCAGCAGGGAGTACTCCGGCGTGGAGTAAATGAAAGCCCGGCCCAGGGAGTAGCCCACCACATTGATGACCACACCCAGGATGACGCCCACCAGGGCACCCCGGCTGCGGCGGTCGGGAAACAGCTTGTGGGCGCACAGGGAGATCACCACCGCCTGGAGGCCATGGGTCACCAGAGAGACGAACATGGGGGCGGGATAGAAGAAGAAATCACCCAGGAAGGCGCCTACGCCGCCCACGATAAACGCGCCCAGGGGGTCCAGCAGGATAGCGGCGGTGCAGATGACCGCGTCGTTCAAATACAGGTGTCCGCCGGGGACGGGGATGCTGAAGGAGCTCATGACCACGTTCATGGCCATCAGCATGGCCGTGACAGTGAGCCATTTGGTGGGGTGCTTGGCCCGCAGTTCAGAGGGGGAAGACATATCGATCAAACTCCTTTGTTTATTAAGATCTTCCCCATGATACTCTGAAATTGGCTCTGTGAAAACTACCAAAACAGGAAAAATTTATAAGGTCAGATGGGAGAGGCAGCCCTGCCTCTTGCCCGGGAAATGGTTTTGTGATAGGATGGGACCATTCAGAAGAACGGCGCCCCGGGACTGTCCCGGCGGCGGGAGAAGGGAGCGGCAAGCATGGACGGGAACATCATGAAGCGGGATACCGTGGCCATGGACGAGGCGGCGGGAGAGCTGGTCATCATCGACCAGACCCGGCTGCCGGGGGAGACGGTGCTCCTGCGCCTTTCCAAAGCGGAGGAGATCTACGACGCCATCTATCACCTTCGGGTCCGGGGGGCGCCGGCCATCGGCGTGGCGGCGGCCATCGGATTGTGGGCGGTGTGCCTGCGGCTGCCCGATGGTGACCGGGAGGGCTTCGTGACAGAGCTCCGCCGGGTCAAGACCTATCTGGCGGGTGCCCGGCCTACGGCGGTGAATCTGGCCTGGGCCCTGGACCGGATGGAGCGGGTGGCCCTGGACCATTCGGAAAGCACCGTCCCGGAACTGAAAACGCTTTTAAAAGAGGAAGCCCGGGCAATCCGGGACGAGGACATCCAGGTCTGCCGGCGCATCGGCGAGTACGGCCTGACGCTGATCGGCGACGGCTGGGGCATCCTGACCCACTGCAACGCCGGCCAGTTGGCCACCACCCGGTACGGCACCGCCCTGGCGCCCATCCACCTGGGCCGGGAGCGGGGGATGAACTTCAGGGTCTTTACCGACGAGACCCGCCCTCTGCTCCAGGGAGCCCGGCTGTCCGCCTGCGAGCTGGCGGCGGACGGAGTGGACACCACCCTGATCTGCGACAACATGGCCTCCTCGGTGATGAAGCGGGGCTGGGTCCAGGCGGTGTTTGTGGGCTGCGACCGGGTGGCGGCCAACGGCGACACCGCCAACAAGATCGGCACCTCCGGCGTGGCCATCCTGGCGAAGCACTACGGCATCCCCTTCTACGTCTGCGCCCCCACCTCCACCATCGACATGGCCTGCCCTGACGGCGGCGCCATTCAGATCGAGGAGCGTCCCGGCCGGGAGGTGACGGAGATGTGGTATGAAAGGCCCATGGCGCCGGAGGGCGTGAAGGTATATAATCCCGCCTTCGACGTGACGGAGGCGGACCTGGTGACGGCCTTTGTCACGGAGTACGGCGTCCTCCGCCCGCCCTTCGGGCCGGCGTTCCGAAAGCTGTTCGCGGAGAAGGACGGAAAGGAAGGGTGAGGACCATGACCGGATATTGCACGGACGGGGAGGCCCGGCAGGCCATTTTGGAGGCGGGCCGCCGGATGTTCCAGCGGCAGTATGTGGCCGCCAATGACGGCAACATCAGCTGCCGGGTGGGGGAGGACAGCGTGTGGATCACCCCCTCCGGCGTGTCCAAGGGCTACATGACGGAGGACATGCTCCTCCGGGTGGACCTGGAGGGCCATGTGCTGGAGGGGAGCCGGAAGCCCTCCTCGGAGATGAAGATGCACCTGCGGGTCTACCGGGAGAACCCGGCGGTCCGGGCCGTGGTCCACGCCCACCCCCTGGCGGCTACCTCCTTTGCCATCGCCCGCGTTCCCCTGGACACGGCGGTGCTGACGGAGGCGGTGATGAGCCTGGGCGTGGTGCCGGTGGCGGAGTACGCCACTCCCGGCACCCAGGGGGTGCCGGACTCCGTGGCCCCCTTCTGCCGGGACTACAACGCGGTGCTGCTGGCCAACCACGGCGCCCTGACCTGGGGCCTGGATGTACTGGAGGCCTATTACCGGATGGAGACCCTGGAGTGCTACGCCGCCATTTTGATGAACCTGGGCTATTTGAACAGGCCCGCCCATGTGCTGGACCGGGCCCAGACCCGGGAGCTGGTGGACATCCGCCGGCGGATGGGCGTGGAGGCCGGGGGCGTGCCCCGGTGCGCCGAGGACCTGGCGGATGAAACATGACGGGAAGGACGTGAGAGAGATGCTGTTTGCGAAGATCGGCATTCTGGACGAGGAACTGAACTACCAGGCGGACCGGTTCGTGGGCGTGCGGAACGGCAGGATCGCCTACATCGGCGCCGAGGAGCCCAAAGAGGATTTCGGGGAGCGGTATGACGGCGCCGGCAAACTGCTGATGCCCGGCTTCTATAACGCCCACAGCCACTCCGCCATGACGCTGCTGCGGGGCTACGCGGAGGGCATGTCCCTGTCGGACTGGCTGAACAAGAAAATCTTCCCCTTTGAGGCCCGGCTGACCGATGAGGACATTTACAACGGCACCATGCTGGCCATGGCGGAGATGCTGCGCTTCGGCGTGGTGTCCACCACGGATATGTACTTCGGCGGCGAGGCCAACAGCCGGGCGGTGCTGGAGACCGGCACCAAGATGAACCTGAGCCTGGCGGTGACCTGCTTCGACGGCCGGAGCGCCGAAGAACTGCCCCAGTACCGGGAGACGGTGGGCCTGCTGAAGACCTTCCACAACGCCGGGGAGGGCCGGGTGAAGATCGACCTGGGCATCCACGGCGAGTACACCTCCACCCCCAAAGTGGTGGAGGGCATGGCGGCCCTGGCCGCCGAGACCGGGCTGAACATGCACCTGCACCTGTCGGAGACCCGGCAGGAGCATGAGGACTGCAAGGCCCGCCATGACGGCAGGACCCCCGCCCGGTACTTCTATGACCTGGGCGTGTTCGACGCTCCCACCACCGCCGCCCACTGCGTCTGGCTGGAGGGGGAGGATTTTGACATCCTGAAGGAAAAAGGCGTCACCGTGGCCTGCTGCCCGGTGAGCAATCTGAAGCTGGCCAGCGGGTTCTGCCCCGCGCCCCGGCTGCTGGACAAGGGCGTGTCCGTGGCCCTTGGCACCGACGGCGTGGCCAGCAACAACAATCTGAACATCCTGGAGGAGGTCAAGCTCTTCGCTACGCTGTTCAAGGCCGCCACCGCCGACCCCACCGCCATCACCGCTAAGCAAGCGTTGTGGGCCGCCACCCGGGCCGGCGCCCTGGCCCAGGGCCGGGAGGACTGCGGCGTGATGCGGGTGGGCGCCAAGGCGGACCTGATCGTCCTGGACCAGCGGCAGCGGCCCTACCTGCGGCCCTGTCACGACATGGTGGGGAATGTGGTTTTCGCCGCCCAGGGCACCGACGTGTGCCTGACCATGGTGGATGGCCGGGTGCTTTACCGGGACGGCGCGTATACCACCATTGACCTGGAACGGGTGATCCGCAACGCGGAAGTTTCCGCCGGACGGATCCTGAGCGAATTATAAAGGAGGAACAGAGCATGGGATTTGAACAGGTACAGGAAGCGGCGGCATATGTCCGGGAGCGGATCGGGGAGGAGCCCCGTATCGGCATCATCCTGGGCTCCGGCCTGGGCGGCATCGCTGAGGTCATCGAGGACAAGCACGTCATCCCCTATGGGGAGATCCCCCACTTTGTCTGTTCCACGGCGCCGGGCCACAAGGGCCAGTTCGTGGCGGGGCGGTTCGGCGGCAAGCCGGTGATCTGCATGCAGGGGCGGCTCCACTTCTATGAGGGCCACGCCCTGTCGGACATCATCTTCCCGGTGCGGGTCATGAAGCTGCTGGGCGTTCGGTCCCTGATCGTTACCAACGCCGCCGGCGGCGTGAACACGGGCTTCCAGGTGGGAGACCTGATGCTCATCGAGGACCACATCAACTTCATGGGCACCAATCCCCTCATCGGACCCAACGCGGCGGAGTTCGGTCCCCGGTTCTGCGACATGAGCTATACCTATACGCCCTCTCTGCGTCGGGCGGCGGAGGCTGCCGCGGAGAAGCTGGGCATCTCCCTGCGCCGGGGCGTCTACCTGGGCTGCACCGGCCCCAGCTACGAGACCCCGGCGGAGATACGGGCCTTCCGGACTCTAGGGGCCGACGCGGTGGGCATGTCCACCGTCCCCGAGGCCATCGCCGCCTCCCACTGCGGGCTGAAGGTGCTGGCTTTTTCCCTTATCACCAACATGGCCGCCGGCGTCCTGGACCAGCCACTCTCCGAGGAGGAGGTCATCGAGATCGGCAACCGCCGGGGCGCGGAGCTCCAGCGGCTCATCACCCAGATCGTGATGGACTGCGAGGAGCTGTGACCGTAAAAAAACCGCCGCAAGCGTTTCAACGCTTGCGGCGGTTTGGCGTCCCCGGCGCGATTCGAACGCGCGGCCTTCCGCTTAGGAGCTACATCGTTCGGATCGTGCCTTGTAGTACGTCATGCTTCAAAATGCCCGCAAACCCGCATGAATACTGGCTTTTTTATCGAACTGCCTGTTGCGGAGTATCTGAAAATATCGCCTAATATTGGCTCGTTTTGCACTCAAATCGAACCTGCTATTAGACAAATATTAGACAGATTTTCAGCTGTCACCCCAAACACCGGGGACTCTTTGGAACTATCTTACCCAATAATTTGACATTGTTCAAGAGGAAGAAAGCGTAAGCTGACTTCCTCTTGTTTTTATATACAGATGCAGGAGGTGACGCCTATGCCGTTAAATCTACCCTATTACTACGGTCATTCCGGTGAACAATACGCTTTCTTCCGTATCCCCAAATTGTTGCTGACCGATGACCGCTTTGCTGAAATCTCGACCGATGCCAAACTGCTGTACGGACTGCTGCTGGATCGTATGGAGTTGTCCTATCGGAACGGCTGGATCGACGAGCAGAATCGCGTCTTTATTATCTTTACAGCGGAGGAGGTCATGTCCACTTTGCGCTGCCGTTCTGAGAAAGCGGCACGGCTTTTCTCTGAATTGGACAGCGCCAAGGGCATCGGTCTAATTGAGCGTAAACGGCAAGGGCTGGGGCGGCCTACGCTGATTTATGTGAAAAACTTTTCTGGTGCGTAATGTGGTTTATTTCAACTTCAATACGCCATTTTCGCCGCAGGATTATTCTGCAATTTCCAGAGATTCGATAATCGAATTTCAAGACATTCGATTTCCGAACTTCTGGACATTCGATAATCGAAATCTAATAAGACTGAGATATAGCAAGACTGAGAATAGAAAGAATACCACCCGAAAA
>CAMCDX010000107.1 GCA_945873695.1 uncultured Clostridia bacterium | reverse complement strand
CGCCTCCTCGATCCACTCCCGGGAGGCGATGTCCAGGTGGTTGGTAGGCTCGTCCAGGATGAGGAAGTTGATTTCGTCATCCATCAGCATGCACAGCCGCAGGCGGCTCTGCTCACCGCCGGACAGGACGGAGACCGGCTTGAACACATCCTCCCCCTGGAACTCATAGGCCGCCAGCCGATTCCGGGCGGACTGGGCCGACAGGCCCTTCTTCGCCGCCATCATGTTCTCCACCAGGTTCCAGTCCGGGTGGTCGAAATGGATGATCTGGGGCAGGTAGGCCGCCTTCACCTGGGGACCGATGCGGATGCGGCCGTCGTCGGGGTACAGCTCTCCCATGATCATCTTGATGAGGGTGGACTTGCCGGTGCCGTTGTCGCCGATGAGGGCGATGCGCTCGCCGCCCTCGATCTTCAAATGGATGCCGTCGAACAGGTGCTTGTCCCCGTAGCTTTTGGCGATATTCCGCAGAGCCAGCACCTCGTCCCCGTGGAACTCGGTAGTGGCGAAGCGGGCGTCAATCTTCTTCGCTTTCGTGGGCTTGGAGGTGGTGCGCATCCGCTCGATGCGCCGTTCCATGGAGATGGCCCGGCGGTAGGTCTTGTCCATGCCCTGGAAGGCCCACAGCCGCAGCTGCTCCGCCGCCTTCTCCAACTGCTGGATCTTGGCCTGCTCCTTTTCGTACTGCTTCATCCGCTCCTGGAACCGGCGCTCCTTCTCCACGGCGTAGAAGCTGTAATTGCCGCTGTAAAATTCCGCCTTGCCGTCCAGGACCTCAATGACCCGGGTGACGATGCGGTCCAGGAAGTAACGGTCATGGGAGATGACCACCACTGTGCCCCGGAAGGAACGGATGTATTCCTCCAGCCACTCCGTGGCGTGGAGGTCCAGGTGGTTGGTGGGCTCGTCCAGCAGCAAAATGTCCGTGTCCTCCAGGATCAGGCGGCCCAGGTTCACCCGGGTCTTCTCGCCGCCGGAGAGACTGTCGAACAGCTGGTCCCGCATTTCCCGGGAAATGGACAGGCCGTTGGCCACCTTGTTGACGGCCACATCGGTATCGTAGCCGCCGAAGGCCTCGAATTTCTCACTGAGGGTACCGTAGCGCTTCAAAAGGACAGGGTCGCTCTCCCCCGCCGCCATCCGGGCGGTGAGGGACTCCATTTCCTCCGCCAGCTGGTGGAGCCGGGAGAAAGCGGTGCGCAGCACGTCCTCCACGGTATAGCCCGCCGGGTAGACGGGGATCTGGGAGATGAGGCCCAGCCGCCGGCCGGGGGCGATGGTCACCGCGCCCTCGTCGTAGTCCAGCTCTCCCGTCAGTATTTTGAACAGGGTGGTCTTGCCCGCGCCGTTTTTGCCAAGCAGCCCAACCCGCTCGCCCTGGTCGATCTGGAAGGTGAGGCCGTCCAGAACGTTCTTCCCCACCTCAAAGGACTTGACCAGGCCATTTACCTGAATATCAATCATCGGTCTTTTGTAACTCCTCCACGATGGCGCCGAAATGCATGGAATGAGAGGCCTTCACCAGCATGGCAGTGCCGGGGCCGAACTGGGCCCGCAGTTCCCGGAGGGCCTCCTCCTTGGTGGCGAAATGCAGGACGGAGCCGCCGCTCTGGGCGGTGCCGTCGGCGATCTTGGCGGCCTTTTCTCCGATGGCCACCACGAAATCGATGCCCAGCATGGCCGCCAGGGCGCCCATGTTGTAGTGGGCCTGGTCCGTCAGGGTCCCCAGCTCACCCATGTCCCCCAGGACAGCCACCTTCCGCTGGCACTCGGTCTTGGCCAGGATCTCCAGGGCCGCCGTGACGGACTGAGGATTGGCGTTGTAGCAGTCGTCCAGGATCACCCGGTCCTCCGGCAAATGGATCACCCGCATCCGGGAACCGGCGGGCTCGTAGGAGGCGACGCCCCGGACGATCTCCTCATGGCTCAGGCCCAGGGTCTCGCCGATGGCCACCGCCATAGAGGCGGAGTAAACCATGTGGGCGCCGGGGGCGGGGATGGTCAGTTCGTAGGTGTCCTTGGCGGTCTTCACCGTGCAGGTGATGCCCTCCACGCCGTGGTCCACCATGTCCAGCACCCGGACATCGCACCGTTCCGACTGGCCGCAGCGGACGGTGGTGAAGGGCAGGTCCAGCCCTGCCAGCAGCGGATCGTCGCCGTTGAGGACAGCGATACCGTCGGGCTTCAGGTTCTCGAAGATCTCACTCTTGGCCTGGAGGATACCCTGGCGGCTGCCCAGGTACTCGATATGGGCATCGCCGATGTTGGAGACGACGGCGATGTCCGGCTTCACCATCTCCCCCAGGTAGCGGATCTCCCCAAAGTGATTCATGCCGGTCTCGATGACCGCCGCCTGGTGCTCCGGTTTCAGGCCCAGTAGGGTCAGTGGGGTGCCGATGTCATTGTTGAAGTTCTCCGGCGTCTTCAGAACCCGGTATCTGGCGCCCAGGACGGCGGCGATCATCTCTTTCGTGGTGGTCTTGCCCACGCTGCCGGTGATCTGGACGAAGGGGATGGCAAACTTGTCCCGGTAGGCAGTGGCCAAGGCCCGAAGGGCCAGGCGGGTATCGTTCACCTTGATGTAAAACTTGTCCGATCGGATATCCTGGGGCAGCCTGGCACAGAGGCAGCCGGCGGCGCCGGCGTCCAGGGCCGCGCCGATAAAATCATGGCCGTCGAACCGCTCCCCCACCCAGGGGACGAACAGGCAGCCGGGGGCCAGCCTGCGGCTGTCGGTGGAAACGGCGGTTACCGGCTCAGTCCCCTCCCGGGGATTCCACCAGACACCGTTCACAGCGGACGCGATCTCCCGCACAGTCATTGGCAGCATATCAATACGCTCTCCTCTTCAAATCATAGGACTGCCGCACGATCTCCTCACACAGCTCATTGTAGCTCATGCCCACGGCGGCAGCCTCCTTGGGCACCAGGCTGGCGGCGGTGAGGCCCGGCAGTGTGTTGACCTCCAGACACCAGGGCCGCCCCTCCCCGTCCAGGATGAAGTCTGTCCGGGAATAGACGGACAGTCCCAGGGCCCGGTGGAGCTTCAGGGCGTATTCGCCCATCTCCGCCTGCTGCTCCGCCGTGATGGGGGCGGGGCAGACCTCCCGGGAGGCGCCGACCTGGTATTTGGCCTCATAGTCGAAATTGCCGGACTGGGCGGTGATCTCCACCGCCGGCAGGTACCGGTCGCCCAGTACGCCCACCGTCAGTTCCCGGCCGTAGAGCTTCTTCTCCACGATGACATGGCTGCCGTAGCGCAGCAGATCGCGGAGAGCCTGCTCCAGCTCCTCCTTCGTGTCCGGCAGGGCCACGCCGATGGAGGAGCCGCCGTTGACCACCTTTACCGCGCAGGGCACCTCCAGCTCCGCCGCCAGGGCGGGGATGTCCGTCTCGGTATAGGACGGGATATCCCGCCAGGGGGCGGTGGGAATGCCGGCGTTTTCCATCACCATCTTGGTGATAGACTTGTCCATGGCCATGCCGCTGCCCAGGTAGCCGGAGCCGGTGTAGCGGATGCCCAGCAGGTCGAAGGCCGCCTGGATACGGCCGTCCTCGCCGTCCTGACCGTGGAGGCCCAGGAACACGATGTCCGCCGCCTGGCACAGCTCCAGCACGTTGGGACCCAACAGCCGCCGGCTCTGGTCCTTCCGGCTCCTTCGCACCGCCTCCAGGTCCGGCGCCGCCGTGCCGATACGGGCGTCGCCGCAGAGGCCGTCAGGAGCGTCGAACAGCGTCTCCAGCTCTGCGGGAACGTCCTCCACGCCCAAAAACACATCCACCAGGATGGCCCGGTGGCCGTTCTCCCGCAGCGCCCGGCACACGCCAGTGCCGGTCACCAGGGAGACAGCCCGCTCCGTGGAGAGGCCTCCCGCCAAGACAACGATTTTCATGTATTCCTCAGATCCCTTCTGTCTATATACCGATGGTCATACTGATTCTATTATAATCTTTTATAGTTTAGCACAAGCCTCCGGCGAATACAACCTTCAAAACGACAGCTCCAAAACCTTTCGTATTCATCGCTGATATAAGCCTGCGCGCAAGTCCCTCTGGCCAGTCTGACAGAAACGGACATGGGAGAAGCCCCCACGGAAACAGGTACCAGCAGGGGCTTGTGAGCGGTGATGAAGTTTTCAATGTACTGCCAGTCCAACACTTTCCATATCAAAGCCTATCATTTACTGATCATATCACGATTTCAGCAAACGCTCGATCTCTTTATCGGGCCAATATCCCCACGATTCCACGATCTTCCCATTCATCACCTTAAAATGTTCGAGGGCCTCAAAGGTTATGTGCCTGCCTGTGGCGGCAATCCCCATACATTCTCCAATGTGGACAGCATCGTAGCGGACCCTCGTTGCCACCATTCCGCTTTCCGAAAAAACATCTTCCATCCGTATCCGCATATCTCCAAACATTTCAGAAACAGCTGTTAAGATATTGACGGCATCCTGATTGCTCCTCGCTCCTGCCGGACTGTGGTCAACATAATTTTCAGATAAACGCTCCGTGATAAACTTCCAATTTTTATTTACATAACCCTCTGTGAAAAAACGAATCACCAGTTCCTTGTCGCTCATTTCGCTTTATCCTTTCCCATTTCGTCACAGCATAAACCGTTTCGCTATTTTTCTATTATAGTAAAACTTACCTGCCCGTTCAACTCAACCGACAGAATTTCCTGAGATCTTCCATCCCCGGGGAATGAAAAAGGGAGAACAACAGCACCCCCGAAAAAGCGAAATCGCTCTTTCGGGGGCGCTGTGTCTCACTTCAGCCAGTCCAGAATACCTGAGGTCTTCTCACCGTCCAGCAGCGTCCGGGCAGCGGACAACATCATGGCGGCGTCCGCCCGGGTGATGGGCTCCTCCAGGCCGTCACTGCCGAAGCTGCCGGCAGACAGGACGCTGACCGCCTCCATATTGCCCACCGCCTGAGCGGCCCAGGAGGGCACCGCCTCCCGGTCCGCGTACCAGGTCTCCAGGTCCACGTCTCCCAGATCCAGCACCCGATCCAGGATGGTGGCGGCCTCGCTGAATGTGATGGCCTCCTCGCCCTGGAAGGCCACGCCCTGGTCGGTGGTCTTGCCCTGGACGATGCCGTCGGCCACACCGGCGGCGGCGTAAGCCTTGGACCAGGTGGGGATGGCCTCGTCGTCGCAGAAGCCGGTCATGGTGACGGAGGTAACCTCCCGGCCGGCAGTCTCCAGGGCCATGGCCAGGAACTCACCGCGGGAAACAGTCTTCTCCGGCTCGAAGTAGTACTGGTCCCCGATCTTCGCCCCGGTGAACACGCCGGTCTCCGCCAGGTGCTGGGCGGCAGCCGCCGCGTCGCTGCCCTCGGTGTCCGAATAAGTGACGCCGGAGCGGGTCTTTTCGATAGTCACTGTCACCGTGGCAGGCTGGGAAACGTGGCCGGCGCTGTCGGTGGCGGTATAAGTGAAGCTGTCACCGCCGGTGACGCCGTCATCCGGCGTATAGACGAAATCCGCCCCTTCAATGGTGACGGTGCCCTTCCTGGGCGCCTCCGCCACAGCGTAGGTCATGTCATCCCCCTCACTGTCGGTGGCCAGGAACTGGGCCCGGTAGGGAATACCCCGGTAGGTGGAGATGGAGAGTTCCCGGGCGATGGGCGCTCCCTCCTCCGGCTCCGCCGGAGCCTGCTTTTTGCCGAACAGGGCCGAGGCGCTCCCCGCCGTCACCAGGGCAGCGGCCAGGGCCAGGGCGCATACGCGTTTCATGGTTCGCATCTTCAAGAACATCGGACCTCCTCACAAGATTGTACAGGCCTATTTTGGTCCGATGCCGCCGGAACTATACCAAAAGC
Organism: uncultured Clostridia bacterium; assembly: GCA_945873695.1. Classification (GTDB taxonomy): domain Bacteria; phylum Bacillota; class Clostridia; order Oscillospirales; family Oscillospiraceae; genus Oscillibacter. Next base: position 82 of record CAMCDX010000107.1, on the reverse strand, counting down.
AGCCGGAAAACCGGCTGCTCAGGCTGTTGAAAAAGTCCGACGGACTTTTTCGACGCCTTCACAATACCTCGATTTTCTGGCC
>CAMCDX010000106.1 GCA_945873695.1 uncultured Clostridia bacterium | reverse complement strand
GGGCTCCCGCCCCCTCGTACTCCCCCTGCAAAACGCAACCCAGTTGCTTTAAGCAGTGGTTTTTCGACAAGCTGAAGGCCACCCACTGGGTGGCCTTTTTACTTATTTCCGCTCGCCCAGCTTCCGCAGGGACTCCAGGGCCTCGCTCAGCTCCTGACGGGCTCTGGCGGTAGGGTTGGCCCGCAGGATGCGCAGGGACCGCCGGTAGGTGTGGGCGGTACGGGCCCGGATGGCGGCCTTCCGGTCCCGGACCTTCTCGATGGCCTCGGTCAGGTCCGCCCAGCGCTCCGCCAGGGCGTCTTCGGTCAGGTCGGGGATGTCCTCCAGGTGGTCCCGGCAGGTCTCCAAGGCATCGGAGATGGTGTCCAGGATATCCAGCTTGACAGCGGTGCGGCGGCGCAGGGAGGCCTCCAGCCGCTCCTGACGGCGCTCCTTCCGCTCCTCCCGGGCCTGGCGCTGCTCCTCCAGCTCCGCTTCCACGCGGCTTTGCAGCAGGCGCTTCTCCAGTTCCGTCCGCTCCCGAAAACGCTTCAGGTCGTCCTCGGCGAAGGCGGCGGCCACCTCGGCCCGCTTGGCCAGACGGCGCAGGTCCTCGTTCTCCTCCGCCAGCTTGGTGAGGACTTCCTTGAGGTCCAGGGCGGCCTGAACGGACTGGACCACGTCCACGGTGAAAGCGGCGGTCAGCACCAGCGCCAGCGGGTCCACCAGCCAGGACGGCACATCCGCCAGCAGCCCGGCGATGGGCGGGTGGATGAACCGCACCAGCAGGATGGAGAAAAAGCCCCAGGCAATGGAGCTGGACAGGCAGATATGGCCGTTGAGATTGCACTTTTGATTGGAATAGTCCCAGTAGCGGACCTTGAACAGCCGCTCCATCACGTCGCCTGTGACGTACTCCAAGGCCGTAGCGGCCAGCATGCCCAGCAGCCACACCAGCCACAGGTTGCCCGCTACCGGCAGCGTGGCAAACAGGATGATGATGGCGCCGGAGCCGTAGATGGGCAGCAGGGGCCCCTGGAGAAAGCCCCGGTTCACCCAGTGGCGCTGGCGGAGGGAGACGTAACAGCTCTCCCAGACCCAGCCGCAGAAGCAATAGAAGAAAAACAGAAGGACCCATTGGCCCGTGGTGTAAACGTGCATAAAAACGCTCCTTTTGGAAGATGAAATCTATTATAACAGAATCCTGTCGAAGGAACAATGGACAGATACTCTCCGCTGTCAGAAGGACCTGTCGGCGGGTTATGAAAAACTGCGCGTTCGTTAACGCTGCCTCCATTGTGGAACCGCTCCTGGCGTGCTATGCTGATAGCAGACAAGGCGCTTTGGACTTCACATCAGGAGGCCGACAATGGATGAAATGAGCATAGGCCCGGTGATCCTGGACCTGCGAAAAAAACGGGGCATGACCCAGGAGCGGCTGGCGGAGGCGGTGGGGGTCTCACCACCGGCTGTCAGCAAGTGGGAGACCGGCGCCAGCTGCCCGGATGTGGCGCTGCTGGCCCCCATCGCCCGGGCGCTGGACACGGATGTGAACACCCTGCTGTCCTTTCATGAAACGCTGCCCCGGGAGGCGCTGCTGAATGTCTTGAAAGAAGTTGGGGAGCTGGCGAAGACCGACGGCCCCGCCGCCGTGGAACGGATCCGAATGCTGACCCGCCGTTATCCCACCGACACCCAGCTGCGGTTCCAGCTATCCAGCATGGCCATGGGCTTCCCCCGGCTCTACGGTTGGCCCGGGGAGACGAAAGAAGCTGCCTGGGACTTCGCGGAGGAGGGCTTCGAGTATGTCCGCCGACATGGGGAGAAAAAGCTGTGGCCCATCGTCACCTATCTGCTGGCGGGACTGCTGGTGAACCGGGACAGGCTGGACCGGGCCCAGGAGCTGCTGGACAGCCTGCCGGTGCTGCCCTTGGCGCCGCAGACGCTGTACGCCGCCCTGTACCAGAAGCGGGGCCAGCCGGAGAAGGCCTGGGAGCAGGCACGGATGCAGCTGATGACCGGGGGGCAGACGGTGCTGCAGGCCCTGGCGGTGCTGGCGGCTTCAGACGCCCCGGACGCGGGTAGAGCGTTGGACGCCTACGGGGCGGTGGCGGAGGCCCTGGGATATCCGCCCTGCCTCCTCCGTATCCAACTGGCGGCCCACGCTGTGAAGACCGGCGACGGGGCGGGGGCGTTGGAAAAGCTCCGGGAAGTGGTCCGGGAGATCAAGGGGGAGACCGAGAGGGCCAATCCCCTGTGGGAGCCCACCCCGCAGACCCGGTCAGACCCATCCTATTACCGTGCTTTGAGCCGGATGCTGCAAAACGAGCTAAAGACGGACCCTGAATTTGAGACGCTGCGGGACGATCCACGATTTGAGGATATTCTTCGTCAGCTGGCGGCGGAAAGCTGAAAAATGAGACCCGGCGCACCGCACCGAGTCTCGTTTTCGCTGTTCTCACATGAGATTATACAGGATCTTGGCCATCTGGCCACGGGTGATGTTGTTGTTGGGCTTGAAGGTGCCGTCGGTGTAGCCGCCGATGATGCCCTGGGCCGCCATGGTCTGGATGTAGTAGGCGGCGTAAGCGGGGATGGACTTGGCGTCGGAGAAGGTCAGCTCCACGGTGGCATAGCCCTTCTCCTGGGTGCGGCCGATCATAGTGGCCGCCTGGGCCCGGGTCAGGGGATTGCCGGGGTTGAAGTACAGCTTCCCATCCTTGCCGGTGGTGCCGTTGATGACGCCCTCGGTGTACAGGGCCCGGACGGCGGGCAGGGCGTATTCGGGGATGGCTGCCAGATCGGCGAAGGGCAGCTTTACATCCGCATACTTGCTCTCGTCCAGTCCCAGATAGCGGTGCAGCATCACGGAGAACTGGGCCCGGGTGATGTTCTGGTTGGGGCGGAAGGTGCCGTCGGCGTAGCCGGTGGTGATGCCGGAGGTATACAGATAGTCCACGTAGACGGCGGCCCAGTAGTCCTGGGTGTCGGAGAAGACGGGGACCCAGTCCTCACTCTGGGGCACATCGTAGGAGGCCCGGCCGATGTTGCCGGAGGCGTCCTTCGCCGTGATGGTGATGCGGTGAGGGAGGCCGTCGGAGATCAGGGAGGTGGAGAAGGCGCCGGTGGCGGTGTTGTAGGTGAAGTCCTGGGGATAGCCGTCCCAGGTGACGGAGACGGCGGACCTGGGCAGGACGCCGTCCACACCGTCGCTGACAGAGCCGGTCAGAGTGCCGCCGTCAGCCTGGAGGGTGATGGCGGGCACGGTGTTGTCCACGGTGCTGCCGAAGGAGGCCACCAGCTGGTCCAGATAGACCGTGCCGGCCCGGGCGGTGTTGGGGTGCTCGGTGATGAGATTGCCGAAGCCGTCGTCATAGACCACGGGCTCGCCGGCGCTGACCTGGATGCCCCGGGCGGCAAAGCCGCTGCCGGCCTCCACCGTCACCTGCTGCCAGCCGGTGAAATCCAGGGTGGTGATGGGCATGGTCAGCTCCTCCCCCGAGCCGTCGCTGTACAGGAAGTCCAGCTGGTTGCCGGAGCCGTCTCCCCAGACCCACAGGTTCAGGCAGGTGTAAGGCGTTTTGACCTGGGACAGTGTGTTCCAGCTCCGCCACCGGGCGGTATAGCCGGAGTCCTCCGTCAGGATGTAGTCCAGTCTGCCGGCCCCGCGGCCCAGCTTGACCTCCTGGGCGGAGGGCTGGAAGGTGATGCCGCTGCCGGAGCCGTCAGTGAAATCAGAGGAACCCTCGAAATCCTCCAGGGTCTTCAGCGCCAGCCGGGAGACGGTGACGTTCACGGTGGCGGTCTTGCCGCCGGCGGAGACGGTGATGGTGCCAGTGCCGGGAGCGGCGGCGGTAAAGAGGCCGGTGTCGCTGATGGTGCCGATGTCACCGCTGACGGTCCAGGTAAAGGCCTCCTGGTCGGCCTTCAATGCCATGTGGTTGTACACGGCGGAGGCCACCAGGGCGGCGGAGGTGCCGGGGGCCACGGTGAGGGAATTGGTGATGGTGCCGCTGCTGTTGCGGACGGTGATGGCGTCCGGGGTCTCAATGACGTGGACGGTAGTCTCACCCCGCTTGCTGCCGCTGGAGGCGGTGACGGTGATGTCGCCGCCGTATTTGGGTGTGGTCAGCACATGGCCCTCCAGGGTACCGCCGTCGGCCGCCAGGTCATAGGAGCGGTCCATGGGAATAAAATTGGTGTCCACAGCGGAGGCGGAGATATTCACCTTGCTGCCCGCCAAGACGTAAGCGTGATCCGCGTTCACATAGAAATGGTGGAGCCGGCCGGTAGATTCGCTGCTGGCCACAAGGAAGATCTGGTTGGTGACCGCCCGGCTGCTGCCGTCGGAGGGGGTGTTGATGGTCTTGGCCGCCAGCTCGTCCGGCTCGGTGACGGACAGGGTAGTGGAACCGCCGCCGTCCAGGCACAGGGCGGTCTCGCAGCCCAGCTCGATGAGCCGGGCCGCCATCTGGTTCATGGTGGCGCCGATGGAGTGGCCGGACTTCCGGCCGTCAATGGTGTAGAACACCAGGGAGCCGTCGTCCTTCTGGCCGATGGCGGTGCGGGGGTTGGCGCCGGAGGGCAGGCCGGAGACGATGGAGCCGTTCTCCACCAGAGAGTACAGGGCGCCCACGGCGTACTCCACGTCGTCCCACTCGTCGCTGGCGGCAGTCACGTCCAGGGTGATCTCGGCGCCCTCGGGAACGTACCGCAGGGCGTTGATGAAGTAGTCGCTGGATTTCAGGTTCACAGACAGCACCACCTGGTCCGGCTGGATGGCTGTGGCGGCGGAGGCCTCCACCACCCGGTCCACGGTGAGGGTCAGGGTGTCGCCGATGGAGAGAACTCCGTCCTCTATGGTGCACACCACGTCGATGCCGGGCTCGGTGTTGCCGGTGGTGTGGCGGTCGTTGAAGTCATATGTATAGAGGTAGATGCCGCCGGTGGATACCCGGGCCTTGTTGACACCCGCCAGCTGGCGGACCAGGTCCACGATATTGCCGGTGCCGTCGTCCACCTGGTAGCCCAGGTTTGCGGTGACCTTCACGCCGGGCTTGCCCAGCACGGCGGTGCCGTCTTTGCGGAAGCCGATGGCGTAGTAGCCGCCGTCACTGCTGAGGAGCCGCCCCTCGGAGACCGCCAGGCCGATGGGCAGGCCGGTACCGGTGTTGTAGAAGTCGCCGTTGATGCCGGCCACCACCCGCCAGCCCTGGGCCTCCAACGCCTTGGCCGCGGCGGGCACGGTGTTCCGCTCCGTCAGCACGCTGCCGAAGGTGACGATGGGTGTCACGTCATCGTTGGGGGTGTAAGTCACCAGGTTCTCCGTCCGAAGGTCAGAGTAGGTGGTGCTCCAGAAGACGTTGGTGGAGAGCTGGGTCTCCTGGTTCAGCTGGATGTCCCGGGAGGACAGGTCCTCGCCCAGGGCCTCCGACGCAGCGGCGGACAGGCCCAGGGAACAGGCCAGCGACGCCGCCAGGAACAGGGACAGGGTTCTGCGGAAAAATTTGTTCATAGATTGCCTCCAAAGGTCCAAAGCGTGTGGTCTACATAACGCCACTAGCATAGCACAAAGGGGTTTTAAAGTAAATGTCAAAACGGAAACAAAAATTTTCCTCCATCTTTGGACGGCGCCGGCAGGAAAAGTTCGGTTTCCCCCCTTGGAGAACGGGAAAAAATCCGATACAATAGGAAAAAACGGAGGAGGGAGCCTATGAAGGTCAGTGTGGACCCCGGCCGCTGCATCGCCTGCGGCATGTGCGCGGCGGCGGTGCCGGAGGTGTTTCGGATCGTGGGGAAATCGTCCACGGTGGTGGCCCAGCCGGAGAAGTCCCGGGAGACCCGGGTCTTCGACGCGGCGGGCGGCTGCCCGGTGAACGCCATTTCCGTGAAGCGGTGAAAAAGCGTGCTTCCTTAATAGGAAGCACGCTTCAGGCTGTCGAAAAAGTCCGACGGACTTTTTCGACGCCTTCACAATACCT
>CAMCDX010000105.1 GCA_945873695.1 uncultured Clostridia bacterium | reverse complement strand
GCCTGCTCGAAGTCGCCCACGAACATGATATACAGCCGCATGGTGTCGGCGCCGTACTGGGCCACGATGTCGTTGGGGTTCACCACGTTGCCCCGGGACTTGGACATCTTCTCGCCGCCCTCGCCCAGGATCATGCCGTGGCTGGTGCGCTTGGCGTAGGGCTCCTTGGTGGGCACCACGCCGATATCATACAGGAACTTATGCCAGAAGCGGCTGTACAGCAGGTGCAACGTGGTGTGCTCCATGCCGCCGTTGTACCAGTCCACGGGAGACCAGTACTCCAGGGCCTCCTTGCTGGCCAGAGCCTTGTCGTTGTGGGGGTCCATATACCGCAGGAAGTACCAGCTGGAGCCGGCCCACTGGGGCATGGTGTCGGTTTCCCGCTGGGCCTGTCCGCCGCACTGGGGGCAGGTGGTGTTGACCCAGTCGGTCATCTTGGCCAGGGGAGACTCGCCGGTGTCGGTGACCTCGTAGCTCTCCACCTCCGGCAGCAACAGGGGCAGCTGGTCCTCCGGCAGGGGCACCCAGCCGCACTTGGGGCAGTTCACCAGGGGGATGGGCTCGCCCCAGTACCGCTGGCGGCTGAAGACCCAGTCACGGAGCTTGAAGTTGGTCTTGGGATGGCCGATGCCCTGCTCGGTGACCCACTTCTTCATGGTGGGGATGGCCTCCTTGACGGTCAGGCCGTCCAGGAACCCGGAGTTCACCATGATGCCGGTGTCGTCCTTCAGGGTGAAAGCCTCCTTGGTGATGTCGCCGCCCTTGACCACCTCGATGATGGGCAGGCCGAACTTGGTGGCGAACTCCCAGTCGCGCTGGTCGTGGCCGGGCACGCCCATGACGATGCCGGTGCCGTAGCCCATCAGCACGTAGTCGGAGACAAACAGGGGCACGTGCTTGCCGCTGGCGGGGTTGATGGCCTCGATGCCCTCCAGGCGGACGCCGGTCTTCTCCTTGTTCAGCTCGCCCCGCTCAAAGTCGGACTTGTGGGCGGCCTCCTGCTGATAGGCGGCCACCTCGTCCCAGTTCTGGATCTGGTCCTTCCACTGCTCCAGGAAGGGGTGCTCGGGGGAGATGACCATGTAGGTCACGCCGAACAGGGTGTCGCAGCGGGTGGTATAGACCGTCAGCTTGTCGCCGTTGGTGGCGGTGAAGTCCACCTCGGTACCCTCGGACCGGCCGATCCAGTTGCGCTGCTGGATCTTCACCCGCTCGATGAAGTCCACGTCGTTCAGGTCATCGATCAGGCGGTCGGCGTACTTGGTGATGGCCAGCATCCACTGGCTCTTCTCCTTGCGGATGACCTCGCCGCCGCAGCGCTCGCAGACGCCCTCCACGACCTCCTCGTTGGCCAGGACGATCTTGCAGCGGGTGCACCAGTTGACGGGCATGGAGGCCTTGTAGGCCAGACCGTGCTTGAACATCTGCAGGAAGATCCACTGGGTCCACTTGTAGTAGTCGGGGTCGGTGGTGTTGACCTCCCGGTCCCAGTCGAAGGAGTAGCCCAGCATGTGGAGCTGCTTGCGGAAATTCTCCACGTTGTCGTGGGTCACCTTGGCGGGGTGGATGTGGTGCTGGACGGCGTAGTTCTCCGTGGGCAGGCCGAAGGCGTCATAGCCGATGGGGAACAGAACGTTATAGCCCTCCATCCGCTTCTTGCGGCAGATGATGTCCATGGCGGTGAAGGGACGGGCGTGGCCCACGTGGAGGCCCTGGCCGGAGGGATAGGGGAACTCAATCAGGCCGAAAAACTTCTCCCGGGTGGTGTCCCCGGTGACGGCGGTGAAGGGCTTCTCCTCCAGCCACTTCTGCTGCCATTTCTTTTCAATGGCGGTAAAATCGTACTTCATATTTCTCTCCTTTTCGGATGTGATTTGCAAGATTAAAACGCCCCTGACCGTTTCCGGTCAGGGGCGTGGATAACGCGGTACCACCCTGCTTCAACCGCTTTTCAGCGGCCCTCTCGGCCTGTAACGGGGCCAGCCGTCCCGCCCTACTGCGTGTTCAGGCGGAAAACTCCGGGACCAGTATACCCCAGGCTCCCCCACCGGCTCACACCAGCCGCCGGCTCTCTTTGGGCGGGATTCCCGGGCTTTCTTCCCATCAAAGTCGCTAACGGATTTATTTTATGAGGGTTTCGGGTGTTTGTCAAGAAAAAAGCGGAAAATCTTCTTTCTTTTTGCGGAGCGTCACTGATTTTCCGGAATCACGGAACCATCGGGGGCGTACCAGGTGACATCCCCCACCATATTCTCCGTGTACCAGGCGTCGAAATCCGCCTCTGTTACCGTCTCTCCTCCCAGCGTGCAGGTACAGCCGTTGGCCCATTCCACCCTGCGCCCCAGTTCCTCCTGCTCAAAGAGGCCGTTTCGAAAGGCCATTCGGTAGTAGGTGCTGTCGCCCGCGCCGCCGGCACCCCAATAGACGCCGTTTTTCTGGAGGCCCTCGAACCAACGGACATAGAAACTTGTGCCGTAGACATCGTCGTCCTTCTCCCGGTGGAGCACCAGATAGTTGTAGGCCCCGTCCTGAAACAGCAGCACCAGCTCCGCCGTGCCGTCGCCGTCGATATCCCGCACCGCCAGGCGGTCCAGGGTCAATGTCTCCGGCGGCCCTTGCTCAAATCCACGCCAGAGCTGGTCACGGACTGCCGTCATGTCGGCGTCAAAGGGCTCCCAGTTGTAGTCGGGGTAGCCGTCATAGGGCCCGGCCACCCAGCGGAAGGTCTGCTCCCCCCGCAGAACCGGAAGATAAGCTGCAAAGGCCCCACAGTCCTCCTCCGGCATGGTATTCTCAAGGGCGGCGATGTCCAGACCAGGCAGCATATCCCGGGGCACCTCCTCCGTGGCCGGCGTCTCCTCCGGGGCCTCTGTCTCCGCCACTTCCGGTGCTGCCGGTTCTGTTGGCGCCTGGCCGGGCGTTTCTTCCGTCCGGGCGCCGCAGGCCGTCAGGAGACCGGCTGCCAACAGAAAACCGACTGCGCTTCTTAAGTCATGTCTTTTCATAGAAATCCACCCCTACACTGTTTTGCCAACAGTATAGGGGTGGGAAAATGTTATGTCTACCGCTTTTCAGTTGCAAAGCAATGACAAAAGGTTACAGGCACCTGCTGATCCGCTCAGTCCGCCGTCAGCACATCGCTCAGGTCCAGGGGCTTGCCGTCGTGCCACAGGCGCTCCAGAGAGTAGAACTCCCGGGCCTCGGCGGAGAACACGTGGACCACCACGCAGCCGTAATCCAGCAGGACCCAGGTGCCGTCCCGGTAGCCCTCCCGGCGGAGGGGCTTCTCCCCTGCCTGCTCCTCCATGGCCTTTTCCACGGAGCCGCTGAGGGCGTTGATCTGGGTGTTGGAGGTACCGGTGGCGATGACGAAATAATCCGCCAGGGTGGTCTGCTCTGTCACCTCAATGGCGGCGATCTCCTTGCCCTTCTTCTCGTCCAGGGCCTTGGCGGCGATGATGGCTAATTCTTTCGGTGTCATAACAGGATTCCTTTCATATTGAAGTCATTCCGCCGCTGGCGGATCGATGATGGTGAAATCAGGGTCCGATCCCGGGTCCGGGAATTCTTCCGGCTGCTCCGGAGCGGAGGGTGCTTCCTCCGCCGGCGCCTCTGCCGGAGCCTTCTCCGGCTCTTCCGGGATACCCTCTGCCGGCTCTTCCGCCGGCGCCTCCTGGGGCTTTTCCGGCGGCTGGGCTGCCTTGTTGTCCTCCACCCGTCCGGTAGTAGAGCGGAGAGAGCCATCCGGGTTGACAGACATGATGTCCAGGTCACTCAGGCTAAATGTTTCCGCAAAAGGGCTGAGCTTGTTATTGACGATTTCCAGCAGCTCCCCGGCCACCGGCGTCACGTAGGCCAACTCCGTGTACTGACCCAGCCGCTTGCTCTCGGTGCGGCTGTATGCGTAGGCACCCCGCCAGGGCATGGTGAGGAACTCCACATTTTCCGTCTTCAGGCCGCCCAGGGTGGCCTGCTTGCCGAACCACAGGATCTCCTGAAAGCTCAGGTCCGTCTCCACGTTCTCCTGGAACACCTTTGCTATTTTGCCGATGTTCAGGATGTTCTCCGGCTTCATCAGCTGCCGGAGGACCGCTTTGAGGAAGTCCTGCTGGACCTTCATGCGGCCGCTGTCGCCGATGCCTCCGTCCTTCTTCTTATAACCGTAAGGGCTGCTGTTGTCGTTGCCCCGCCAACGGATGACCTGCATGGCGTCGCCGCCGGTGAGGGTCCGCAGGCCCTTGGTCTGCTCGATGACCAGGTCCTGATAGGGGTCGTGGTAGTCCATGTCGTATGGCACATCGAACTCCACGCCGCCGATAGCGTCCACCAGGGCGCCCACGGCCTCCCATTCCACCACCACCCGGTAATCCGGCTGGAAGCCCACCAGCTGGGCGATCTCTTTATACAGAGCGTCTATGCCCGCCTGACCCTGGCCGTTGGCGTTGTATACGGAGTTGATCTTCTTCACGTCCCAGGAGACGTTGACCATGGTGTCCCGTGGAATGGACATGACGGCGGCCTTCTGGTTCGTCACGTCATAGCTTGCCAGCAGCATGGTGTCCGTATTCCCGCCGCCGCCAGTGTCCCGGCCCAGGATCAGCACCGTGTACCAGTCCTGGCTCTTCCGTTCGCCGCCCACCCTGGGACGGATGCCGTCACCGTAATCGACGGCAGTCTCCGGGGCATCCTCCATTTCTTCGGGAGCCTCCGGCACCTCCGGCCGGACAAACAGGCTCTTCCAGCCCGCCACCGCCGCCAGGGCGATGGCCAACACCACGGCGGTCAGCACCAGGGCTTTTTGGCGCCGGGTCAGCCGAGAGCGGCGTTTCTTCCGCCGGGGCCGGTTTTTGGTATCAGGCATGGTCAGCACCCCTTATGCCGCCGGGGGCGGGTCAATGACGGTAAAGTCCGATCCCTCCGTCGGCGTCGTGGGCTCCGGCTCCGGCGTGGGCTCCGGCTCCGGCTGAGGCGCGGGCTCCGGCTCGGAGGGCACGGTAGGCGTGCCGCCCTCAGAGGGCGTGGACGGCTCTGTGCCCGGGTCCGTGGCACTGGGGTCAGTGGGAACGATGGGCTCCCCGGTCTCCGGGTCCGTCTCCGACGGCTGGTCCGTTCCGGGCTCGGTGGTCTCCGGCTCGGTCTCCGCAGGTTTGGCGGGCTTCACCGGCGGGGCGGCGGCCTTGCTGTCCTCCACATGGCCGGTGGTGGAACTGACGGAGCCATCCTTGTTGACGGACATGATATCCAGGTCACTCATGACAGAGGGCTCCACGAAGGGGCTGAGGTCTCTGTTCACCAGGTCCAGCAGCTCCTGGGCGTTGGGCACCACGTAGGACTGGTAGTTCCGGTAGGTCCGGCTCCAGCAGGACACCGGCGTGTTGGGCATGGTGACGAAGTTCACGTCCTCGATCTTCAGTCCGCCCAGCACCGCCTGCTTGCCGAACCACAGCATCTCGTTGAAGCTCAGGTCCGTCTCCACATTGTTCTGGAACACCTTGGCGAACTCGCCGATCTTGGTCACGTTTTTCACCTGCAGCAGCTGCTGCACCATGGCCTTCAGGAAGGCCTGCTGGGTCTTGATGCGGCCCAGGTCGCCGTCGGGATAGCCGTACTTCATATTGGTGTCGTGGCGGTAGCGGATGACCTGCATGGCGTCGTCACCGCTGAGGAGGCGATAGCCCTTCTCCTGGTGGATGTGCAGATCCTGGTAGGGGTCGTCGTAGTTCATGTTCCGGGGCACGTCAAACCACACGCCGTCCATGGCGTTCACGATCTCGCCCACGGCGTCCCATTCGACGACCACCTGGTAGTCCGGCTCGAAGCCCACCAGCTGGGCGATCTCCTTATACAGGGTGCTGATACCCTTGTCTCCGCCGCCATAGTAATTATAGACGGAATTGATGCGTTTGATGTCCCAGGGGACGTTCACCATGGTGTCCCGGGGGATGGACATGACGGTGGCTTTTTGGTTGGTCACGTCATAGCTGGCC
>CAMCDX010000104.1 GCA_945873695.1 uncultured Clostridia bacterium | reverse complement strand
CCTGCAAAATGCAACCCAGTTGCTTTAAGCAGTGGTTTTTCGACAAGCTGAAAGGGCGGGGAGATTCCCCGCCCTTTTTCTGGACAAATTTACGATTTCCGCATATAATAAAAGCTCAAATTACGTGAAAGGGGGGCGCCTTATGAGCAGACCTATCCGCACGGAGCGGGACATCTCCGTCTATCTCAGCTACCTGCTGCGCCACCACCCGGAGGCCGCCTCCCTGGATATGGACTTCCATGGTTGGGTGGCGGTGGACCAGCTGTTGGAAAACCTCCGGGATGCCTGCCCGCTTACCCGGGAGCACCTGGAGCGCATCGTGGCGGAGGACGAGAAGGGCCGCTACCGCTTCAGCGAAGACGGAGACCGCATCAAGGCCTGTCAGGGCCATTCCATCCCCTGGGTGGAGCCGGAACTGACTTATGGCCCGCCCCCGGCGGTCCTCTACCACGGCACCACGGCGGAGGCCTGGGAGGCCATCCGGGCCAGCGGTTACATCAGCAAAATGGAGCGCCACGCCGTCCATATGCAGCCGGATGTGGAAAAGGCCTGGCAGTCTGCCCGCCGGTGGAAGAAGCAGGGGAAGACCCCGGTGGTGCTGGTCATCGACGCCGCCCGAATGGCGGCGGACGGCGTGGTGTTCGGCATGTCGGACAACGGCGTCTGGTGCACGGAGCGGGTGGATGTCCGCTATGTTTGCCGCGTGCTGACAGCGTAAAAGCCGGGGAAGAGCCCCGGCTTTTTCACAGCTTCGGCGGGAAGCCCGCCAGCTTCGCGTTCAGCTTTTGGTAGATCCGCTCCCGGAACCAGGGCTCCGAGGAGGCGGCCACCGCCTCCTCCAGCGGAAACCATCCCACCCGGCTGTTCTCCCCAGGGCGGTTCCGCACCGGCGCCCCCGGGTCCGCCTCCAGCAGGTAGGTGACGTTCAAGTGCAGGTGGGAGGAGACGTATTTCCCCCGCTTCTCGTGGCCGTCCACCGTCAAAATTTCCAGAGAATAGATACGCTCTGACACCGGGCGGACCTCTTGAAGACCGCTTTCCTCCCGGACCTCCCGCATGGCCGCCGCCAGCAGGTCCCGGTCGCCGTCGGCGTGGCCCCCCCAGCCAGGCCCAGGAGTCGTATAAATCGTGGTAGGCCATCAGCACCTGTCTTCGGTCCGGGCTCACCACCCAGGCCGAGGCCGTCAGGTGGGCGGCGGGCTCCCGGCCGTACAGCGCTTCGCCGCTCCTCAGCCACCGCAGCAGCTCCTCCCGGTCCCGCACCTCCTGCTCGTTCCAGGGCCGGTACTGTTCCAGTTCCTCCAAAAGCGCCATGACCGTCGCCTCCTTTATCTGATGGGGACAGTGTATCACATCCGGGGCGGAAAGGGAAGGCCCAATCCCCTGGGACACGGCGGTTTGCGGCTCGTCCAGAAAAACTTGTCGAACGATTCTTGGGATTTATTTACAGTTACGACTTGAAAATCCTGTAAGTTTATGCTAGTTTATAGAAAACGTGATTTGAAGCTTCATGAATCCGTCGCAATACGAAAATTTTGGGAAAAGGACAAGGGTCGAACATGGACAACAGAAGAACCGTACTGTTGGCAGATGCCAATGAGGAGTTCCGTGGAATGCTGCGGGACGCCATAGAAAAAACAGAGGAGTTCACTGTGGTGGGCTCCGCGGGGGATGGAACGGAAGCGGCGCAGCTGATCGGGCGGTATCACCCGGAGCTGGCGGTGATGGACGTGGTCCTGCCGGGGCTGGACGGACTGGGCGTGCTGAAGCAGCTGAAGAGCCGGGGAGACGCCACCAAGGTCATCATGCTCTCCGCCTTTTGCAGCGACCAGGTGGTGGCGGAGGCCATGGAACTGGGCGCCTGCTATTTTCTGCCCAAGCCCTTTGAGACGGAGGCGCTGCTGGACCGGATGCGGAGCGTGTTTGGGCAGACGGCGGCGCCGGAGAGCGGCTCCGGGGCGCTGAAGAACATGGTCACCTCCATCATCCATGAGATTGGCGTTCCCGCCCACATCAAGGGCTATCAGTACCTGCGGGAGGCCATCATCATCGCCGTGAACGACATGGATGTCATCAACGCCGTCACCAAGGTGCTCTATCCCGAGGTGGCCAAGCGGTTCGGCACCACCCCCTCCCGGGTGGAGCGGGCCATCCGCCACGCCATTGAGGTGGCCTGGGACCGGGGCGATCTGGAGACGCTGCAAAAGTATTTCGGCTACACGGTAAGCAATGCCAAGGGCAAGCCCACCAATTCGGAGTTCATCGCCATGATCTCGGACCGGCTGACCCTGGAGCTGAAGGGCCGCCGGAAGCTGGAGGCATAAGGAAAAGGAGAGGCAAGCGCCTCTCCTTTTTTACGCACCGGGCCGGAGCTTTTCCCCCACGACGGCCCGCTGGGCATCGGTGGGTTCTTCTGGCAGGGTGAGCTCCACGACCCGGTCGCCGTAGAAGAGCAGGTACGTGTTGGCGGGGGACAGGCTGCTGTCCTCTTCGTCGACGTAATACCTGCGGTAGGCGGCGTCGGCGCCCCAGGCGCCGGGGACTTCCTCCGGAAGCCAATCCCAGTCGATGGTGAATTTCACGGTCCTGAAGCGTACGGTATAGCCGGTGTTCTCCAGATAGTCCCGGACCACCATGTCCCGCAGCCAGGGCCGGCGGATGTCCGTGACCTCGTACTGCAAGGTCACCTGCTTCTGGGGCTGGCAAATGACCTCCTTGCAGCTCAGGCGGGAGAGAAAGAAGGTCCGGGTTTCCAGACGGTCCCGGGAGACATGCTCATAAGTCTGGTCTGTCAGGTCTGCCAGAGTCAGGGGCAGGTCGATGGGATGGACGTCGTACTCGTCTCCCTGCCAGGTGTAGGTCTCTCTCCACGGCGTATCCTGCATCAGCCGGATGGCTCCCCAGGTCATGCTGCCGATGACCGCAAAGGCCACCAGAAAGCTGAGGAGCTGTGTCACCAGACGGTTGACCTCCGTGGACCAGCCGGTGCGCCGCATCAGGTGCCGCAGCCCGGCCAGCAGCCCCTGAAGAGCGATCGCTACCGCAAAAATGCCCAAGAGGAGGAGCGACATCTGGGTGCTGAAGGAAAAGAAGAGGGAGAGCAGACAGACAGTCGTCAGCAGTTCGCAGACCAGCCGCAGCCGCCGGTGGCCCCGGGTGGGGGTGAAGCGGCCCTCCTCGTCCGCAATCCGCCTGGCTTTGCGGCGCCAGAGAAAGTAGGTGGAGATCTCCGTGACGCAGAGGAGGGTGATCTGGAACCAGAGGATCAGCGCGTCCAAGGCACCGGGATTGGCCAGAGTGTCCGTGGGGTGACGGTAAAAATCGGACAGGTATCGAACCAGCTGGAACAGGGCAAGGGCCAGCAGGATGCCGTAGCTGAGGAGAAAGTTCTTCTTCATGGCCCGGTGGACGGCCTCCACCTGCACCGCGGCGTCGGTCTCGATAGGGGTGGGATCTTCCGCATCGCTGGCGAAGATCAGCATTTGGGACCAGCTGGCGGCCAGGGTCCAGCCGACCTCGGCGCAGTAGTCCTGGAAGGTCTGCTGCTCCCCGCCGGGAGCGCAGTCGAACTCCGAGGCGGGGGCGAAGTAGATGACGGAAAAGTGCATCGCCTTGGGCTCCATCCGGCGGTAGGTCCAGAATGCACGGCCCATCTTCACCAGCATCCAGCCCCTGGCGGCCATTTTTTCCAGATGGGCCTCAATGCCGGTGCGGTCGTAGAAGGAATAGAGGATGTATTCCCATTTCTTGTGCAGCATGGCTCAGATACCTCCTTTCAGCGCTCTGGCGGCGGTGGACATCATCTCCTCTGTGACGGTCCAGTCCCAGTCGAACTTTACCTCCGCCATCCGGTCCGGCCAGCAGACAAGAAATTGATTGATGGCCTCCCCGGCGCTGTACCGCTGATAGGCCTCCGACCCGCCCCAGGGAGAGGCGTCTACGGGGCGGTATTCGTCCCAGAGTTCCTCCGGGAGCTTGTCGTTGTCCCGCTCCAGCCAGGAGATGAAGTCGTGCTTGCACAGGTCGTAGAGGAATCCGGCCTTCACGGTGACGATCTCGTACTCCAGGTCCGGCTGGTCCAGAGCGTTCATCCGGGGCCGCTGGGTATAGGTCCCATGGGTCGCCAGGAAGGAGCTGTCCACCCGGGCCTCAGTACTCCATTGGTCATAGTCAGTCTCCACCAGGTCTTCAATCCGCAGGGGGATGGGGTCGTCGTAGACCTGCCAGGTCATGCCCCGGTACTCGTAAGTTTCCACCGATTCATGGCCATCCAGCCAGCCGGAGCCGTTGTGGAAGATCAGGGCCATCATGCCCACCATGCCGCCCACGGTGAGGACGATGACCATGCCGAAGGTGACGGCAATATTCAACCAGCGGGGAGCGTTCAGACGCTTCATGGCGTCCTTGGCGGTAAAGGAGAGGACGAACATCAGGCACATATAGAGCACCATTCCCACCATCAGCAGGAACATCCCCCTGGAACCCCAGTAGGAGGGCAGCAGCCACAGGAGGACACCGCAGGTCCAAACCAGTATCAGGACGCCCAGCCACCGAACGCTCCGCAGATCCGGCAGGGGAGCGCCGGCTTCCGCGGCGGCTTTGGCCCGCCGCTGCCAGCGGTAATACCGGGCCAGCTCCCAGATGAACACCAGGTCCAGGGGGAGCCAGTCCAGGAGGGCGGAGAGGCTGGCGGTGCTGGAGAGGGTGTCCACCGGGTCCGTCCAGATCCGCCAGAGGGAGAACAGGACCTGGAGCAGGGACACCGCCAGCAGCGCCCAGTAGCTGGCGAGAAAGCTCTTTTTCATGCACCGGCGGATGTTGGCGTATTCTGTCGCCGGGTCCGTCTCGATGGGGACGGCGTGTTCATCCTCCGTGTAAAAAACCTGCACCTGGGCGGAGTCCGCCGCCAAAACCCACCCCGCCGCGGCACAGTATTCCCGGTAGGTCTCCAGCCCCTCGGAGGGACCGGGGTCAAACTGGGAGGCGGCAGGGAAGTAGGTGACGGCGAACCGCAGCTTCTTCGGCTCCGCCCGCCGGTAGCGCCAGCTCCAGGGGCCCAGCTTTTCCAGCATCCAGCCTTTGGCGGCCATGTCCGTCAGGTGGGTGGTGATGGCGGTCCGGTCCAGATAGCTGTACAGGGGCATCCATTCTCGTTTCGTATCTTTCATGTGTCCGCACCTCCCGTCAGTGTCTCGTAGTCCGCCGCCAGAGTCCGCAGGCGGCGGTATTCGTCCTCCAGGGCCTTTTGGCCCGCCTCGGTGATGAGGTAGCTCCGCTTCCGGCCCTCCACCTTCGTTTCCGCGATGTATCCGGCGGAGAGGAAGCTCTCCAGCAGGTTGTACAGCGTGCCGGGACCAACGGATACCCGACCATGGGTCAGCTCCGATACCCGGGCCATGATGTCCGCACCGCACTGCTCCTGCCGCAGACACAGCAGAATGTAGAACATCTGCTCCGTCAGGGTCTGAAATTTCTCCCGGGCCATGGGTTGCCTCCTCTCTATTATCGAATATCGTTATTACTGCCTTGATTGTAATATCGAATATCGATTATGTCAAGAGGGGAGCTACAAGTCCTTGCCATTTGTACAAACCTGTGGTATGCTGTTCGGGAAAATCAGACAAAAAAGGAGTGCGATCGGCATGACATACGCGTTTCGCCCCCAGGGTGTGTGCTCCCGGGAGATGCGGGTGGATGTAAACGACCAGGGCGTCATCGAGAGCCTGGAAGTCATCGGCGGCTGCAGCGGCAACCTGCAGGGTATTTCCGCCCTGGTGAAGGGCATGAGCGCCCAGGAGGCCATCCAGCGCCTGAAGGGCATCCACTGCGGCTTCAAGCCCACCTCCTGCCCGGACCAGCTGGCCCGGGGGCTGGAGCAGATTCTGGCGGAGCAAAAGAACTGAACAGGGAATGGGAAGACGGCCGCCGGGGAACCGGCGGCCGTCTTCAGGCTGTCGAAAAAGTCCGACGGACTTTTTCGACAGCCTTCACAATACCTCGATTTTCTGGCCGCTCTGCTGCCCGAAAATCTGCCGCT
>CAMCDX010000103.1 GCA_945873695.1 uncultured Clostridia bacterium | reverse complement strand
TCGAGGTATTGTGAAGGCGTCGAAAAAGTCCGTCGGACTTTTTCGACAGCCTGGAACGAGCCGGGGTCGCATGACCCCGGCTCGTTGTCTTATACTTCACGTCGCCGCAAGCTCCATATCCCTTGTTTCCGCCCCAGATGGGTAAAAACGCGCTTATTCCGCTGCGCTCCCTTTTCCCTCCGAACCCGCTTGGCCCAGGCCGCCTTCTCTTGGCTTATCCGCGCCTGCGGCATTGCCCGGGAGGAACTGTTCGTCACCACCAAGCTGGCCGCTGAGACAAAAGCTGTCAGGCAGGGGACTGGCGGGTGAAGATTGCATAGGATATCTCCGGCTGTTTGCCCGGAGAGGACAGACAGGGGACCAGGCGGAGCAGAAGCCAGTCCTGCTGTTTGTCATCGACAACGTGGACCGGGCTGACGCCGCTGCGGGAGAGCACCGGCTGTGTCCGGCAGCTTCCGAATGCGCAAGCGCTCCCGCGGACCATACAGCCTGCGGAAGCGCTTTTTCGCTGAAAAACTTATTGAGCGGCGCCGTCCTCCGGGAGGCGTCCCATGTTTTTGGAAGCGATGGCCTTCATGGGACGGATGGAGAACAGGCAGACCAGGATCGTCAGGACGTCCGCCATGGGCTGGGAGAGATAGATACCCATGACGCCCAGGAGCTTGGGAAGCACCAGGATGAAGGGCACGTAGAACAGGCCCTGCCGGATCATGGAGAGGAACAGGCCGTATCTGGACGAGCCAATGGTCTGGAAGGTGATGGTCATCATATAGCACAGGCCAAAGGCCGGATACAGGAGCACCTGGGAGATCAGCAGCTTGGCGCCGTAGCTGATAATGACGGGGTTTCCGTTGAAGAGCATGATGAGGGGCCTGGACAGCGCGATATAGACCGCCGCCACCAGCACTGTCAGCACCAGGGAGGCCCGCAGGGCGAACCGCACGGACTCATGGAACCGATCCTCATTCTTGGCACCGAAGGCGTAGGACGCCACCGGCTGATAGCCCTGCATAAAGCCCATGACCACATAACACCCGATCAGGATCAGCCGCTGGACCACGCCGTAGGCGGCCAGAAGCTCCGTGGCGTCCGCCATGGGCTTGATGGCGATGTTGGTCAGGGAGCTTGCCACGGACAGGCAGATCTGGATGATGGCGGTGGGGATGCCGATGAGGGCCACGGTTTTGACCATATCCCAGGTGGGCTTGAAGGAGCTGGCCTTGATCTTGATGACGGACCGGCCGCTGAAATAGAACCAGACCAGGATGAAGAAGGTGACGAACTGGGATACGGTGGTGGCCAGGGAGGCGCCCTCCACGCCCATGCCCAGGCCCCAGCTGAACATGAAAACGGGGTCCAGCACCACGTTCAGCGCCGCGCCGGTGATGACCGCAATGGAGGAGATCTTCACGGAGGACTCCGCCCGGGCGGCGCAGTTCATGCTCTGGGCCGGCAGGTTGGCCAGCGCCGCCACAAACATCCAGAAAGCGTAATCCTTGGCCTGGGGGAGCACCAGATCGTCGGCGCCAAAGGAGCGCAGCAGGGGCTCGATGAAAATGATGCCTGATACGCAGAGGAGAATGCCGATGCCCACGGACAGGCCCACGATGGTGGTCACGGTCCGGCTGGCGCCCTCCTGGTCCTTGGCGCCCAGTTGCCGGCCGGCCAGCACGGCGGCGCCGGCGGCAAAGATGTTCTCAATGGAGACCATGATAAGCAGCAGGGGCACCGTCACGCCCACCGCCGCCAGGGCGATGTCGTCCCGCAGCATGCCGATATAAGCGGTGTCCACGATGTTGTACACCGCCTTGGCCAGCAGTGCCAGGGTGGCCGGTATCGCCAGCTTTACGATGGCCTTTGACGGCTTCAAGGTGCCCAGGATCGACTGGGCCTGCTGATGTTCGTTGTCCATATCTCATATTCCTTTCCAATGGTCAGAATAAAACAGACTAAGCAGTCTGTTTTGCATCATAGCACAAACAGACTGACGGGTCAATATTTTTTAAAAGAAAAGTGCCGCCGTGGGACACGGCGGCGGATAAAACGGGGGTCAGGACTGGTCGATCAGGCCGTAGAGCATGGTGTGGAGGGTCTGGCGGCACAGACGGTCATGTTCCTCCGGCTGCCGGGTCTCCTGGTCGCTGTTTTTCAAATAGGTGTTGATGAAGTCCTCCAGCAGGCGGAGCTGCCAGATGGCATCCTGAATGCTGACACCTGCCGCCAGCCGCTCTTTTTGCAGAATGGCCGTAAGCAAGATCTCGTTGAGGTCGTCAAAGGACTTGCGGCAGGCGGAGATCTGTTCCTTCAGGTGAGGCTGAGGATTCACCACGGTGTCGCAGAACAGCCGCTGATGGAGCGGGTGTTCCCGGAAAAAAACCAGCCGGACGTCAAAATACTGGTCCGGGGTGACGGTCTCCGCGTCCAGATGGCTGGCGAGATAGCCGGTCAGATCCTGGAAGCACTGCGCCACACAGGTCAGGTACAGGGCGTCCTTGTCCGTGTAATAGTGGTACAGCAGTCCCTTGGAGATCTGGCCGCTGGCGCAGATGGCGTTGATAGACGCCCCCAGATAGCCCTGAGCGGCAAATTCCGCGAAGGCGCAAGCCGTGATATGTTCCCGGCTTTTTTTGTTTTTTTCTTCCTGCTTCATAGAGTTTCCCCTCCTGCGTCTGAGTATAACAAATGGTTTGCCGCAAGTCCAGTGTTTGTTGACTGACCGGTCTGTTTATGATATTTTGAACCAGGAACGATTACCCGATTTCAAGATGGAGGGATGTATCATGAAACGTATGCTGGCAGCGGTGCTGGCACTGCTGCTGTTGGTCACGCCGGCCTTCGCCGCCGGGGAAAGCGGCCGGGCGCTGACCCGGGAGGAAGCCGTGGAGGCGCTGTACGAAGCCGCCGGAAAGCCGGAGACAGCTGGGACACAACGCTTTGCCGACGTGGCGGAGGAAGAGGCGGCCATCGCCTGGGCGGCGGAACAGGGCATCGTCCAGGGCGTGGGCGGCGGACGGTTCGCACCGGATGCGGCGGTGACCCGCCAGGCCTTTGCCGGGATGCTGTACCGCTATGCGGGTTCTCCCGCCGTCTCCGGCACGGAGCTGGCGGAATATCCGGACGGGGACCGGGCCGCCGGCTGGGCGAAGGACGCCCTGCTGTGGTGCGTGAAGACCGGCGTGCTGCCCGCTGGAAGCGAAGAAGGGCTGAACCCCACTGGTACCGTCACGGAGACGGAGGCCCGGGCGGCGCTGGAGCGGCTGGCGGACCTGCCGGACATCTCCGTGCTGAAACAGGACCTGGAGACTCTGACGGCCGTCCACCGCCCCATCGGCTCCGACGGAGAGCGGAAGGCGGCGCAGTATTTGCAGCGCCGCTTCCGGGAGATGGGCTACCAGGTGACCACCCAGACCTATACCGATGACGCGGGCCGGAAGGGCACCAACGTCATCGCCGCCCGCTCCGCCTCCGGGCCGGACGCGGACATCCTGGTGTTCTCCGCCCATCACGACAGCGTGCCCACCGCTTACGGCGCCAATGACAACGCCTCCGGCGTGGTGGCTCTGCTGGCGGTGGCGGAGGCGCTGAAGGATGTGCCCACGGACACGGAGCTGCGGTTCATCAGCTTTACCGACGAGGAGAACGGCAAAAACGGCTCCCGGTACTATACCGCCTCCCTGACGGAGAAGGAGCGGAGCCGGATGATCGGCGACATTCAGCTGGATATGCTGGGCGGCCTGGGCAGCGGCGGCATGTCCGTGTGCACCATGGACGGTGAAGCCAACTGGCTCAGCGACCTGCTGCGGGAAAAGAGCGGCGCCCGCCTGGAAGCGGAAACCGCCAGCGACCACGCCTCCTTCCTGGAGCGCATCGAGATCCGCCCGGAGGAGACGGGCTATACGGCGGAACAGGTGCGCTCCATGATCCGGGCGATGTACGGTAAACCCAGCAGCAGCCGCACCGACCGGGACGGCGCCCTCGTTGAGGGCTGGGCCGACGAGATTTACAGCAAGTACATCTCCTACAAGGGCACCGAGCCCTGCGTGGTGACGGTCAGCGGCTACTCCGTGGGCATTTCCAACGTGCTGGCCTCCTACCCGGTGACCGGCGGCCAGGCGGCGGTGACAGACCCGGCGGACGCCAAGGTGTGGGACTATCTCTGCGCCATCCTGCCCCAGGAGACCCGGGGGAAGATCGGGGAGTTCAACCTGTTCACCGACGGCACCAGCAATATCCTGGCCTATACCTCTCCCATGAAGCACGGCGACGGCACTGTGGACAACACCCGGTTCTCCATCAACATCGACTACTATGACGTGTACGACGAAAACGGCGCGCCCCGGGACTGGAGCAAGCTGACCTACACCATCCTCCACGAGTACGGCCACGTTCTTCTGGAGGACGAGACCCAGGTGGACCTGTCCGTGGGCCAGAGCACCCACGACCCCGCCGGCTTCATCCCCGGTTCCTTCCGCAGAGCATTTTACGACCGCTTCTGGAAGGACCTGGGCGCCTCCGGCGTGGGGGATTATGAGAAGCACCCCACCGACTACGTCAGCCGCTACGGCGCCAACTACTTCCACGAGGACATCGCCGACACCTTCGCGGTGTTCGTCCTGGGCGGAGAGTCCCGGGGGAACACCGTGGCGGAGGAGAAGCTGCGGTTCTTCTGGGCGGATGCGGAGATGGTGGCTCTGCGGATTTCCATCCGGCAGAGCATGGGCCTGGATTGAGGTGCACGGAGGAGAGGATCGGAATATGAGAAAGAAACGGTATCTTGCCTGTCTGCTGGCACTCTGCCTGCTGCTGACAGCCTGCGGCGGACCTTCCGGCGGCGGACAGTCGGAAACGGAGGCCCCGCCGGCGGAGACGGAGGAGCCCTCCCTGCCCAACGACGGCCAGCCGGAGGAAGGAGAGACGCCTCCGGCGGAAGCGGAGATCCCGACGGAGCCGGAAATGCCCGAGGAGTCGGAAGCCCCGGAAACCGGGGAGAAGCCCCGGCCTCCCCAGCCGCCCCGGGAGGAGCCGCTGACGAAGGAGGATATCCAGCAGCGCCTGACGGAGGCCATGACGGCTCTGGAGCCGGAGGTGCAGCTGAATGTATCCGGTATGGAGTGGCAGTTCGGGGCGGAAAACGACCTGAAAAACATCTATTACGCCATACTGTCGGAGCACCCGGAGCTGAAATATACATACGATCTGGAGCCGTCATTGTCGGGGGACACGGCGGTATGCGTCTTCCGCTACATGCCCTACAAGACGGGGGCCTATGCCGGCGGCCTGCCCGCCGGCAGCCACACGGTGGCGTCCCTCCACGATGCCGAGGTCATGGCCCAGGGCATGAACAGTGGCACCCAGCGGCTCAGCATTGCCATCACCGACCCGGACCTGGCGGTGGAAGACATCCAGCGGGCGCTGGGACAGGCGGGCTACGGCTGGATTCGGTACGACCTGAGCCGGGACGGCACGGAGATCGTGGCGACGGCGCCGGTGGGGAAGGACCTGAGTGCCTGCGCGGAGGCCATCAACGAGAGTTTCCGGCTGGGCGGCGAAGTCCTGGCCAGGACCCTCACCGACGGCATGACGGACCGGGAGAAGGCCCGGGCCCTTTATGACGACCTGGTGGGCAGAGTGGCCTATGACTTCCGGTATTACTCCGACCCGGCGCATATGCCCTACGAGTCCACCGTAGCCCTGGGAGCTCTGCGGGATGACCTGGCCATCTGCGGCGGGTACGCCCACGCCTTTGAGACCCTGCTGGACATGGCCGGCATCGAGAACTACACAGTCACCGGCATCTCCAAGGGAGAGCATCACATGTGGAACTATGTGGTGCTGGAGGGCCAGGGCTACTACTGCGACCCCACCGCGGACCGGGGCGGCATGGGCAATCACTTCCTGCTGACCGCCGATGAGCTGACGGCTCTGGGCGGATATACCTGGGATCGGACGGCGGTGGAAACGCTCTCCGGCTGACAACGGTCTGGAGCCGGTGCCCCTTTGCGGGGCACCGGCTCAGCTTGTCGAAAAACCACTGCTTAAAGCAACTGGGTTGCATTTTGCAGG
>CAMCDX010000102.1 GCA_945873695.1 uncultured Clostridia bacterium | reverse complement strand
CCAGCAGCCAGGCCTTGACGATCTTCTTCTGGAACTTGTAGGTGATCTCCTCCAGGTACTGGTCCATGTCGGGATGAGACTCCAGATACTTCTCGTGCCACTTCTCGATCATGGCGTTCCAGCGGGACTCCCGGACGTTCTTGTCGTCGGTGTCCATGGCGGCCTTGGCCTCGTCCATGAAGTTGGCCACGATATCGTCGAACAGCTCCTGGTCGAAGGAGGCGTGGGGGTAGTCGAACTTGGGCTTGCCGATCTCAGCAACCATCTGGTTGATGAGGGCGATCTGCTTCTGGTTCTCCTCGTGGGCCATCTGAATGGCCTTGAACATGGTGTCGTTGTCCACCTCGTTGGCGCCGGCCTCGATCATGACCACCTTCTTGCCGGTGGAGACCACGGTCACGTCCAGGTCGGAGACCTTCCGCTGCTCGCTGGTGGGATTGAACACCAGCTGGCCGTCCACCAGGCCCACCTTCAGGGCGCCGACGGGGCCGTTCCAGGGGATATCGGAGATGGCCAGGGCGGCGGAGGTGCCGATCAGGGCGGCGACCTCGGGAGAGCAGTCGTGGTCCACGCTCATGACGGTGGCCATGATGGAAACGTCGTTGCGGAAATCGTAGGGGAACAGGGGGCGAATGGGGCGGTCAATGACACGGGCGGTCAGGATGCCCTTCTCGCCGGGGCGGCCCTCCCGGCGGTTGAAGCTGCCGGGGATGCGGCCCACGGAGTACATCTTCTCCTCAAAGTCCACGCTCAGGGGGAAGAAGTCGATGCCGTCCCGGGGACGGGGAGCGGCGGTGGCGCACACCAGAACACGGGTGTCACCGTAGCCCACCATGACGGCGGCGTTGGCCAGCTCGGCCAGCTTGCCCACCTCCAGGGTCAGGGGACGGCCGGCCAGCTCCATCTCATACTTGTGGTAGCCGGGGAACTGTCTGTGGGTAATGATGGTTGACATAAAATTACTCCTTTGCTTCGATGCTCGGGAGCGGCTCTTTTCGCATTTGAAAGCATGTCCGAAAGCTTCGGGCACAGTTTCAAACACAAAAAGCAACAGCTCCCGGCGAAATAATTTTGATTTAATAAAGAGCGGCGCGGAGTTCCGCGCCGCTCTTCGTTTCTTCTCGTCTATAATCCTGCCGAAGCCCAGCGGAGCGGGTTCGGTGGGAAGAGGAGGAGCAAGGAAGCGTGCGAAGTTTTCCGCAAAGCGGGGAACGGAGCTTAGCGGACTTTGCGACGACTCACTTGCGGATACCCAGCTTGGCGATCAGGGCGCGATAACGCTCGATGTCCTTCTTCTGCAGATAGTCCAGCAGGCTCCGGCGCTTACCGACCATCTTCAGCAGGCCCCGGTTGGAGTGCTTGTCCTGGGGGTTGGCACGCATGTGCTCGGTCAGCACGTTGATCCGCTCGGTCAGAATGGCGATCTGGACCTCGGGAGAGCCAGTGTCGGTCTCGTGGGTGCGGTTGGCGTCGATGATAGCAGTCTTCTGTTCTTTGCGCAGCATGGAAAATTCCACCTTTCATAAAATTCCCCGCAGGACTGCGTCTCGGGCCGGTGAACGTCCGCGGGACGAAGCTCTGGGGCATAGTGCCGCATATTCGCGTACCTCATAAATATACCATAAGGATTAACGGATGTAAAGAGAAAAATGCGGATTTTTCCTCTGATTTTCTGAAGAAATCGGAGAAAAACCGTGGAAAAGATGGGATTGACAAGGCGAAATCGCCGTGATATCCTAACTGTACTAATACGGATAATACAGTTTGCGAAGGAGGTGCCCAATGAGCATTCTCGTACTGATACTGGGCGCGGCCGCACTGGCGCTTATCCTTCTCGCGGCGGCTATTTTAAGCAGGAGGTGAAAGGATGATCAGCCTGAACTACCGGGATTCCCGGCCCATCTACGAGCAGATCAAAGACGGCCTGCGAAAGCTGATCGTCACCGGCGCGCTGGCGGTGGATGACAAGCTGCCCTCGGTGCGGGCGCTGGCCACCCAGCTGAGTATCAACCCCAATACCATCCAGCGGGCCTATAACGAGCTGGAGAGCGAGGGCTATATCTACTCCGTCCCCGGCAAGGGCAGCTTTGCCGCCGGGAACACCGGCGCCGACCAAGCCCGGCGGAAGGAGCTGGAGGACAAGGTCCGGGAGCTGCTGGCGGAGCTGCGGTACCTGGGGGTCAGCGACGAGGAGCTGCGGGCCCTGGTGACGGAAAGAGAGGAGAGCGACACATGATCGAAGTGAGAGACGCCGTCAAGAGATTTGATGGCTTTGCGGCCCTGGACGGGGCCACGTTATCGGTCCCCACAGGCAGCGTTTACGGCCTGGTGGGCCCCAACGGTGCCGGTAAATCCACCCTGATCCGCCATCTGACGGGCATCTACCGTCAGGACGAGGGGACCGTTCAGATCGGCGGGGGGAACGTGTGGGAGAACGCGGCCCTGAAGGCCCGGATCGCCGCCATCCCCGATGACTGGTACTACTTCATGCAGTCCACCGTCCGGGATATGATGCGCTTTTACAAGGGGTTTTATCCCTCCTTCTCCATGGACCGGTATGAAAAGCTGAAAGAAGTTTTCAACATCGACGAGAAAAAGACCATTCGCCGCCTGTCCAAGGGTATGCAGAAACAGGTGGCCTTCTGGCTGGCGCTGAGCTGCATGCCGGACTACCTGATCCTCGACGAGCCGGTGGACGGCCTGGACCCGGTGATGCGGCGGCAGGTGTGGTCCCTGGTGATGGGCGACGTGGCCCAGCGGGGCACTACGGTGCTGGTCTCCTCCCACAACCTGCGGGAGCTGGAGGATGTCTGCGACCACGTGGGCATCATGGACCACGGCAAGGTGCTGCTGGAGCGGTCTCTGGCCCAGCTTCAGGACAATATGGTGAAGCTTCAGGTTGTGTTCCAGGACGGCGTCAACGAGGTGCCGCCGGAACTGCCGGTGCTCCACGCCAGCAAGATCGGCCGCATCCATACCCTCATCATGCGGATGAACGCGGAGGAAGCCACGGCAAAGCTGTCCACCTACAATCCCCTGCTGGTGGACGCGGTGCCCCTGACCCTGGAAGAGATCTTTATTTATGAATTGGGAGGTGCGGACTATGCGGTCAAAGATATCGTTCTTTAATGGGGCTCTGTTCCGGAAGAACCTGACCAGGTTCTGGCCTCTGTGGGGCGGCGCCAGCTTCCTGGGCTGCCTGTTCCCCCTGGCACTGTTGCTGCAGCTGGTGCGGCGGGGAGGCGGTTACCGGATGGAATCCCCCTTGTCATTTACTGAATTTTATTATAATGTGGTGGCCTACGCGCTCCCGATCATTACGCTGTTGTACGCTATCCTCTGCGCCATGCTGGTGTGGAGCTACCTTTACAACAGCCGCAGCGTGGGGATGATGCACACCCTGCCCATCACCCGGAAGGGCGTGTTCGTCACCAATTTCCTCTCCGGCATGGCCATGATGCTCATTCCCTACGCCGTCACCGGGGCACTGTGCATCCTGATCTCCCTGGCCTACGGCGGCTTTGAGCCGGTGGGACTGCTGGTGACCATCCTAAGCGTGCTGGGGGAGAGCTTCTTCTACTTTACTTCCGCTACCCTCGTGGCCTTCATTACCGGCAACCTCTTTGCCCTGCCGGCGCTGTATTTCCTGTTCCATTTCCTGGCCCCGCTGCTGGACTGGCTGCTCAGTATGTTCGCCGGAAACTTCCTCTTCGGTCTGGACAGCTATTATTCCGGCGTGGTGGATTTCCTGTACCCCACGGTGTACCTGATGGAGCGGGTCAACGTGAACCGCACCTATGAAAATATTATCACCCAGACGAGCATCACCGGGGCATATTCTGAAACGAACCGGCTCACCGCCGTCACCCTGGAAAACGCCTGGCTCATTGGCGTTTACGCTCTGGTTGGCATCGCGCTTCTGGCCCTGGCCTGGCTGTTGTACCGCCGGCGGCGCAGTGAATGTGCCGGCGACGTGGTGGCCGTGGGCTGGATGAAGCCGGTGTTCCGCTTCGGCCTGGCGGCTCTGGCGACCCTGCTGGGGGGCCAGGCGCTGTACGCCCTGTTCTGGAGCTCCTTCCAGAACGGCTCCTATTACGACACCCTGCCCATGACGGTTTGCATGCTGGTGGCGGGCACCATCGGCTACTACGCCGCCTCCATGCTCCTTGCCAAGTCTCTCCGGGTGTTCCGGGGCAGCTGGAAGGGCCTTGTTCTGGTGGCCGTGGGCTGCGTCGCCCTGTGCTGCGTCCTGCGGTTCGACCTGCTGGGCATCTCCCGCCGGGTACCGGAAGTGAGCCAGGTGGAAAAAGTCACGTTCTACGCGGCGGACAACAACTATACACTGTATCCCGGTGAGGATGACGCGCTGCTGGAGCAGCTGCGGACCGTCCACAAGGCCGTCGTGGAAGACCAGGACTATGTCCGTGACTATGAAGAAAACCGGATGGATACCGTGTATTCTGACGACACCGGCACCATGACCAGCACCTACATCCGCCTGACCTATTACCTGACCAACGGCCTGAAGGTGGAGCGCCGCTACACCCTGCCCCTGACCAAGTACCGCATGGCGCAGGGGGGGACCTACGACAACCTGCTGAATGAACTGGTGAACGGCGAGGCCATGAAGGCCAGGCGCCTCCATGCCGGAGACAGCCGCTACGGCGTGGTCAGCGGCAACCTGTGGCTGGATTACAGGGGAAAGAACTTCGATCTGAACAGCCGGGAGGCCGCCGCGGTGCTGGAGGCCATCAGCAGGGACGCCGCCGCCGGCGCCTGGGGCGACTACGACTGGTTCGACCAGAACGGCAGCAGTGCCTACGCCATGAATTTGGAACTGCGCTTTGTCTGTGAAGATGAATGGGGAACAGGCAACGACTGGATCAGTATCAACGTCCGTCCCGGCATGGACAACGCCATTACCTGCCTGAAGGACCTGGGCCTGGTCACCGACCAGGATCTGGCGACCTGGGGAGAGATGGAGAAGATGGAGAACTACTCGGAGGCGAATGAGATCTACGAGACGGACTCCTCCATCGGCATCATCGGCGGCGCCGACGGTCCCACCACCATCGTCGTCTCAGGCTGAGTCATGGCCACCCGCGGAAAAAGAAAAAGCCGTCGGCGGCTGAATCCCCGGTTCGTTGCCCTGTGCCTGACGCTGGTGTTCCTGCTGGCCGGGGCGCTGGCGTGGCTGACCCGGGACCGGGGGCCGGCGGCGGAGGACGTGGCGGTGCCGGACTACGTGGAGCAGGACTATCTGACGGTCAACGAGTGGTCCCGCCCCGGTACTGGGCTGGAGAAGATCAACGACGTGGTGATCCACTACGTGGGCAACCCCGGCACCACCGCCCATGCCAACCGGAACTACTTCGAGTCCCTGGCCTCCGGGGCGGAGGGGGTTTACGCCTCCAGCCATTTCATCGTGGGCCTGGAGGGGGAGGTGGTCCAGTGTATCCCCTTGACGGAGATCGCCTACGCCTCCAACACCCGGAACGACGACACCGTCTCCGTTGAGGTCTGCCACCCGGATGAGACAGGGGAGTTTTCTCCCGTCACCTATGACCGGACCGTGGAGCTGACGGCCTGGCTGTGCCGGGAGTTCCGGCTGGACCCGGCGCAGGACGTCATCCGCCACTACGATGTGACGGGGAAGGAGTGCCCCCGGTATTACGTGGAGCATCCCGAGGCCTGGGACGCTTTCCGGGCGGATGTGGCCGCTGAAATGGACCGTCAGAAGGCGGCGGAAAAAAATTCTTAAAAATTTTTCAAAAAACAGTGAAACAAAACCGCTTCCCAAATCGTCTTTATCAATAGAAATCAACTTTGGGAAACACTGTGTGAATTTTAAGAAGGGAGTCATCCTCTATGGAACAGAAGATCACCGCTGACAACCTGTGGCGCATCTGGGTGGACACCAAGCGCCGTATCGTGTCTTTCCACGAAGAGGAGGGCTGTCAGCTGCTGGAATTCCGCAGTCATGAGATGTTCCTCAGCTGCGTGGACC
This sequence comes from uncultured Clostridia bacterium, assembly GCA_945873695.1. Taxonomy (GTDB): domain Bacteria; phylum Bacillota; class Clostridia; order Oscillospirales; family Oscillospiraceae; genus Oscillibacter. The sequence goes on along the minus strand of CAMCDX010000102.1, from coordinate 109 downwards.
AGTATTCCGGCAAGCAGTACCGTTATCAGTAAAGCAAAAAGGACGCCCACAGGGCGTCCTTTCAGGCTGTCGAAAAAGTCCGACGGACTTTTTCGACGCCTTCACAATA
>CAMCDX010000101.1 GCA_945873695.1 uncultured Clostridia bacterium | reverse complement strand
CCCTGCAAAATGCAACCCAGTTGCTTTAAGCAGTGGTTTTTCGACAAGCTGAGAGACGGACAAGTCCGTCTCTGCTGGCTTATGTATAGGACCGCTCCGCGTTTACCACGGCAAAGTAGTTGCCGTCCAGAGTCCGAACGGCGGCCTGGATCTTCTCCACTACCTCCGCGTCGGTAAGGCGGAAGCCGAAGGGGACCACCGCGTCGAAGATGACGTTGGTGTGGGTGGGACCCACCACCATACGGAAGTCGTGGATGCTGATTTGGTCGTCGATGCAGCGGACCAGAGCGGCCACCCGCTCCCGGGTCTCCTGGGTGATGCCGTCGTCGATGACGATGGGGTCCATGTGGATGACGGCGTGGCAGCCCAGCGTGTCCTGAAGCTCCTTCTCCACGTTGTCGATCTCGTCGTGGAGGTCCAGCACGCTGGCCGAGGCGGAGACCTCCGCGTGGAGGGAGATCATCACCCGGCCGGGGCCGTAATCGTGGACGATGAGGTCGTGGATGCCGAGGATGCTCTTGTGGGCCATGACGATCTGACGGATCTCCTCCACAAATTCGGGGGTGGGAGGCATACCCAGCAGGGGGTTCAGGGTGTCCTTGGCGGCGTTGAAGCCGGACCACAGGATGAAGGCCGCCACCAGGATGCCGCACCAGCCGTCGATCATCAGGCCGGTGAAGTGGCCCACCAGGGTGGCCAGCAGCACCGCCGAGGTGGCCACGCTGTCGGAGAGACTGTCCATGCCGGTGGCCTCCATGGCGGCGGAGTTCAGCTGCTTGCCCAGGCGGCGGTTGTAGAAGGTCATGTACAGCTTCACCGCGATGGATACGCACAGGATGACGATGACCAGGGGACTGGAGTCCACCGGCTCCGGATGGAGGATCTTCTCCACGGAGGACCTGCCCAGCTCAAAGCCCATCAGCAAGATCAGCAGGGATACCGCCAGGCCGGACAGATACTCGATGCGGCCATGGCCGAAGGGGTGGTCCGAATCCGGCTTCTGCCCCGCCAGCTGGAAGCCCAGCATGGTGACGAAGGAGCTTCCCGCGTCGGAGAGGTTGTTGAAGGCGTCGGCGGTGATGGCGATGGAGCCGGAGATGGTGCCGGCGAAGAATTTGCCCAGGAACAGCAGCACATTGAAGCCGATACCCACGGCACCGCAGAGAATGCCGTAGGCCTTCCGCACCGCCGCCGGGCTCTGGCCGTCGGTTTTGATGAACAGCCGCGCAAGCAGGGAGATCATAATTGTCAGGTCCTTTCTATCTCTATGGAAATGGGGAAGATCACGCCCGCTGGCCGGGAATGACCAGCTTCAGATGGCAGCACAGGTCGTCCAGGTCCCGGTCCGTGGCGGCGGGGATCCGCAGCTTTGCGCCGCAGTCCCGGCACACCAGATCCACCGCGGACCGGCGGACCTCCATGCCGTAGCGGCTGCTGCCGCAGGCGCAGGTGATGCCGCCGTCCCGGGCGGCGATCTCCTTCAGCTCCGACAGGACCTCGTACATGATGACGTTGTCCAGGAAGGCCTCCTGGCTCTCCTCACCGGCCTGCTGCTGTTCCTTCTCCGCCAGGATGGCCAGCTCCCGCAGGTTCTTCTCCACCGTGCCCTCCGGGCCGATGAAGCAGCAGAACTGCTGGGTGGCGGCGCAGCCCAGGGCGGTGGCGCCTTCCAGCACCCGCTCCGGCGGACAGGCTGCCACATGGGTCTCCCCGCAGATGCCGCAGGGGACGTAGACCCGGTATTTCTCGCCGTCAAACTCCACCCGCAGGGCCGATTTGCCGCACTCGCAGGCGACTTCGGCGTTGGAAGCCTCCAGGGCAAAAACGGAGCGGGCGGCCATCACCGTCCGTCCGCAGGCGGGGCAAAGATAGCCGAAAGTCCGCATTTCCTCCTTCATGTCATACACCTCTATCGTGAAAAAATCTCGTGAACGCCAAATTATACCACGAAAAAACCGGGTTGTACAGAGGTTATGCGGGACCCATGCTTATTTGGAAGCCGCGTGATTGGCCAGCCACTTCTCCGCGCAGTAGGCGTATCCGGCGGCTCCCATGGGCAGCATCTCCTCGTTGAAGACGACCTTGGTGTTGTGCTGGCTGTACTGGCCGCCGTGCTCCCGGTCGGGACCGGCGCCGATGAAGAAGAAGGCGGAGGGGACCCGGTTGGTCACATGGGTGAAATCCTCGGACCCCATCTTGCAGATGGGAGGCTCCACCACACCGCCGAAACCGGCCAGGACCTCGTCCAGATACTTCCGCATCTCCAGCTCCAGGTTGTCGTTGACGATCAGGGGCGGCATCTGCACCTCGTACTGGACCTCGGCACGGCAGGCGAAGGCCATGGCGGTGTATTCCGCCACTTCCTTCAATCGGCGGACCAGCATTTCCCGCTGGTCGTGGTTGTAGGTGCGGATGGAGCCCTTCATCAGCACGCTCTCCGGGATGATGTTGAAGGCCTTGGAGCTGCTTTCAATGGAACCGACGCACAGCATGCAGGTTTCGGAGGGGTTTGCCTCCCGGGCGATAAGGGTCTCCAGGCCCACCAGGATGTGGGCGGCGGCGTTGATGGGGTCGATGGACTGGTGGGGACGGGCGCCGTGGCCTGCCTTGCCGATCACCTTGATGGAAAACACATCGTTGGAGGAGAAGATAGGACCAAGGCCGTAGGCGAAGCTGCCCAGGGGGGCGGCGGCGTCCACATGCAGCGCCAGGGCAGCGTCTACCTTGGGATTTTCCAGAATGCCGTCGTTGACCATGTCCAGGCAGCCGTTGCCGCCTTCTTCGTCCGGCTGGAACATCAGCTTGACGGTGCCCTCCAGGGCGTCCTCATTCTCCTTGAGCATCTGGGCGGCGCAGAGGAGCATGGCGGTGTGGGTGTCGTGGCCGCAGCAATGGGCCTGGCCGGGGGTGAGGGACGCGAATTCCAGACCGCTCTCCTCCTGCATGGGCAGGGCGTCCATGTCCGCTCGGAGCAGCAGGACGGGGCCGGGCTTTTTGCCGCCGATGGTGGCGGTCAGGCCGCTTCCGCCGCAGCGGCGGACATCAAGGCCCAGCGCCTTCAGCCGCTCCTCCACGAAGGAAGCGGTGATGGGAAGGTCGTTGCGGATCTCGGGATGCTGATGCAGGAAGCGCCGGTCCCGCACCAGGCTTTCTTTCAGCTCTAAAGCTCTTTTCATATAGTCCATAAGAGATTCTCCCTTGCTGTCTCCTCTGTTGGAGCAGACAAATTTTGATAAGAGAAAAGTTGGAGGCGCGATGCCTCCAACTTTTTCCGAAGGATTCTGGCTTACAGGCCGATGATGGTCGCGGTGATGACCATGGCGGCGCCGATCAGAAGGTTGGTGACGATGATCCGCCAGATGAACTTGACATACTGGGGATAGGTGACGTCAGCAATAGCAATGGCACCCATGGTAGCGGCGGACATGGGCAGGAGCAGGTTGGTCAGACCATCGCCGAAGATGAAGGCGGTGACAACGGTCTGAGGAGTCAGGCCCAGGACGTCGCCCAGAGGACCCATGATGGGGATGGTGGCGGCAGCCTGACCGGAACCGGAGATGATGAAGCAGTTCATCAGGATCTGGAAGATGTACATGAACAGAGCGCCGATGACCTTGGGCATGCCGCTCAGGAAGCTGGAGAAGCCGTAGACGATGGTGTCGATGATGCAGGCGTCGGACAGGATCAGGCTGATGCCCTTGGAGAAGCCGACGACCAGAGCGCCCACCAGCACCTTCTTGGCGCCGGCAACGAACTCCTCGGCGATCTTGTTGGGGGAATAGCCGGCGGTGAGGCCGATGACCACGGCCATGATCAGGAAGACGCAGGCGACCTCGGTGCCGAAGTCCCACTTGTGCAGAGCGCCGTAGACAACGGTGGCAATGCCGATGACGAACTCGATCAGGATGATGATCCGTCTGGTGGTCAGAGTGGCGTCAATCTCGGTGACAACGCCCTCGCTCTCTCTGGCGGCCAGCTCAGCGGCACGGCAGCAGCTCTTGGCGGGGTCCTTCTTCACCCGAGTGGCGTACCACACGGTCCAGAAGCAGACGGAGCAGAGCAGCAGGATATAGCCGATGGCGCGGAACCACAGGCCGGAGAAGACCTCCACGCCCAGCAGGCTCTGAGCCACGCCGGTGGTCATGGAGTTGAACAGGCCGCTGGCGAAACCGGCGTTGCCGGCGGCGATGGTGATGGCCAGGCCCACCATGGCGTCATAACCCATGGAACGGGCCACCATGATGCCCAGGGGCACGAAAGCCAGCATGGACTCGGCGTTGCCGGTGAAGGCGGGCAGCAGGGAGAAGGCGACGATGATGACCGGCAGCAGGAAGGCGCCCAGCTTGCCGCCCATCTTCAGCACCTTGGCCAGAGCGGCCTTGGTGGCGCCGGTGGACTCGATGACAGCGAAGGAACCGCCGATGATCAGCACGAAGTTGGCGATGTAGGCGACGGCCTTCATGCCGGCGGGGACCACCCGGAAAATATCAAACAGGGAAGCGGGGTTGGAATCCACCCAGTGGAAGCTGGAGGGATCGACGACCATACGGCCGTCCACCTCCACCCGCGCGTATTCGCCTGCGGGGATGATGTAGGTCAGGATGGCGGCGAAGATGATCATCATCATGATGATGATCAGCGTGTGGGGGAATGCGAGTTTCTTTTTGCCGGTGAGATCTTTGGTACTCAAGTTGACAGTCTCCTTTCGTCTTTTGCGTATGTGCTAAAATGGGAGGCCGCTTCCGCGGTGCCCAGTTTTGCCTGCTCCAGGGGCGGAGGCCCAAAAATCAAGATGTTTCCCATGTTAGATGCATAGATGTATTCTTTATATAGGGAAAACAATGAGAAAAGGGGGTTGCATTTACTAAGACTTCCATGTATATTATGTATATATATTATAAAGCGAAACACCTGAAAACAAGCTTGATTTTAGCAGACAGATATGACAGTGTCAACAGGTTTTCGACAGCATGTTTAAAATTCGTTCATAAAGTCAATAAACATCTTTATATTTTATGAAAGTAAAACATCTTTATTTATTTAAGAACTTTGTGTTTTAATTGTCAATATTTATTCGGGAGGAATTTTTCTATGAGAGCAGACCGTATCGCAAAGATCGTGAAGGGCATGGAGGTCCAGGGCGTGGACCAGATGATCATCAGCGATCCGTCCACGATTTTTTATCTGACCGGCCGGTTCGTGGCGCCGGGCTTCCGTCTCCTGGTGCTGTATCTGGATACCCGGGGCGGCTGCACCTTCTTCCTCAACGCGCTCCAGAGCGATTATGCCGACCTGCATGATGACATCTGCTGGTATCAGGACTCCGAAGATCCCATCAAGCGCCTGGCGGAAAAGATCCGGGAGGGCGCCACCGTGGCGATCGATAAGAACTGGTCCGCCAACTTCCTGCTGCGTCTGATGCGGGAGAAATCCGCCAACTACGTGCTGACCGGCGACATCATCGACCGGATCCGCATGGTCAAGGACGAGGGAGAGATCCAGGCCATGCGGGAGACCTGCGCTATCAACCAGAAGGTCATGGCCCGGATGTTCCCGATGCTGCGGCCGGGTCTGACGGAGACGGAGCACCGGAAGGAGCTCCACGAGCTGTACTGCTCCTACGGCGCGGAGGGCTATAACATCACCCCCATCGTGGCCTACGGCCAGTCCTGCGGCTACGCCCACCACAAGTCCGACGGCACGGTCCTCAAGAGCGGCGACTGCGTCCTCATCGATACCGGCGCCCGCTATCACGGCTACCGCTCCGACATGACCCGAACCGTCTTCTACCAGAGCGTGTCTGACGAGATGCGGGAGATCTACCAGATCGTCTACGAGGCCCAGATGACCGCCATGGCCGCCGTCAAGCCCGGCGCGCGGTTCTGCGACATCGACCGGATCGGCCGGGAGATCATCGCCAAGCACGGCTACGGGGAGTATTTCACCCACCGCATCGGCCATAACATCGGCATCGACGGCCACGAGTTCCCCGACGTGGGCGCCGCCAACGAGATGGAGATCCAGCCGGGCATGTGCTTCTCCGTGGAGCCGGGCATTTATATCCCCGGCAAGGGCGGCGTCCGCATCGAAGACCTGGTGGTGGCCACTCCCACGGGCTATGAGTGCTTCTATGATTATACCAAGGAGCTGCAGATCATCGGCTGACACGGATATAAAAAGGACCTGTTCAAATGAACAGGTCCTTTCAGCTTGTCGAAAAACCACTGCTTAAAGCAACTGGGTTGCATTTTGC
>CAMCDX010000100.1 GCA_945873695.1 uncultured Clostridia bacterium | reverse complement strand
GAGCGGTCCAGTCCGGCTCCAGCCCCGCCGCCCGGTACTGCTCCGCCAGGCGGCCGCAGTCGTAGGCCAGCCAGCAGAGATACCGCCAGGCGGGGATCTCCCGTCCGTCAATGGTCAGCACCACCGTGTCCAAAGCGATCTCGTCTGATGACGGCGCTGATTCCGTCTTCTTCGTCCCGCAGCCCGCGGTCAGCGCCAGCAGCGCTGCCAGGACCAGGATCAGTGCTCCTTTTTTCATAGGCTTCAGGCTCCTTTACAGGATGTCCTTCCACTCTATGCGGCGAATGGCCGGGCTATGCCTCCGCCGTCACAGCAGGCCGCGGATGCCCCGCCAGCTGCTGCCGGACTTGACGGATATTGCCGCCAGGGCCTGGGCCCGCAGGTCCGACAGAGGGATGCAGGGGTTTTCCCAGTACCGGCTGTCCAGGGAGTTGTCCCGGTTGTCCCCCAGCAGGAACACGGTGCCCTCGGGGACGGTGAAAGAATTCCCGGAGGTGCCGGGCCAGGTCTCCGTCCCGTCCGGGAGATAGTCCTCCTCCAGCACCTGGCCATCCACCAGGACGCCGCCGCCCTTGAACTCCACCGTCTGCCCCGGCAGGCCAATGACCCGCTTCACCAGGATCTCGTCGTACTCCCGGCTGTAAAACATCATAATGTCCCCCTGCTCCGGCTCAGGGTCCGCCGCCAGCCAGGGCAGCCGCAGACTCAGGAACAGGGACTTCACCGGCAGGGTGGGCTCCATGGAGCTGGTGGGCACGTAGGCCAGGTTAAACACACCCCGGAACAGCACCACAACCACCAGGGCCGTGACGACCAGATAGCCGTATTGGCGGAGAAATTTCCCCACGGGGGTCTGCTTTTTCTCTTCTTCAGGCATGTTTTTTTCCTCTTCAGCCATGGGATACTTCCTCCTTTGATTGGACCGCCTCGGCGGCCAGCTTCAGGTCCTCCACCAGTTCCGTGGCGGTCTCCAGCACGTCGGCGCCGGGCTTCAGCTTCAGGGACAGGGCCGGGCTCTCGCCGGCGGCCAGGGTCAGGCGGTACTTGTACTTGCTCAGGCCGCAGACGGATACCAGGGCCTCCGGCCGGAATACCGCCAGCTGGAATTTCAGCACGTCCTTCTTCTGGGAGATATCCGACACACCGGCCCTGGCCGCCGCTGCCCGCAGCAGCGCCACGTCCAGCAGGGCCAGCACAGACTTGGGCGCCTCGCCGTAGCGGTCCAGCATCTCGTCCAGCAGGTCGGAGGCGTCGTCGTCGGTGCGGATGGCGGCAATGCGCCGGTACAGGTCCATCCGCTGCTCCGGGGCGGGCACATACCGCTCCGGGATGTTAGCGTTGACGGTGAGGTCGGCGGAGCACTCCGTCTCGATCCGCTTCTCCTCGCCCTTTTCCTCCAGCACCGCCTCCTCCAGCAGCTTCAGGTACAGGTCATAGCCCACGGTCATCAGATACCCGGACTGCTCCGGCCCCAGCAGGTTGCCGGCGCCCCGGATCTCCAGGTCCCGCATGGCGATCTTGAAGCCGGAGCCGAACTCCACGTACTCCCGGATGGCGGCCAGCCGCTTGGCGGCGGTCTCCTGGAGCACCTTGCCCCGGCGGTAGGTGAGATAGGCGTAGGCCCGGCGGGAGCTGCGGCCGATGCGGCCGCGGATCTGATGGAGCTGGGCCAGGCCCATCTTGTCCGCGTCCTCGATGATGAGGGTGTTGACGTTGGGGATGTCGATGCCGGTCTCGATGATGGTGGTGCAGACCAGCACGTCCGCCTCGCCGTCCACCATGGCCTGCATGACCGAGGACAATTCCTGCTCGCTCATTTTTCCGTGGCCGGTGACGATGCGGGCCTCGGGGCCCAATATCTTCTGAATGCGGGAGGCGGTGAGGTCGATGGATTCCACCCGGTTGTGGAGGTAGTAGATCTGGCCGCCCCGGGCCAGTTCCTTCCGCATGGCGTCCTCCAGGATACCCCAATCGTGCTCCAGCACGTAGGTCTGGACCGGCTGGCGGTCCAGCGGGGGCTCCTCCAGGGTACTCATGTCCCGCAGGCCGGAGAGGGCCATGTTCAGCGTCCGGGGGATGGGGGTGGCAGACAGGGTCAGCACGTCCACCTGACGGCTCATCTCCTTCAGCCGCTCCTTGTGGGTGACGCCGAACCGCTGCTCCTCGTCGATGACCAGCAGCCCCAGGTCCTTGAATTCCATATTCTTTTGCAGCAGCTTGTGGGTGCCGATCAGCAGATCCACGCCGCCCCACTTGGCGGCCTCCAGGATGCGCTTGCTCTCCTTGGCGGAGGTGAAGCGGGACAGGACCTCGATCTTCACCGGGAAGTTCCGGAAGCGGTTCACCGCCGTGGCATAGTGCTGCTGGGCCAGGACGGTGGTGGGCACCAGAATGGCCGCCTGCTTGCCGTCCAGGATGCACTTCATCACAGCCCGGAGAGCCACCTCCGTCTTGCCGTAGCCCACATCGCCGCAGAGGAGCCGGTCCATGGGCCGGGGCTGTTCCATGTCCTTTTTGATCTCCTCGATGCACCGCAGCTGGTCGTCGGTCTCGGCGTAGCCGAAGGACTCCTCAAACTCCTGCTGCCAGGGAGAGTCGGGGGAGAAGGCAAAGCCCGGCTGCCGCTGCCGCTGGGCGTAGAGGGCGATGAGCCCCTTGGCCAGGTCCTTGGCGGCCTTCTTGGCCCGGGTCTTCTGCTTGGCCCACTCAGTGCCCCCCAGCTTGTTCAGCCGGGTGCGCTCCTGGTCCTCGCCGCCGCCGATGTACTTGCTCACCTGGTCCAGGGACGTGACGGGAACATACAGGCAGTCCCCGCCGGCGTAGTCGATCTTGATGTAGTCCTTCTCCACGCCGTCCACCGGCATCCGCTGGATGCCCGCGAACCGGCCGATGCCGTGGTGGTTGTGGACCACCAGGTCACCGGGGGTCAGGTCCGTGTAGGACTGAATCTTCTGGCGGTTGGACTCCTTTTTCAGCTTCTGCCGCTTTCGGACGGAAGCTGCGGTCAGCTGGCCCTCGGTCATCACCGCCAGGCGCAGCTGGGGCCACTCGCTGCCAGCGGACAGGGCGCCCACGGTGATCCGCACCTCGCCCTCCCGGGGCATGGCGGTGCCCTTCAGGTCCAGCGTGGCGGGGATGTCCCGTTCCGCCAGCATCTGCTGGAGGTTCCTGGCCCGGGTCTCGCCGCCGCAGAGCAGCAGCACAGCGCTGCCGCTCTGGCGGTAATGCTCCAGGTCACCCGCCGCCGTCTCCAGGCTTCCGCCGTAGGAGGAGAGCTGCTTGGCGTTCATGGCCAGCAGTCCCCGGGGCCGCAGGGGGTGCCGGGAGGTGGGGAGGGCATCCGCCATAATGACAGGGAAGTTCTCCAGTGCGGCGTACAGCTCCTCCGGGGACAGGCACAGATGGGCGAAGTCCCCGGCCATGACGCCGGCCTCCAGCAGAGCCTCCGTGTCCTGCTTGTGCTGGAGGGCCATGGCCTTCACCCGCTCGTCCACCCGGCCGCTCTCGGAGAGGAACACCACGGCGTCGGAAGGCAGGTAGTGGACGCCTGCTGTCACATCGGGATAAACCGCTGCCAGATATCGGTCCAGACCGCCTACGAAGGTGCCTGCACGGAACCGCTCCGCGTCCTCCCGCAGGGTCTGGACGATGGCTTCGGTCTTCTGCTTCTTCGCCAGTTTTTCCGCCAGCCGAGTCAGCCGGTCCGCCAGGCCGGCGAGGCCCTCCGGTGCCAGATGAGGCAGCACCTCCGCCGCCGGCAGGATGCGCGCGGACTTCACGTTGGCGGTCCGCCGCTGGGTCCCGGGGTCAAACGTGCCCATGGAATCGATCTCGTCGTCGAAGAACTCACACCGCACCGGCTGGTCCATCAGGGGGGAGAACACGTCCAAAATGCCGCCCCGGAGGGCGAACTGGCCCACGCCCTCCACCTGCTCGCACCGGGTATACCCGGCGGAGAGAAGCTGTTCCGTCAGCTGCTTCAGGTCCACTTGATCCCCCACCGACAGCGTCAGGGACAGGGAGCGCAGCAGGTCCGGCGGCAGCGTCCGGGCGCAGAGGGCGTCAGCGGTGGCCACGGTGACGGAGGCTTTCCCCTCCGCCAAGGCATACAGCGCTGCCAGCCGGTTCTGCTCCCAGGCCCGGGAGGAAATGGCACCAGGCCGCAGCTGCCACTCCCGGCTCAGCAGCAGCACCGGCTCCGTGCCCAAAAGTGTCCGCAGGTCCCCGGAGAGCACCTGGGCCTCCCGCTCGTCTCCGCAGACGAACACCGCCGGCCGCCCGGATGCCCGGACCACGGCGGCGCCCACGCAGGCCCGCTGCACCGGCTGGAGGCCGTTCACCGCCGCCGGGCAGCCGCCCTCCTCCACCCGGCGGACCAGCTCCGCCACCTCGGGGATGGTATTCAGTTGTTGCAGAAACCGTTCCATAGCGTGTTTTCCTTGTAAAAATTTGGAAGTCATAATTGTGCGCGGGCCCGCGCCGCCCTAACGGGACGGGGTGTGCCCGGGATATTTGATTTTATGCGCCAGGCGGGAATTTTTGCACAGGAGCCGAAGCCTCAGCCCTCCGCCAGCGCCGCCAGACAAGCCTCCGCCTCGACCCGAATGCCCAGCTTATTGCCGTTGGCAGCGACAAACTCCAGGTGGGGCCGGACATCCTCCGGGCGATTCAGGTCCAGCAGACACCGGGCAACGTTCATATGGGAGGACACCTGATCCAGGAGCGATCCTTTTTCTGACCCCGCCAGTTCCTGCTGAAACTCCGCCAGCAGCGCTTCTGAGCCGCCCTCTGTTACCAGCCGGCAGAGCCGCTTCCGGTTTTCCAGGGCGGTCCGCAGCGGGGCAGGACCACCCATCTGATCCAAGTGCCGCTCCGCCTCCGTCAAAAAGGAGCGGGCGTCCTCCGGCTTATGGTTCCAAAGCCGAACCGCGGCGGCATGAAGCTCCACCGCCAGCTGGGCCGAGGGCTTGTAGCGTTCGTACAGGGGCAGCAGGCGGTTCAGCTCCTGTTCCGCCTCCTGGATGCGCCCCAGGAGGCCGGCGGCGTTCGCCATGCTCAGCTGCACCGTCATCACCAGTTTGGGCCGGAGCCCATCCAGCCAAACGGCCTGCAATTCCCGGCAGGCCAGCAGCACCGGCTCCGGATCACAGGTTTCACACATCCGGGCGGTCTCTCGCGCAATCTCCCAACCCGTCAGCCGAATCCGTAAGCCCACGCCAAGGCCCCAAAGCGCGCCTATGCATACGCCGGCCAATACGCAGGCAGCGATCTTCCTCAAAAGCCGGGCCGGATACGCGCCATAGGGCCAGCCCACCCAGCCCAAAAGCGGACGGACGCAAAACACCAGCAGCACCGCGGCAGTGATCAGCGCGCACGCCGGGAAGAACCATATATGCCGGTTGAACCAACGGATGACCTTCATAAGCCGTCTCCTTGTATGGAAAATTCAGTTGAACTTGTTCATGGCCTGCTGGCAGCCGTGCTCAATGATGCACTCCGCCGCCTGGATGGCCTTCTCAAAGCTCTCCACCAGCACCTTCCGCTCCGCCTGGGAGGGAGCGCCGATGACCCAGTCCACCATGTCCCCGTCGGCGCCGGGGGCCCCCACGCCGATCTTGACCCGGGGGAAATCCTGGGTGCCCAGGTGGGCGATGATGTTCTTGATGCCGTTGTGGCCGCCGGCGGAGCCGGTGGGCCGCACCCGCAGCTTGCCCACGGGCAGAGAGATATCGTCGTAGATCACCAGCACGTGGTCGGCGGGGACCTTGTAGAACTGGACCGCCTCCCGCACGGCCTCGCCGGAGAGGTTCATATAGGTCTGGGGCTTCATCACCAGGCACTTGGCGCCGGCGAAGTTCATAATGTTGTAGGCGGACTTGAACTTCACCTTGTTCAGCTTCACGCCCTTTTGCTCCGCCAGCAGTTCCACCGTCAGGAAGCCCATGTTGTGGCGGGTGTGCTCATATTTCTGGCCCGGGTTCCCCAGGCCCACGATCAGCCAGTCCACGGCGGAGGATTTGTTTCCGAACAGCATAGGATGCTCCTTTGGTTTTCACAGCAACCCACAAAGGCGGGAAAGAAGCCTTCCCCGCCTTTGTAAGCAACTTGATATAAATGGATGCGCGCCTGATCTCAGCGGAACAGCTTGGAGATGGAGACCTCCTGGTAGATGCGCTCGATGGCCTCGGAGAACATGGGGGCCACGGACAGGTACTTGATCTTCTCGCTGCGGCTGGGGTCGATGGCGGGAGTGGTGTTCAGCAGGGCCAGCTCCTGAATGACGCTGTTGTTGACCCGGTCGATGGCGGGGCCGGACAGCACGCCGTGAGAGGCGCAGGCGTGGACGCTCTTGGCGCCGCCGACGTCGATCAGGGCCTGGGCGGCGTTGCACAGAGATCCGCCGGTGTCCACCATATCGTCGAACAGGATGCAGTCCTTGCCCCGGACGTCGCCGATGACGTTCATGACCTCGCACTGGTTGGCCTTCTGGCGGCGCTTGTCCACGA
>CAMCDX010000099.1 GCA_945873695.1 uncultured Clostridia bacterium | reverse complement strand
TGCAAAATGCAACCCAGTTGCTTTAAGCAGACGTTTTTCGACAAGCTGAAGGGAGCGGAGCAACCAGGCTCCGCTCCCTTTTTAGATATCCCAATCATATCCCAGTGATATGTATGCCCGGCTTTTGCTGCTGATCATTCGATCCTCAAGAACGCCGCCCTGCCTATCCAGGGCGATGAGCCGCACGCTGGCCGGAAAATCCGTCACATATTCCTCCAGGAAGTACCTCTGCCCATCCCGGTCGGTCCACAGGACCGCTTCCGCCGCCAGAGAGCCGTCCACCCGGAACTGCACCCGAGCCGTCTCAGGATCGTTCACATATCCGAACAGAACATGGGGATACTGATTCCCTTCATAATCCCAGGAGTAGTACGCGGCCACCGCATCCACGGCGCTGTCCGTCCGCTCCACAGGCCAGGCAAAACCTGCTTTCCAGCCGTGCCAGGGTGTCCACCGGGCCATTCCCACCAGGAGAACATCACGGTTCTCCGCCGCCAGGACCCGTCCGACGCCAACTTCCGTTTCATAGCCGTCCGTCACGCTGTCCACCAGGGTCAGGTCTCCCGTGAAGAAATACTGTTCCTGCCGCCGCAGGGCGCTTCGGAGAGTCAGTCCGTACAGTCCTGTCAGATCGCAGGCTAGCATTAACAAACACAGCGCCGCCAGCCACCGCAGAGCCGACCGTCTCCGGGTCATCATCCGCTTTTTCCTCATGACGCCTCCTCCCAGGGCAGAGGTACCGTGAACGTAAAGCGGTGCCCCATCAGTTCATAAGTGAAGTCCATATTCTCGCCCCGGGTCACGGATTCCCGGACCATGAATGGTCCTCCAAAGGACCGGAAGCCGCTGGCGATCACGTCTCTCCCGTCGGGCGCGGTCAGACTGCCCAGCAGCTGCGGGCTCCTGCCGAAAGGATTCTCGCTGTACAGGCTGACCGCCGCCCAGGCGACGGTCTCCTCCGCCGTTGGGGCCTCCAGTCCCACCTGATAGACCCACAGCGTTACACCGTCATCTGTCCGCTTCAGATCCACCTCCACCGTGTCCGCCACGATATGTACATACTCGTCATCCACCCAGCCCACGAAGCTGATATCCCACAGGTCCAGCTGGTGGAGCGGGTAAAAGCGGTTCCACAGGTTGTCCGCCACCTGTCCCGCAAAGTGCCAGGCAGGCACCAGCATCATCAGGGTGAACATCAGCGTCAGCGCTATGGCGGACCACTTGATCGCCAGCCACCGGAAAGGGTACTGTTTATTCAGTTCCCGGCCCACCTCTTTTGGGTCCCCCATGGCGGCCATGGTCCGCTCCTCCGCCAGGTCCTCCGGGTAGCCCAGGTCCTCCAGCGCACAGATATGGTCCTCCATATGGCCGTCGATCTCCGCTTGGATGTCAGCCCTCTCTTTTGGTGTCACATGGCGAAGCGCAGCCAGGACCTGGTCCGTATACTCCCGCCTGGTCATATCACGCCAGGTTCAGTCCCGGGCTGCTCCGCAGCACGGCGTTGACGGCACCGGAGTAGGTCTGCCAGGCCTCCGCCTCGGTCTTCAATGCCGCGCCGCCCTTCCGGGTCAGGTGGTAGTATTTCCGCACCCGGCCGGTGGGGGCCTCCTGCTGGTAGGCCTCCACATAGCCGTCCTTCTCCAGACCGTGGAGCACAGGGTACAGCGTCCCCTCCTTCATCTCAAAGGTGTGGTCGGACCGGCGGGCCAGCTCCACAATCATCTGGTAGCCATACATGTCCTCCCCTGCCAGCAGGGACAGCACCAGCAGCTGAGTATGTTCGATAGTCTGCTTCTTTTTCATCAGGCGCCTCCTGAGATCAATCCCTAGAGTTTCTATGTTTATTATACATAGAAACTCTAGGTAAGTCAAGCAGAAAAAGCCGGCACGGAGACGTGCCGGCTTCAGACCTATTCCGTTATTCCGTGCCCTCCAGGCCCAGGATGCTCCTGCCGTGGTCACTGAGGTGAGGCAGCAGATCCTCGTAGGCCAGGTAAAAGCGCTGGGGACCGGCGGCATAACAGGCTAGCTCATAGGGGGCGAAGACCACCGTCATGCCCAGATCGTCGAAGGTGACTGTGTAGTTGTGCCAGTTGGCGGCGATGTCCTCGTAGTCCTCCCAGTACCCCTCCGCCGGAACCGTGCCGTCCTCCCTGGGGGTGTTGGCCTGGCGCAGGATCTCATCCCGCACCTCATCCTGAAAATCCTGGCTGTCCGTCGCCAGCTCGTCCGCCTTGAAGAAGGTCCCCGCGGCCAGATCATAGTTCCAGGACATGGGATATGTATTGGGGTGGGCGCCGCCGGTGTTGCGGTAGTAGGCGCCGGAAACGCTGATCATCCGCTCCGTGCGGTAGATGTCGCAGACCAGCTCCAGCTCAAAAGGACCATACCACTCCCCGCCGGCCTCCCGCTGCCAGCCCAGCTCCTCTTCCGCCGCCCGGGTGAGCTCGGCCAGGCCCTCGCTGTCCGTCCAGTCATTGAATTCCTCGTTGAAGACCGCCAGCACCGCCTGGGTCTCTGCTGTAAGGGTGTCCTCCAGGACCGACAAACGCGGCGTCTCGAAGCGGTAGCGGATCAGCTCCGTGCCGTCCTCCGCCAGGATGGTGTCCTCCAGGACCTCCACCTCCACCGTGTAGACCGGCTCCGTCCGGACCGCTTCCTCATAGAGCAGCTCCGGCGGCGCCGCGGCCGCGTTCTTTACTTCCGTTGCCATACCACCGGAGCATCCCGACAGGATACTCACCGCCAGAAGCAGGGCCAGCAATGCTGTCATACAGACACACCTCCTTATATGAGTCCGGGTGTTGCGGGTGTTTATACGATCACGGGACCGTCCCGCCACTCCCCGCCGCCGCCGGCTGCGGACAGATGGGGATAAGCCAGGGCATACAGGTCCGTGGCATGAGCTTCCAGGGCAAACAGCGCCTGAGCCTCGGAGCCCAGTTGCCGGACATCCGCCGGCTTGGTCAGAATGGGCACCGCCGCCGTCTCCCGCATCCGGGCCAGCAGAGCGCGGCCTGTCCCATTGGCGGCCAGAACCCGCAGGTAAGGCACCTCCGCCGGGAAGCCGGCGGGTGTCAGGCCCAGATAAGCCCACAGGGTCATCCGGGAAAGGCGGGCGTAGGCGTACCGCTTCGTCTTGGCGTTCTCCAGCACCTCCGCCACGGAAACGGCGGCGCGGGACGCTTCATACAGCCGGTGGTACAGGCCCTCCCGCCCCTCGTCCAGGGCGGCAAAGTCTGCTTCGGTTATGGTCCGCAGCCGGGCCAGGACGGCCCGCTCACAGTTCTCTCGAAACACCGGCGCCCGGCCGGCGGCCTCTTCTCTCTCGTAGACGCGGGCCATGGCCTCCGGCATCCGCTCCAGGGCCAGCCCCCGCTTTCCTTCCCGCAGCAGGCTCCGCACCAGGGTGGCGGAGGGCAGTTCCTCCGCCAGCTCCGCACCGTGGTACGCCGCGCCCTTCCGCTTCACCGTCATGGGGCGGATGGCGCTCCCCCGGCGGAGCAGAGCCTTGCAGTATTCGATCCCCAGGGTGTTGTTGGGCGTTTCCAACAGAGACGCCTCCTCCGGCGGGAGCATGGCCGCCAAGGCCCGCTGCCGGGCGGCGGCAAAGCTGTCGCCCTTCGTCAGCTCCCGGCGGACCAGCTCGTCCAGCTCCGGGCTGAGAAGAGCCTCCGCCGCTTTTCGCAAAATCATTTCATTCCCGCACTCGCTGCCGAAGGCCAGGTCCGTCACCAGGCCTGTTTTTTCCAGCACCTGCACGCCGCCGTCGGCGAACCGCTCCGCCGAGGCCACCGCCCATGGCAAGGGCAGTTCCAGCACCAGGTCCATGCCGCTCCTGACAGCGGCCTCCGCCCGGGCGTGCTTGCGCACAACGGCAAAATCCCCCCGCTGGACGAAGTTGCCGCTCATAATGCCGATGATGGCGGTATCCGCCCCCAGCCGGGCCCGGACCTGCTCCAGCAGATAGACATGACCAAGGTGCATGGGATTGTATTCTATAATGATACCTGCGATTTGCACAGATTTCACCCCTGAGTGATGACAAAATAGTGACATTTCGGTAAAAATAGAGGTTGTAACCTGGGAAAACTCTGGTATAATGAGGTTGAGTTTTCCGCATCGTTACGCGGATCTGCTTTTTATTTTATATTATTTACGGAAAACCCGCAAGGTTTTCCACGAAAGAAGAAGAGGAGACGTAAATCATGAACATTCTCGTCATCAACGCTGGCAGCTCTTCCCTGAAGTATCAGCTGCTGAACCCCGAGACCGGCGTGCTGCTGGCCAAGGGCCTGTGCGAGCGCATCGGCATCGACGGCAAGTTCACCTACAAGCCCCAGGTGGAGGGCAAGAAGGTGCTGGACGCCATCGACGTGGCCATGCCCACCCACTCCGAGGCCATCCAGGCCGTGCTGGACGCCCTGGTGGACGCTGAAAACGGCGTCATCGGCTCCATGAAGGAGATCGACGCCGTGGGTCACCGTGTGGTGCACGGCGGCGAGGCCTTCAACAAGTCCGTTCTGATCACCGACGAGGTCTTGAAGGCTCTGGAGGACTGCATCCCCCTGGCTCCTCTCCACAACCCCGCCAACATCACCGGCATCAACGCCTGCACCGCCGTCATGGGCAAGGATGTGCCCCAGGTGGCCGTGTTCGACACCGCCTTCCACCAGACCATGCCCGCCAAGGCCTATATGTACGCCCTGCCCTATGAGTACTACGAGAACGACAAGGTCCGGCGCTACGGCTTCCACGGCACTTCCCACAAGTATGTGGCCGGCCGCGCCGCCGCCATGCTGGGCAAGAAGCCCGAGGAGCTGAAGCTGATCTCCTGCCACCTGGGCAACGGCTCCTCTGTCACCGCCATCGACGGCGGCAAGTCTGTGGATACCTCCATGGGCTTCACCCCCCTGGCCGGCCTGCCCATGGGCACCCGCTCCGGCGACCTGGACGCCGGCATCCTGCAGTATGTCATGAACAAGTACAACATGAACATCGACGAGATGCTGAACGTGCTGAACAAGAAGTCCGGCGTGCAGGGCGTATCCGGTGTTTCCTCTGACTTCCGCGATCTGGAAAATGCCCACAAGGAGGGCAACGAGCGTGCCGGCCTGGCCGTGGATATGTTCAACTACGGCGTGAAGAAGCTCATCGGCGCTTATGCTGCCGCCATGGGCGGTGTGGACGCCATCATCTTCACCGCCGGCGTGGGCGAGAACTCCGCTTCTCAGCGTCTGGCCATCGCCAGCGGCCTGGAGTTCATGGGCGTCAAGATGGACGCCGAGGCCAACAACGTCCGGGGCAAGGAGGCTGTCATCTCTGCCGCCGACTCCAAGGTGAAGGTCCTGCTGATCCCCACCAACGAGGAGCTCATGATCGCCATGGACACCGCTTTCATCGTCAAGGGCTAATCTTCTGCCATGCAAAAGGTCCTCTCTGGAGCCCAGAGAGGACCTTTTTTCACCACTTTTGTACGCAAAGGAGACAGATATGCAGCTGAACACGTTGAGCATGGTCCACGAGTTTCTGAAACAACACGTTCGCCCCGGTGCCTTCTGCATCGACGCCACCGCCGGCAAGGGCCGGGACACCGCCCTGCTGTGCCGCCTGGCGGGGGACACCGGCCGGGTGCTGGCCTTCGACATTCAGGAGGAGGCGGTGACTCAGACAAGGGCCTTGCTGGAGCAGGAGGGTCTGACCGCCCAGGTCATCCTGAACAGCCACGCCAACATGGAGCAATACGCCCAGGCAGGCACGGCGGACTGCGTGGTGTTCAACTTCGGCCGCCTCCCCGGCGGAGATCCGGCGGTCTTCACCCGTGGGCCGTCCTCCGTGGCCGCCATCGGTGCGGGGCTGCGGCTGCTGAAGCCCGGCGGCGTCATGACCATCGCCCTTTACTACGGAAAGGAAAACGGCTACGGGGAGCGGGACGCCGTGCTGGCGTACCTGAGGGGCCTGGACGACCGGACCTGCTCTGTCCTCTGCTGCGACTGGGCCAACCGCCGGAACGATCCGCCCATGCCCATTTTCATTTGGAAGGAGCGGTAAATCAGGGCTTGGTATCGCCCACGGAGCCGTCGCCCTTCAGATGATGGTAAACCTTCATGTCCGGGCCGCTGGTGCCGGGGATGATGGGCTTGGCCTTCTCCTTGCCGTGCTTGGCCTTGCCCTGGATCTGGGGCACCGGCTCCTGGTCGTTACGGGGCCGGGTGTGGGTCCAGTCGGGCCGGGCCATTCCTTTTTTTGCCATCAAAAATCACCTCGACCCTAGTCTGCCCCCGGAAAAAGAAGATATGCGGCCCCCTTCTGTCTTCCGTGCTTCGGGAAGAAACGGCCGCATAACACCTAGAAAGCTCAGAACACAAACCGAGCAGCCAAGCCCAGCAGAATAGCCAAAATGATGCAGCCAATCACGAAAAGCCCTTTTTTATAAGTGCTTTTGCGGGCAATGTTCGGCGGAGCATGCCGTCTTTTTCTGAATTTGCCCAGCCGGTAGGCATTGTACAGCCAGCACAGCAGAAACACGGCGGGAGCGATTACCAGCATCATCAGTCCCAGCGCATCATTATGATTGCTGTGAGGATACAGATACATAGACGCCCTCCTTCCAATGAACTGCACCCCATTTGTTAGACAGTATGATATACTATCTAATAAGTGGGGT
>CAMCDX010000098.1 GCA_945873695.1 uncultured Clostridia bacterium | reverse complement strand
GAGGTATTGTGAAGGCGTCGAAAAAGTCCGTCGGACTTTTTCGACAGCCTGAGCACCCTGAAAGCCACGGCTTTCAGGGTGCCTTCACAGGTGGGCCGCTCAGACCTCTCCTTTCGGCCGGGATGCCGGCAGGTCCTCCAGGGAGGCGAAGGTGTAACCCATGTCCTCCCACTTGGTCAGCAGGTCGTCCAGGATCTCCGCGTTGGTCTGAGACGTGGAGTGGAGCAGGACGATGGCTCCGTCGTGGATGCGGGGCAGCAGCTTGGCGTAGGCCTGCTCCGCCGTGGGCTGGTCATCCACGTACCAGTCCACGTAGGCCAGGCTCCAGAAGATGGTCTTGTACCCCAGGGCCTGGGCCTGCCTCAGATTCTCCTCGCTGTACTTCCCCTGGGGCGGACGGTAGAACTTGGGCAGCTCCTGCCCCGTGGTCTCCTGGTACAGCGCCGCCAGGTCGTCCAGTTCCTTCTGGAAGGAGGCCTGGTCGGAAATGGCGGACATGTCCGGGTGGTGGTAGGTGTGGTTGCCCACGATGTGGCCCTCCTCCGCCATGCGGCAGATCAGCTCCGGCGCCGACTCGATCATGTGCCCCACCACGAAAAAGGCGGCGGGGGCCTGGTGCTTTTTCAGGGTGTCCAGGATCTGGGCCGTGTAGCCGTTCTCATAGCCGCAGTCGAAGGTCAGGTAGATGACCTTCTTGCCGGTGTCCCCCAGGTAGTAGGCGTCATACCGCGCCAGGTCGGCAGCACTGGCGTTCCCCACCGGGGCGGCGCCCTCCTGCTGGAAGGACAGCCCCCAGTTGTCGGCGGAGGCCGGCACCACCGCCGGCGCCGAAGCGGAGACCAGCTCCTCCCGCTCCAGATATGCCGTTCCGGCCACCAGCAGCACCAGCGCCAGGGCCACGATCCCGCCCACCAGACGGCGGTCCATGGAAAACATGCGCACATCCCTCCGTTTTCTCGAAAACATGTTCTCAGGTTGCGCCTTTCCGCCGGAATTATACCCAGCCGCCGGGGACATTTTCTCTCCGCCGCCTTGCATCTTTTTTTCAGATGTGTTATTCTCAATTAAGTATAACGACTGCCGCCTTTGGCGGCGTTTGGAAAGGAGCGTCAGGCATGAAAAAGCCGCTCATCATTGTCCGGGGGGCGGGAGACCTGGCCACCGGCACCATCCACCGGCTGTGGAGCGCCGGCTTCCCCGTTCTGGCCCTGGAAGCGGCCCATCCGGCGGCCATCCGCCGGCAGGTGGCGTTGAGTGAGGCGGTCTACGAAGGCGCCGCCACGGTGGAGGGCGTCACCGCCGTGCGGATCGACGGCCCGGACCGGCTGGCCGAAGTGCTGGCGCGGGGCCGGGTGCCCCTGCTGATCGACCCGGAGGGGCAGTGTATTCCGAAATTAAAGCCCGCCGCCGTGGTGGACGCCATCCTGGCCAAGCGGAACCTGGGCACCACCCGGGACATGGCCTCCCTGACCATCGGCCTGGGCCCCGGCTTCACCGCCGGCGTGGATGTGGATTTCGTGGTGGAGACCATGCGGGGCCACAACCTGGGCCGCGTCATCCGGGAGGGGGCCGCCAGGCCCAACACCGGCGTGCCGGGCATCATCGGCGGCTACGGGGCGGAGCGGGTGCTCCACGCCGCCCAGGCGGGGGTGCTTTACAACGTCCGCTCCATCGGCGATTTCGTGGAGCGGGGAGAGCCCATCGCCCTCATCCGGAACGAGGCGGGGGACCATCCTGTTCCCGCCGCCATCCCCGGGCTGATCCGGGGCCTCATCCGGCACGGCTTCCCGGTGACGGAGGGGTTCAAGATCGCCGACATCGACCCCCGGAAAGAGGAATATCAAAACTGTTTCACCATCTCCGACAAGGCCCGCTGCATCGCGGGCAGCGTGCTGGAGCTGGTGTGCCGCTATACGCTGGAGTGAAGGAGGAATCCCCAATGAAACTGATGAAGACCGTGGACGCCGTGGGGCAGGTGCTCTGCCACGACATCACCCAGATCATCCCCGGCGTCACCAAGGACGCCGTGTTCCGCAAAGGTCACATCATCCGGCCGGAGGACATCCCGGTGCTGCTGAGCGTGGGCAAGGAGAACCTCTACATCTGGGAGAAGGACGACTCCATGCTCCACGAAAACGAGGCGGCGGAGATCCTGCGGGAGATGTGCCAGAGCGACCATATGCACCCCACCCCCGTGAAGGAGGGCAAGATCGAGCTGGTGGCGGACCGGGACGGCCTTTTGAAGGTGGACCGGGAGAAGCTGCGGGCGGTGAACCGCTTCGGGGAGCTGATGATCGCCTGCCGCCACGGGGACTTCCCGGTGAAGGCCGGTGACAAGCTGGCGGGCACCCGCATCATCCCCCTGGTCATCGCCAAGGAGAAGATGGAGCGGGCCCGGGCCATCTGCCAGGACGGCCCCATCCTGCGCCTGCTGCCCTTCCGGCACAAACGGGCCGCCATCCTGACCACCGGCAGTGAGGTCTACCACGGCCGCATCCAGGACGCCTTCACCCCGGTGCTGGAGAAAAAGCTGGCGGAGTACGACACGGAGATCATCTATCACGAAATTTTTGACGACGACCACGCCGCCATCACCGCCGGCTGCCTGGAGGCCATCCGCCGGGGCGCCGACCTGGTGCTGTGCTCCGGCGGTATGAGCGTGGACCCCGACGACCGGACACCTCTGGCCATCAAGAACACCGGCGCCGACATCGTCACCTACGGCGCCCCGGTGCTGCCCGGCGCCATGTTCCTGCTGAGCTATTACCGGGACGGCGAGCGGACCGTGCCCATCGTGGGCCTGCCGGGCTGCGTCATGTACGCCAAGCGCACCATTTTCGACCTGGTGCTGCCCCGTCTCATGGCGGACGACCCCGTCACCGCTGAAGAGCTGGCGGGGCTGGGCGAGGGCGGTCTGTGCCTGAACTGCCCGGTGTGCACCTTCCCCAACTGCGGATTCGGAAAGGGAGTCTGAGCGATGGAACAGGGATTTACCCACGTGGACGCGGCAGGCAACGCCCGGATGGTGGACGTCAGCGAAAAGACTGTCACCAGCCGGACCGCCGTGGCGGAGGGCGCCATCACCATGAGCGCCGACTGCTTCGCCCTGGTGGCGGAGGGCCGGATGAAGAAGGGGGATGTGCTGGGAGTGGCCCAGGTGGCGGGCATCATGGCCACCAAGCAGACCGCCGACCTCATCCCCCTGTGCCACCGGCTGAACCTGACGAAGAGCGAGGTCATTTTCTCCCTGGACAGTGCCGCCTGTACCATCACCGCCCGCTGCACCGTGAAGTGCGACGGCAAGACCGGCGTGGAGATGGAGGCCCTCACCGGCGTCTCCGCGGCGCTGCTGACGGTCTACGACATGTGCAAGGCCGTGGACAAGCGGATGGTCCTCTCTGACATCCACCTGGTGGAAAAACAGGGGGGCAAAAGCGGCGATTTTCACTTTGAGGAGCCCTGCCATGACTGACCAGTTCGGACGAAACATCGACTATCTGCGCATCTCCATCACGGACCGGTGCAACCTCCGCTGCAGGTACTGCATGCCGGAGGGGGTGGACCTGGTGGAGCACCGGGACCTGCTGCGGTACGAGGAACTGCTGGCTGTGGCCCGGGCGGCGGTGCCCCTGGGCATCACCCACTTCAAGGTGACCGGCGGCGAGCCTCTGGTCCGCCGGGGCTGCCTGGAGTTTTTAAAAGAATTGAAGGCCCTGCCGGGGGTGGAAACGGTGACGCTGACTACCAACGGCACCCTCCTGGCGCCTCTCGTAAAGGATCTGGCCAGGCTGGGCATCGACGGCGTGAACATCAGCCTGGACACCACCGACCCGGTGGAATACGCCCGGATCACCGGCACTGACTGTCTGGCGGAAGTGCTGCGGAGCATCGGCGCCTGCGTGGAGGCGGGGATCGCCACGAAGCTGAACTGCGTGCTGCTGGTGGACTGCCGGGACCATCTGGTGCCGCTGGCGGCCCTGGCCCGGGACCGGGCCATCGACGTCCGGTTCATTGAGCAGATGCCCATCGGCGCCGGAGGCCACGGACTGGACGGCGACACCGCCCTGGAGATCCTGCGCTCCCAATGGCCGGACCTCCACCCGGTGGAGGAGCGGCGGGGCTTCGGGCCCGCCGTCTATTACGCCAGTGGGGCCCTGCGGGGGCGGATCGGCTTCATCAGCGCCCTCAGCCACAAGTTCTGCGGCAATTGCAACCGGGTCCGCCTCACCAGCACCGGGCTGCTGAAGCCCTGTTTGTGCTACGGCGAGGGCACCGACCTGCGGAGGGTCCTGCGTCAGACCCCGGAGGGGCTGTCCGCCGCCCTGGCGGAGGCCGTGTTCCGCAAGCCCCGAGCCCACTGCTTCGGCGACCCGGCGGCGGTGACCGAACAAAAACGGATGAATGAGATCGGAGGATAATGAGATGGGAAAGGTGCTTGCCATCTGCGTCAGCCGGGAGCGGGGCTATCAGAAGCACCCGGTGGACCGGGCTTACCTGGAAGCGGACTGGGGCATCCGGGGAGACGCCCACGCCGGACACTGGCACCGGCAGGTCAGCCTGCTGGGAGCGGAGAAGATCAACGCCTTCAACCACCTGGGGGCCGACGTGGCCTTCGGCGCCTTTGGCGAGAACCTGGTGGTGGAGGGCTTCGACTTCCGCTCCCTGCCGGTGGGAACACTGCTGCGCTGCGGGCCGGTGCTGCTGGAGATGACCCAGATCGGCAAGGAGTGCCACAGCCACTGCGAGATCTACAAAAAGATGGGCGACTGCATCATGCCCCGGGAGGGCGTGTTCGCCCGGGTCCTGGAGGGCGGCGAGATCGCCGTGGGGGACGAGATGGTATCGGAGCGGCGGACCGTCCCCCGGCCCTGGCAGGCGGCGGTCATCACCCTCAGCGACAAGGGCTCCCGGGGCGAGCGGGAGGACAAAAGCGGCCCCGCCATTGTAAAACGCCTGGAGGAGAACGGGTATGAGGTGGCGGAGCAATTGCTGCTGCCCGACGACCCGGCCCTTTTGCAGCGCCACCTCTGCCGCCTGGCGGACCAGCGGCAGCTGGACCTGATCCTGACCACCGGCGGCACCGGCTTCGGTCCCCGGGACACCACGCCGGAGGCCACCCTGGCGGTGGCCCACCGGAACGCCCCCGGCATCGCCGAGGCCATCCGCTCCGCCAGCCTCCGCATCACCCCCCACGCCATGCTGGGCCGGGGAGTCAGCGTCATCCGGGGCAAGACCCTCATCATCAACCTGCCCGGCAGCCCCAAGGCCTGCATGGAGAGCATGGACGTGTTTCTGGACGCCATCCCCCACGGCATGGCCCTGCTGCGCGATGAGGTGGAGGACTGCGCCCGTCTGTGACGGCTTTCCAAACGGTATACCGCCGTGTAAATCCACGGCTCGTATATAATTTTCTTGAAACACAGAAAGGAAGCATTGTATGAAACACAGACAACTCGCATCCCTGCTGCTGGCCGCCCTGCTAACCCTCAGCCTGACGGCCTGCGGCGCCAAAAAAGATGACGCCCCGGCTGAGACCCAGACCGAGGCTCCGGCGGAAGAGACGGAACTCATCGTCTTCGCCGCCGCCTCCATGACGGAGACCCTGACGGAGCTGAAGGCCGTCTACGAGGAGGCCCACCCCGGCGTCACCATCACCTACAACTTCGACTCCTCCGGCACTTTGAAGAGCCAGATCCAGGAGGGCGCCGCCTGCGACCTCTTTATCTCCGCCGGGCAAAAGCAGATGAACCAGATGGACATCACCGCCAGCGCCGAGGTGAACACCGAGGGCCTGGACATCGTGGACACCGATACCCGGGTGGACCTGCTGGAAAACCGGGTGACCCTGGTGGTCCCTGAGGGCAATCCCAAGAACATCAACAGCTTTGACGATCTGGCGGCGGACCTGGAGAGCGGCGACGTTCTGCTGTGCATGGGCAACAGCGACGTGCCCGTGGGCCAGTATACCCAGAAGATCCTGGCTTACTACGGCCTGGATGAGACCGCTCTGGCCAACGCCGGCCGCATTACTTACGGCACCAACGTGAAGGAAGTCACCACCCAGGTGTCCGAGGCCAGCGTGGACTGCGGCGTCATCTACTGCACCGACGCCTTCAGCGCCAACCTCACCGTGGTGGACAGCGCCACCGCCGAGATGTGCGGCCAGGTCATCTACCCCGCCGCCGTGCTGAAGACCGCCGAGAACCCGGAGGCGGCCCAGGAATTCCTGGACTTCCTGCAAACCGACGAAGCCATGGCCGTCTTTGCGGCGGTGGGCTTCTCCACCCCGTAAGGAGCGAGCCATGGACTGGTATCCCCTTTGGAACTCGCTGCGCATCGCGGCCATCAGCTGCGTGCTGGTGTTCTTCCTGGGCATTTTCGCCGCCTACTACGCCGCCCGGCTCCCCCGGGCGGTGAAGGGCGTTCTGGACGTGGTCCTGACGCTGCCCATGGTGCTGCCGCCGACGGTGTGCGGCTATTTCCTGCTGCTCCTCTTCGGCGCCAAGCGTCCATTGGGGATGCTGCTGGCCCGGTACGGCGTCAAATTCGTCATGACCTGGTACGGCGGCGTCCTGGCTGCCGCGGTGGTGGCCTTCCCCCTGATGTACCGCACCGCCCGGGGCGCCTTTGAGAGCTTCGACGAGACGTTGGCCTACGCCGGACAGACATTGGGACTTTCCAACACCTACATCT
>CAMCDX010000097.1 GCA_945873695.1 uncultured Clostridia bacterium | reverse complement strand
CCCCCTGCAAAATGCAACCCAGTTGCTTTAAGCAGAGGTTTTTCGACAAGCTGAGAAGGACTTCCAATCGGAAGTCCTTCTTTTTGCTGCTTCAGATCTTGATGAGCTCATATGCCCGGGTGCCCAGGCCCAGCTTTTCGGCGTGCTCCAGGCAGGTCCGCCAGTCGGTGTTGGGATGGGCGGCGTGGAACAGGTCGCCGCAATCGCAGTCGTAGCCCTCGTCGAAGAGGACGGAGCCGGGCATGGCCGGCTGGGCGGTGACGGCGTCAGCACAGGCCTGGTCCAGGGCCACAGGGTCGAAGGAGGCGAACATGCCCACGTTGGGGGCGATAGGCACATCGTTCTCGCCGTGGCAGTCGCAGTTGGGGGACACGTCCATCACCAGGGACACGTGGAAGCAGGGGCGGCCGTCCACCACCGCCTTGGTGTACTCGGCAATCTTCTTGTTCAAAATGGCGGGGGCCTCGTCGAACAGGGACTGGATGGCATCCTTGGGGCAGATGGCCAGGCACCGGGCGCAGCCCACGCACTTGTCGGTGTCGATGACGGCCTTGCCGTCGGGACCGAACTGAGGGGCTCCGTGGGCGCAGATCCTGGCGCAGGCACGGCAGCCCACGCACTTTTTCTGCTTGACAAAGGGCTTGCCGGAGTTGTGCATCTCCATCTTGCCGGCCCGGCTGCCGCAGCCCATACCGATGTTCTTCAGGGTGCCGCCCATGCCGGCCTGCTCGTGGCCCTTGAAATGGGTCAGGGAGACGAACACGTCGGCGTCCATGACGGCCCGGCCGATCTTGGCCTCCTTCACGTACTCGCCGCCCGTCACGGGGACGGCCACCTCGTCGTTGCCTTTGAGACCGTCGGCGATGATGATGTGGCAGCCGGTGGAATAGGGGGTGAAGCCGTTGACATAGGCCGACTCCATGTGGTCCAGGGCGTTCTTCCGGCCGCCTACATACAGGGTGTTGCAGTCCGTCAGGAAGGGTTTGCCGCCTTTGTCCTTTACCAGGTCCGCCACTACCTTGGCCCAGTTGGGCCGCAGGTAGGCCATGTTGCCTGGCTCGCCGAAGTGCATCTTGATGGCAACGTATTTGTCCTCCATGTCGATGTCGCCGAAGCCGGCGGTCATCATCAGCCGGGCCAGCTTCTGGGGCAGGTTCTCCCGCCAGCTGGGGCAGCGGAAATCCGCGAAGTAGACCTTTGCTTTTTCAGACATGTCGTTCTCCTTTTCTTTCTTTTACGGAATCATTCATCCAGGTCGACGGAGATATGGTCCGTGCCGTGCTGATCGAATTCAGAGAGGTATGCGTCAATGCGGTCCATCAGCTGGGTGTAGTTCTCCCGGGTCAGGGGTTCGCCGTCCATGTCCCGCAGGGCCAGTTCCTCCGCCAGGATCTCGTAAAACACCACGTCCTCGTAGTTCTCAATGGCCTCGTGGATGCCGCCGTCGGCAAAGGCCCGGGAGGGGATCAGCTCGCCCCGGTACAGCTCCACCAGCTTGCTCATCTTGTGCCGCAGGCAGTGGGAGAAGATCAGGCTCTCCACCTGGTCGTATTCCTTGATGCGGTCGTCCTCCCGGGTGGAGTTCATCACCCAGTTGCCGATGTACACCAGATCCAGCAGATAGCGAAACTGCTGTTCCGTCAGTTCAATATTCATATGGGATAAACACCTCCCTTGATACAAGAATGATTATAGCAAAGGCGGCAGGGAAATTCCACATAAAAAAGCGGGTAAAAAGACTAAAATCTGTCTTGCGGCGAGAGAGGGCTCATAGTATAATATATAATTCAGATGCCATGTGAGATAAAATATCCCCTTCGCGCTTCCGCGCGGCTGATAAGGAGTATGAGAATGATGGATATGCGGCCTATCGGCGTGTTCGATTCCGGCCTGGGCGGATTGACGGCGGTGCGTTCCCTGCGGCAGATTTTGCCGGAGGAAAACCTCATCTATTTCGGGGACACCGCCCGGGTGCCCTATGGTGGCCGGTCCAAGGAGACGCTGCTGAAATACGCCCGGCAGGACGTGCGGTTCCTGCGCTCGTTTGACCTGAAGGCCATCCTCATCGCCTGCGGCACCGTGTCCACCACGTCGCTGGACACACTGCGGGCGGAGAACGACCTGCCCATCGTGGGCGTGGTGGAGCCAACCTGCCGGCGGGCGCTGCTGGTGACGAAAACCAAGAAGGTGGGTATCATCGCCACCCTGGCCTCCATCCGCTCCGGCGCCTACGAGGCGACCCTGCGGCGGCTGGACCCGGACGTGGAGGTCATCGGAAAGCCCTGCCCGCTATTCGTGCCGCTGGTGGAGAACGGACGCATCCACCGGGGAGACGTGGTCATCGAGACGGTGGCGAGAGAGTACCTGGAGCCCCTGAAGGCCACCGGCATCGATACCCTGATCCTGGGCTGCACCCACTACCCGCTGCTGACGGACATCATAGCCGACATCATGGGCCCGGAGGTGACCCTGGTCTCGGCGGGGGAGGAGTCGGCCTTCGAGCTGAAGCGGATGCTGAAGGCGGAGGGCCTCCGGGCGGACGAGAGCCGCCAGGGAGAGCCGGAGTTCTATGTCAGTGACCGCCCCGAGGACTTCGAGCGCATCGCGTCGGTGTTTCTGCGGGAGAATATGCGCCACACGGCACGGAGGATCGACATTGACCAGTATTGATATGGAAGCAAACAAGCTGCCGGTGCTGCTGTCTATCCGGGGCGAGCAGTATTTCGACGGCATCGACCCCGACGCGACGGAGCTGATGACCGAGGGGACCATGACTCTGACGGAGGACGGCATGGCGCTGTCCTATCAGGAGACGGCCCTCACCGGCATGGAGGGAACCACCACCACCTTTGAGGTGCGGGGCCCCCGGGTCATCCTGACCCGGGCGGGGACGGTGAACTCCCAGATGGTGTTCGAGGAAGGACGCCAGCACACGTCCCTGTACGAGACTCCCTTCGGGGAGCTGACGGTGGACATCCAGACCAGCCGCCTCCGCCACAACCTGACGGACCGGGGCGGTGTCATGGAGATCAGGTACTCCATCGCCGTGGAGCACACGGTGACAGGCCGAAACTGCTTCAAGATCCGGGTGAAACGGAAGCACTGACTACCGGGATACTCCGCGCCATAGCGCGTCCAAGCATTTTGGCGAAAGCCAAAATCTTGCCGCAGGCAGGCTTTGCCTGCCGAGAATGTTCAATCAAGGCCTCCCATGCGGCGAGCCGCATGGGAAAGCACACGGTGACAGGCCGGAACTGCTTTAAGATCCGGGTAAAACGGAAACACTCATAAAAACCATCAACAGAAGAGGTATTTTGATATGATCAACATGATCCAGAACGCGAAAGACCAGGCCGCAGCCCTGGCGATGGCCGCCTACCAGGCGGCGGTGGCCGACGGCACCCTGCCCCAGGCCGACGTGAAGACCGCCCCGGTGGAGATCCCCAAGGACACCGCCAACGGTGACTTCACCACCACCTTTGCCCTGGCCGCCTCCAAGGCGCTGCGCCAGCCCCCCCGGAACATCGCCCAGGCCCTGCTGGACCACATGGACCTGACCGGCTCCTATTTCACCTCCGCCGAGATCGCCGGCCCTGGCTTCCTGAATTTCCGGCTTGACGACAGCTGGTATCAGGGCGTCCTCTCCGCCGTGGAGAGCGAGGGCGATGATTACGGCACCAACGACGGCCTGGCGGGCAAGAAGTATATGGTGGAGTTTGTCTCCGCCAACCCCACCGGCCCCATGCACATGGGCAACGCCCGGGGCGGCGTCCTGGGTGACACCCTGGCCGCTGTGTTGACCGCCTGCGGCGCCGACGTGACCCGGGAGTTCTACGTCAACGACGCCGGCCATCAGATCGACAAGTTCGCCCACTCCATCGAGGCCCGGTATCTCCAGATCATCCAGGGCGAGGAGAATGTGCCCTTCCCCGAGGACGGCTATCAGGGCGGCGACATCCGCGACCTGGCCCAGGCCTATTATGACGCCCACGGCGACAAGCTGCTGAACGTGCCTGAGGCGGAGCGGCAGGAGACCCTGGCCCAGTTCGGCCTCAGCGTGAACCTGCCCAAGATGAAGACCGACCTCCAGCGGTATAAGATCAACTACGACAACTGGTTCTACGAGTCCGCCCTCCACGAGAGCGGCTATGTTGCCGAGACGGTGGACATGCTCACCGAGAAGGGCTGGACCTACGAGAAGGACGGCGCCCTTTGGCTCCGCACCGCCGACATCATGCGGGAGAACCTGCTGAAGGCCGGCAAGAAGGAGAAGGACATCGAGAAGCTGGAGCTGAAGGACGACGTGCTCCGCCGGGCCAACGGCTTCTACACCTATTTTGCCGCCGACATTGCTTACCACCGGAACAAGTTCGCTGTCCGGGGATTTGACAAGGTCATCAACATCTGGGGCGCCGACCATCACGGCCACGTGGCCCGGCTGAAGGGCGCCCTGGACGCCCTGGGCCTCAACGGCAGCGAGAAGTTGGACATCGTGCTGATGCAGCTGGTGAAGCTGCTGCGGGACGGCGAGGTGGTCCGTATGTCCAAGCGGACCGGCAAGGCCATCAGCCTCTCCGACCTGCTGGACGAGGTCAGCGTGGATGCCGCCCGGTGGTACTTCAACGCCAAGCCCGACACCCAGATGGAGTTCGACCTGGGTCTGGCCGTCCGGGAGGATTCCGAGAACCCCATCTACTACGTGGAGTACGCCCACGCCCGGATCTGCTCCTTGCTGCGGGCCCTGGCGGAGGAGGGCGTCACCGTCCCCGCACAGGCGGACGTGGATATGACCCTTCTGACCGGCGAGACGGAGCAGGCCCTCATCAAGCAGATCGCCCAGTTCTGCGAGGAAGTGAAGCTGTCGGCCCGGGACTACGATCCCAGCCACATCAACCGCTACCTCCAGGAGCTGGCGGGCTGCTTCCACCGGTTCTACAACGCCTGCCGCATCAAGGGCGAGGAGCCCAAGGTCCAGGCCGCCCGGCTGAAGCTGGCGGACGACACCCGTGTGGTGCTGCGGAACGGTCTGAAGCTCATCGGTGTGGACGCGCCGGAGAAAATGTAAAGCCATTCCGGGGCAGAGGAACCGTCCTCTGCCCTGGATTTTTCAGGAGAAGAGAGACATGGAATCCAGTGAACAACAACGCATATCCCGTCTGGCGGCGGTGAAGGCGGCGTTTCCCGCCACGGTGCCGGTGCTGACGGGGTACATCTGCCTGGGCATGGCCTTCGGCATTCTGATGCAGACCAGCGGCTACGGCGTGGGCTGGGCGCTTTTGATGAGCGTCATCTGCTTTGCGGGCAGCGGCCAGTTTGTGGGGATCACACTGCTGACGGCAGCGTTCGACCCCATCCAGGCCTTTTTGATCTCCGTCATGATCAATGCCCGCCATATCTTCTACGGCCTGTCCGTATTGGAGAAGTACAGGGGACTGGGGAGAGAGCGGGCTTTTTTGATCTTCGGCCTGACGGACGAGACCTTTTCCCTGGTGTCCTCCCTGAAGCCGCCGGAGGGGACCAACCGGCACGACTTTTACTTCTGGATCACGTTTTTGCATTACCTGTACTGGCTCACGGGGACGGTGCTGGGCAATCTGGCGGGCAACATCATCACCTTTGACACCACGGGCATCGATTTTGTTCTGACGGCGCTGTTTGTGGTGCTGTTTTTGGAGCAGTGGAAGAAGAAGGAGAACCGGGCGGCAGGCGTGAGCGGCATTCTCTGCGCGGTGGCCAGCCTGGCCGGCTTCGGCCCGGAAAATCTGGTGATTCCCGCAATGGTACTGCTGCTGATCGTACTGCTGGGAGGGAGGAGACGGCTGTGCATTTAGGACCGCTGCAATCCGTGGTGATCATTCTGGCCACCGCCGCGGGAATCCAGCTGACGCGCTGGCTCCCGTTCCTGCTGTTCCCGGAGAAGAAAGAGCCGCCCCGGGTAATCCTGTACCTGGGCAAGGTGCTGCCGGCGGCCATGATGGGCTTGCTGGTGGTCTACTGCCTGAAAGACGTCTCCTGGACCGCCGCGCCCCACGGCGCGCCGGAGCTGCTGGCCATTCTGGCGGTGGTGGTGCTGCACCGCTGGAAGGGGAATGTCCTGCTGTCCATCGCCGGGGGCACGGCCCTCTATATGCTGCTGGTGCAGGCGGTGTTCGCATGATTTTCCCCCAAACTGCATAAACTGGGACCGCGGCAGGACGCCGCGGTCTTTTTTTGCGGGAGGGGAGGCGGACCATGCGAAAGCGGCTGTTTTACTGGGAACTGGCGGGCTTTTTGTTCACGGCGGCGCTGGGCACGCTGCTGCACTTCGTCTATGACTGGAGCGGTGACAGCACCCTGGCGGCGGCCTTCTCCGCCGTCAACGAGTCTACCTGGGAGCATATGAAGCTGCTGTTTTTCCCGGCCTTCCTGTTCTCCGTGGTCCAGGTGTGGGCCCTGGGACGGACATACCCTGACCTGCTGGAGGTGCGGGCCACCGCCGTTCTGGCGGGGCTGGTCCTGATCCCCACCCTGTTTTATACCTACACCGGCGTGCTGGGGTTCCACGTGCTGTGGGCGGACATCGCCGTGTTTTTGCTGGCGGACCTGGGGACCTGCGCCCTGGAGTTCCGGCTGCTGGGCCGCCGCCGGGCCGCCCTGTGGCGGCAGGTGGCGGGGCTGCTCCTCTTATGGGTGCTGGCGTTTTTGTTTGTCTACTGGACTTTCCGACCGCCCCACCTGGGTTTGTGGCGGGACCCGGCCACCGGCGGATACGGAATCTTCTGAAAAAGCGCCCCAGCGGTCCACGGTTCAGGCTGTCGAAAAAGTCCGACGGACTTTTTCGACGCCTTCACAATGCCTCG
>CAMCDX010000096.1 GCA_945873695.1 uncultured Clostridia bacterium | reverse complement strand
AGGTATTGTGAAGGCGTCGAAAAAGTCCGTCGGACTTTTTCGACAGCCTGAAACCCCGCTCCGTCAGGAGCGGGGTTTTTCAAAGGAGGGAGGACCGTCATTCGCGAACCTCCATTCCTCATCGGCTTTGTAGACCAGGCCGTAGCCCATGCCGTAATAGCCGTGGGTGGCGCTGCGCCAGGTGTTTCTCCAGATGTCTTCTGCCGGGTAAGGGTAGCGGAGGAAACCATCCTCGCCATAGGTCAGTATCTCGTCCAGAACGGTCTTGGGATTGGCCGCCTGCTCCGCAGTGAAAATGACATAGCCCTGCCGCTGGGAGGCGTCCCAGGGCCAGCTGAAGGCGGGGAAGGAGGTGGTATAAGTCTGATACGCATCACCGAAATAGCCGATGCCGTGGTTCTCTGCGGTGCCGTTCGGGGAGAGAGCAGCTATGAGGGATTGGCCGTTTTTCTCATAGAACAGGCGGCAGGCGGCATCCTTCAGCGCTGCGTTGGTCTTCATGGTCACGCCGCAGCGCCAGAAGCCGCCCTGGTCCTTCGGGGTAAAGAAGTGGACATACCGCACGTTGCCGTCGGGCAGCTGGAAGGCGTAGGCTTCGCCCTGGAAGCCGGAGCTGTTGTTCAGATGGAGCTCGGAGTAGTTGTTTCCGAATTGCACAGTATCTTTCAGGGAGAGCAGATCCTCCGGCAGCAGCTTGCCGGACAGCTCCTCCGGGAAGCCCAGTTCCGCCAGCTTGGATTGAACGGCGGCAGTTTCAGAGGAATCGAAATTTTGTTCGATATCAGTTCCGTTTAACGGAACATGGCAGGAAAGGGCGGAGGCCGTCAGGACCAGAGCCAGCAGAGTGCCGTAGGCAATCAACTGGAACCGGCCACTGTCCAGCCGTACCGGCGCCGCCTGGACGGCGTAACCCCAGTTCTCCAGCTCCTCTGTGATGCGTCTCAGGCTCCTGACGATGCGGCAGAAGGCATACACCACGGCGATGGTTGCCGGCCAGCCGGGCTGAGGCCGGAGCAGGGCCAGAACGAGGATGACGCCGTACCACACCGCCGCCCACAGGAAGGGGTCCCGACGGCCCGGGTGGTCCACCTCCCGGGCGGCACGCCGGAGTCCCTGACGGCACATCAGCAGCAGGGCCAGGGTGCTCCCCGTCTGCAAAATGATCCGCGGGGAGGCCAGAAGATCGCCGTAACGCGTGGCGATCAATACGGAATTAGTGAAAAGTATAATAACTTTACAAATGCTGCAATACCATGAAAACTGGAACCAGCGGTTGGCTTTCCGCAGGCTGCGGAGCCCAAGGTACAGCTGAACGGCGCCAATGGCGGGGAGGAGGTACTGGAGATAGAGGAAATTCAGGGTGAAGCAGGTGAGGCACAGGCCTGTCACGACGCGGCCCATGGCGGTCCGCCAGGGGGTCACGTCACGGACGGTGTCCTCCGGGGGAGGCAGCTCGCTGAGGGCGGTGGCCAGGGTGCAGTCAAAATCATCCCACTGGGTCATGCGTCGTCACCTCCCAACTCCTGCCGCAGCCGCTGGCGGAGGCGGTACAGCCGCCCTTCCACGGCCCGCTGGGAAAGTCCCAGCTCCGCGGCGATCTGGCCGACGGG
The DNA here is from genome assembly GCA_945873695.1 of uncultured Clostridia bacterium. Classification (GTDB taxonomy): domain Bacteria; phylum Bacillota; class Clostridia; order Oscillospirales; family Oscillospiraceae; genus Oscillibacter. The sequence goes on along the minus strand of CAMCDX010000096.1, from coordinate 5,240 downwards.
CTGTAAATAGTAGTAGCGGCGGTAAAACAGCTTTCGGTCCGCCTCCGGCAGTCTTGCCACGGTGGCCCGCAGCCGTTCCGCCCGCTCCTTCCGCAGGACCTGCTGCTCCGGGGTGAGGATCTCCGCCGGTTCCTCCAGCTGGTGCTTTTCCCGCCGGATGCGGGCCTTCAGGTGGTTCAGGGCGGCGTTCCGGGCGATGGCGGTGAGCCAGGCGGAGAGGCTGCCCTTTTCCGGGTCAAAGTTCTCCAGCTTCTGCCACAGGGCCAAAGAAACCTCGGAGTAACAGTCCTCCGCGTCCTGCCGGTCCCGCAGGACGCCGCCGATGACATACCGCAGGAGGGGGCCATATTGCCGCAATAGGGCTTCCATACCCTGGGCGCTGTTTTGGGCAAAGTGTTCCAGCAGCTCCGTGTCCGTCATGGGCCCCCTCCTTTCTGAAAGCTGGTTCTATCTTATCATACAACGATTGCGGGAAAAACCCACGAAAAACCCCGGCAGCTTTTGCTGCCGGGGTTCGGGTCAATGGCAGAGGGCCAGGTCGGCCAGGAATTTTTCCACCGCTGCCTCCGGGGTGGACCAGCTGGTCACCAGGCGGATGCGGGTGTGGGTGTCGTCCACGGGAGCGTCCACCTCGAATTCGTAGCCCATTTCCCGGAGCTGGTCCATCACCGTGTTGGGCAGCACCGGGAACTGCTGGTTGGAGGGAGAGGGAACGGGGAAGGGATACCCCAGGGCAATAATACCGTCCCGCAGGCGGAAGGCGGTATCGTTGGCATGGCGGGCCATATCAAAGTACAGTCCGTCCTCCAGCAGCGCCTGGAACTGAACACCCAGCAGCCGGCCCTTGGCCAGCATGGCGCCCCGCTGCTTCATGAACCAGCGGAAATGGTCCCGGGGAACGCTGCCGTTCACCACCAGGGCCTCGCCGAAGAGGGCGCCGTTCTTGGTGCCGCCGATGTAGAACACGTCCGTCAGCGCCGCCAGGTCCGGCAGGGTCAGGTCATTCACCGGAGAGGTCAGGGCGGAGCCCAGCCGGGCGCCGTCCAGGAACAGGTACAGGCTGTGGGCATCGCAGCAGCGGCGGAGGGCCTCCAGCTCCGCCTTCGTGTAGACGGTGCCGATCTCCGTGGTGTCGGAGACGTAGACCATCCGGGGCGCTACCATGTGCTCCGTGCCGTTGTGCTCCGCCAGCACAGTCTCCACCAGGGCGGGGGTCAGCTTGCCGTCGGGTGAGAAAATGGAGCAGACCTTGTGGCCGGTGGCCTCGATGGCGCCGGTCTCATGGGTGTTGACGTGGGCGGTGTGGGCGGCGATAACCGCCTCGTAGGGCTGGAGCAGGGCGGCGATGGTCACCAGGTTGGCCTGGGTACCGCCCACCAGGAAGTGGACGTCGGCCCCGGGAGCGGCGCAAAGGCGGCGGATGGTGTCCCGGGCAGTGTCACACCGGGGGTCCAGACCGTAGCCGCAGGTCTGCTCCAGGTTGGTGTCCGTCAGCGCCTGGAGCACCCGGGGATGGGCGCCCTCGCTGTAATCGTTGCGGAAGCTGTACATACGATATTACCTGCTTTCTGAAAAATTGAAAGTTCGTTGTTGCAATCATACCGCGAATCCTGTATAAATGCAAGGAGAGAGGGATTACCCTATAAAATTTTGAAAAAAGCCCATCCTAAAACGGGAACTTTTCTCCCGGCTCCTCCGTCTTTGTATCGGGAACGGAGAAAACACGACCAAATTTTCCATAGAAGGAGAAACGATATGAAACGCATGCTGACTTTGACAATGACTCTCCTGCTGGCCATGAGCCTGCTGACCGCCTGCGGTGACAGCGGCAAAAAGGAGCCGGAGGTGGACCTGACGGCCTACTTTGACCAGATGATCAAAGACGCCGGCCTGGATGAAAACTATATGGCCGATCTGGAGGGGGAGATGCTGGAGAGCTACTATCCCGGCATCAGCGACATTGCCACCAAACAGTTCCTGGCCAAGGCACCCATGATGTCCGGTGTAGTCAATGAGATGGTGCTGATGCAGTGTGAGAGTGAGGAGGACGCCGGCAAGGCCGCCGCTATCCTCCAGGAGCGTATCGACACCCAGGCTGAGGGCGGCGCCTGGTACCCGGAGTCCATGGAGGCCTGGAGCAATGGCCAGGTCATCCAGCACGGCACCTATGTGGCAATGATCGCCTCCGCTCAGTTTCAGGAGACCTGGGCTGACGGCTTCAACGCCCTGTTTGCATAAGACAGCGGGACCGGGACGGTGAAGCCGTCCCGGTCCTGACATGAAAAGGAGGAGACCACTTGGTTTTCAGCAGTCTGACATTTTTATTCGCCTACCTGCCGCTGACGCTGCTGGTGTATTTTCTGGCGCCGCTGAAGTGGCGGAACCTGGTGCTGCTGGCGGTGAGCCTGGTGTTTTACGGCTGGGGAGAGCCTGTCTACATCACCATCATGGTTCTGTCTATCCTCATCGACTACACCCACGGCCTGCTGGTGGAGAAGTACCGGGCGGACGATAAAAAGGCCCGCAGGTTTGTGGCGCAGTCCGTGGTGTTCAACCTGCTGCTCCTGGGCTTTTTCAAGTACTGGGACTTCCTGGCGGACAACCTGTTCCTGCTGACCGGACTCAATCTGCCCGCCAGTCTGACGCTGCTGGGCGTTACCATCCACCTGCGGAATATCCCGCTGCCCATCGGCATTTCCTTCTTCACCTTCCAGACCATGAGCTACACCATCGACGTCTACCGCCGGGACGCTCCCGTTCAGCGGAACATCGTCAACTTCGGCGCTTTCGTCACCATGTTCCCCCAGCTGATCGCCGGCCCCATTGTGAAGTACAAGACTGTGGCGGAGGACCTGGACCACCGGGCCAACACGGCGGAGGACTTTGCTCTGGGTGCCTGCCGGTTCTGCGTGGGCCTTGCCAAGAAGGTCCTGTTGGCCAATTCCATCGGTGCGCAGTGGGACGCCCAACTGGCGGCCCAGAGGGCAGGGGAACTGACGGTGGCCGGCGGCTGGATGGGCCTGCTGGCCTTCGGCTTCCAGATCTACTTCGACTTTTCCGGCTACTCCGACATGGCCATTGGGCTTGGCCGCATCTTCGGGTTCCATTTCAATGAGAACTTTGACTACCCCTATCTCTCCGCCTCGGTGACGGAGTTCTGGCGGCGGTGGCACATGTCCCTGACCTCCTGGTTCCGGGAGTACCTGTATATCCCCCTGGGAGGCAACCGCGGCGGCACCGCCAAGACGCTGCGAAACATCCTCATCGTCTGGTTCTGTACCGGCTTCTGGCACGGCGCCAGCTGGAACTTCATCCTCTGGGGACTGTACTTTGCCGGGTGGCTGATTTTGGAGAAGTACGTCCTGAAGGGCGTCCTGGCGAAAACCCCTGCCTGGGTGAAGCACCTGTACACCCTGATCGTGGTATTCGTGGGCTGGGGCATCTTCGCCATGGAGGACCTGTCGGTCTGCGGCGCGTACCTGACAAACTGCTTCGGCGGCGCGCCTCTTTGGAGCGCTCTGGACGGCTACACCCTCCGCAGCTATGCCGTTACCTTTCTGGTGCTGATTGTGGCTTCTACCGATCTGGGCAAGCGCTGCTGGCAGCGGCTGCCGCAGCGGGTCCGGCAGGTCCTGACGCCCATTCTGATGCTGCTGGCTCTGATTGTTTCTACCGCCTACCTGGTGGACGGCAGCTACAACCCCTTCCTGTATTTTCGGTTCTGAACGGGGGCGCACATGAAAACACTAAAATTGCATTTGGATTACCGCTGCTATCCCGTTTGGATCTACGGGGAGGACGGTGCGGTGGAGGAGAATGCCCTCCCATCAGAGTTGGCAGAGGACCCCACACTGACGGTTCAACTGGACCACATTCAGGCGGACTATGATTGCCTGTTCCTGGACAACGGGGTCGAATTTTCTTATCAGGGCACAGCGGAGCAGGAGCGGAAGCTTGACCACTGCTTGACGGAGGTATACACCGTGCTTTGTGCCCGCCTGCGTGGACAGTATCAGGTGAAGCTGGAACTGCTGGAAGAGGAGGTGCGCGTATGATAAAAGCATACAGCCGGTTTCTTTCGGCCCTGTTCTGCCTGTTTCTGGGCGGACTGCTGGTATGGCACGTCCTCTTGCCGGACCGGGCGAAGTCCGAGACGGAGAACCGCACCCTGGCTCAGGCCCCGGAATTTTCCTGGGCGGCCCTGATGGACGGCAGCTTTACTGAGGCGGTGGAGGATTACTTTGCCGACCAGTTTCCCCTGCGGGACGGCTGGACGGGCCTGAAGGCCCGGGCGGAGCAGCTCATCGGCAAGAGCGAATTCAACGGTGTCTACCTCTGCGGCGACACCCTCATCTCCAAGGTTGAGAAGCCGGACGAGACGCTGGTGGAGAAGAATCTCAGTTACGTGGACCGGCTGGCGGAGAACACTGACGCCAACGTGGTTCTGGGCCTCATCCCCTCGGCGGCGGAGGTGTGGCGGGACAAACTGCCCGCCGGGGCGGAGAGCTGGGACCAGAGGTCACTGCTGGCTCAAAGCGATGTGGATTTCTCCAATGTTTTGACCGCTCACGCCGATGAGCCCATTTTCTACCGCACCGACCACCACTGGACCACTCTGGGGGCTTATTACGGCTATACCGCATTGATGGAGGCGCTGGGTCGAGAGCCGTTGAAGTTGGACAGTTTCACAAGGGAAACCGCCAGCGAGTCCTTCAACGGCACCCTTTACTCCCAGTCCGGCATCCATTGGCTGACCCCGGACACCATGGAGTTCTGGGTGGGGGACCACGGTCTCACTGTTACCTCCTGGCGCGGCGGCGCCCCGGAGCCGGGCAGTCTCTATGACCGCTCTTACCTGGAGCAGAAGGACAAGTACTCCGCCTTCCTGGGCGGCAACCAGCCCCTGTGCGTCATCAAAAACGAGGCGGTCCTCGACGGCGGCAAGCTCCTGCTGATCCGGGACAGCTACTCCGACGCCCTGGCACCCTTCCTCAGCCAGAGCTTCTCCGAGGTCCATCTGCTGGACCTGCGGTATTATCGGGCCTCCGCGGCTCAGTACGCCGCGGAGAACGGCATCGACAACATTGCGGTACTGTACAGCGTTCAGAATTTCATCACGGATCGGAACCTGGTGTTCCTGACACAGTAAAAAAGACGCCCGTATCGGGCGTCTTTCAGCTTGTCAAAAAACCTCTGCTTAAAGCAACTGGGTTGCATTTTGCAGGGGGAGTACGAGGGGG
>CAMCDX010000095.1 GCA_945873695.1 uncultured Clostridia bacterium | reverse complement strand
TTGAAATCCGCCAGGACACGGTAGTCGCCCTCCAGATCTCTTGCCTTGAGCTGCGACGCACGTTCCATCATCGCCATGTACTCAGAAGTCGTTTTTGCGACGTCGATCACGTTTTGTAGCTCCGCCTGTGCGCCATTGGCATCCACATTCTGCTGGCGGTACAGAACGCTGCCTTTGCCGGAGATGCGGCACAGGTAGCTGCCGTTCTAATTAACAGGAAGGTGGTGGTCTTCAATTCGTCCAGTCTCGAAGCCAGCTCGCTTCAAACTGATGGCCATTTCCTCGAGGTAGCGGAGCTGCGCCATATCGTTTTGCTTATCCATATCAAAATCCTCCTGTAAAAAAATAAGCCGGAGCAAACCTGATTGCTCCGGCTGGTAAACGTATGATGGGCAATAGCGCCCTTTTTGAATCGGGTACAACGAAAAAGGGCGCCTCTTTGATGGCTTTGACTTAACCAACAAACAGACGCCCGAAACTTCGTATATAATTTTAGGGAAGCTTGCCCTGCTTTTCTCTTTGAAAAAGGGCGTTTTTTTCGTTTTCACCGCAAACATCAGGAAAAGAGGAGTTCAAATCTGCCCAGTTACTCGAATTGCTCGAAAATATCCATTCTCCACAACTCGAAAATTCGAAAAAAAAGAAGGTCGCAACCTCCTGGAACTCTAAGCTTTGCGCTTAAAATATCCAGATTGTTGCGACCTTATGGAGGTGACACCCGGATTTGAACCGGGGAATCAGGGTTTTGCAGACCCTTGCCTTACCACTTGGCTATGTCACCATCGGGGACATCTATATTATATGCGGATTTTCGGAAAAAGTCCACATTTATTTTTTCCCAATGCCCACACTTCCGTGTGGGCATTGGACTGGAGCGGGCAACGAGGCTCGAACTCGCTACCTCCACCTTGGCAAGGTGGCGCTCTACCAGATGAGCTATGCCCGCAGGTGGTGCCCAGAGCCGGAATCGAACCAGCGACACGTGGATTTTCAGTCCACTGCTCTACCAACTGAGCTATCTGGGCAAATCTTTCGACCCGCCAAGCGGCGCGGCCGGGGAATTTCAACCCCTAAGGGGACCCACGAGATGGGAATTCCATCTCGTGGGAGATGGCGACCCGGAACGGGCTCGAACCGTCGACCTCTAGCGTGACAGGCTAGCGTTCTAACCAACTGAACTACCGGGCCATATAAAAACTTGGTGGGAACAACTGGACTCGAACCAGTGACCCCCTGCTTGTAAGGCAGGTGCTCTAACCAGCTGAGCTATGCTCCCCGATTGCCGCTCTCGTCAGACGGCAAAAGTTATTATACTCGAAGGCTCCCGGTATGTCAACAGGAAAATCAATTTTTTTTGCTTTTTTTCCGCACGTTCTCGTAAAGTGCCTCCAGCTGCTCCTCTGTAAAGGTCTGCACGTTGTCGCAGAACTGGCACCGCAGCTCCGCATGGCCCTGCTCGTCGATGAGGGAGCGCAGTTCCTCGGGCCCCAGGCTGATGAGGGCCCGCTCCATCCGATCCCGGCTGCAATAGCAGCGGTACTCGATGGGCGTCTCCTCTAAAATCTCCAGCTCAAAGTCCGACAGCAGGCGCCGCAGCATGGTCTCCGGGCCGTCGCCGGCCTGGAGCATCCCCGTGACGGAACCCGCGGCCATGACGCCGCCCTCCACCTTGGAGATCACGTCCTCCCCGGCGCCGGGCAGCAGCTGGATCAGGTAGCCTCCCGCCGCCAGCACGCTCTGGTCCCGGTCCACCAGGACGCCCAGGCCGCAGGCGGTGGGGATCTGCTCAGACTCCACAAAGTAGGCCGCCAGATCCTCGGCGATCTCGCCGCCCAGCAATCCCACGCTGCCCACGTAGGGTTCCTTCATGTTCAGGTCCCGGATGACGGTCAGGGTGCCGTCGCAGCCCACAGCGGTGCCCACGTCCAGCTTGCCGTCGGGCCGCAGGGGAATGTCCACAGTGGGATCATCCACGGTGCCCCGGACGTTGCCCTGGTTATCAGACACGGCCAGCAGCTTGCCCAGCGGGCCGCCGCCCTTGATCTGGAGGGTAACGGAGGCACCGTCTCCCTTCAGGGCGTTGCCCATCATGGAGGCCGCCGCCAGGGTGCGGCCCAGGGCCGCCGTGGCCACCGGCAGGGTGTGGTGGATCTGCCGTGCCCGCTCCGTCAGGTCCCGGGTGGACACCGCCACGGCCTTTACAAAGCCATCCTTGGTGATGGCGCGTACCAGTTGATCGCTCATGTTGCATATACTCCTTATGATTTCCGAACCGCCCGGACGATCCAGCGGTCCTCCTGGGCCTTGGGCGGGCGGAGGGTCAGGTCGCCGGTGATCCGGATGTCCGTGAAGCCCGCGTCCGTCAGATACGTCCGCAGCTCCTCCGAACTCCAGGCCCGCTCCCGGTGCTCCTCGAAGTCCCGGTCCCAGGCGCCGTCTCCGTTCCGGTGGAACAGGTCCACCTGGTAGGTGCACACCCGCGTCCGCTCCGAGAAGAAGGTCCGCCAGACGCAGAAGCTGTCCTCCGTCTCGTCCATATACATCTGCCCGTCCATCCGCCGCAGCTTATAGGGGGTGTTCACGTCGAAGATAAACTGCCCGCCGGGCTTCAGCCAGCGGTACACCCGCCGGAAGGTCTCCCGGATGTCCTTTTCCCTGGTCAGGTAGTTCAGGGAATCCAGGATGGAAACGGCGGCGTCCACCGGCTCCAAAAGCCGCAGGCGGGGCATGGTCTGGTGCAGGAACAAAGGCGGCTGCCCCTCCAGGGCCGCCGCTTTCCCCATGGCCTGGGTCAGCATCTCCTCGCTGCCGTCGGTGGCCGTCACCTGATAGCCCTTCTGGGTCAGCAGGCAGGAGATGGTGCCGGTGCCGCAGGCCAGATCCAGCACCGTACGGACCGGGATGGCGCTTTTCCGCAGCTGCCGGTCCAGCCAGTCCGCCCGCTTCCGGTAGCTGCCGTCGATCATCAGGCCGTCATAGCTGGCGGCCAGGGCGTCGTAGCTGCTCATTTCTTCCGATCCGGCTTGATCCGCTGAAACAGTTTTTCGTAGGCGCCGGTACCGTAGCTCAGGGACCGGTTCACCCGGCTGATGGTGGCGCTGGAGGCGCCGGTGCGCTCCAGGATCTCGTTGTAGATCATCCCGTCGTCCAGCAGGGAGGCCACCTCGAACCGCTGCTCCATGGCCCGCAGCTCCGACACAGTACAGAGGTCCTGGAAAAAGTCGTAGCACTCCTGCTCGTCCTTCAGCATCAGGATCGCCTTGTACAGCTGGTCGCTCTTTTCCTTTTTGCCGATCTTGACCATATCAAAGAATCCTCCTGGGCTCATCCCCGCGAACTGGCGGCATTGCGCCGCTTGTTTTATATTTTAGCATTGTACCGCGTGAAAGTAAAGAGGGTTTCTGTGTAAATTTTATGGTTTAAAGTGTCGGAGCGGCTGTCACCCCCACCCGTCCTCCCACATACCCTGTTGCAGACGGAATTTTCGGGAAGGGAGCGGCGAGCCATGACAGGACCTCTGACGCAGCTGCACACGGAGCCCTTCGGGGCGGAGCGGGAGTGGGAAGTGGAGGGCATCCCGGTGCTGTCCGCCGCCGTCTCCCTGCCCCAGCCGGTGCCGGCGGCGGACAAAGTCTCCCGCCGGGTCAGGCGGTACTACCAGGCCCAGTGCCGGGCCTTCCTGCGGTACTGTGAGAAAAGCCTGCTGCCCCAGGCGGAGGCGGAATACCGCTCCGCCCTGGCTTCCAGCGGCCCCCTGCCCAAATTTCGGGCGGAGCTGGGCTACCGGGTGACCTTCAACGACAGTGGGCTGTGGAGCCTGTACACCCAGTCCCGGGAGGTGACGCTGCCGGGACGGACGCTGCTGAGTCGGTGGGGGGACACCTGGGACCTGGCGGCGGGCTATCCCGTGCCTCTCACCGCCTTCTTTCCCCCGGGCCGGAGCTGGCGGCAGCAGCTGCTGGAGACTGCCGCCGGGGAGATCCAGAGGCAGGAGCGGTCCGGCGTGGCCCGGTACCGCGAGGACTGGCGGCGGGCCCTGCGGCACCGGTTCAACCCCCGGGACTTCTATCTGACGGAGGAGGGGCTCACCTTCTTCTATCCCATGTACGCCATTGCCCCGGCGGCGGAGGGCATCCCGGCCTTCACCCTGCCCTACGGCCAGCGGACCCTCCTCTCCCCTGCCGACCGGCGAAAGTAAAAGCGGGCCTGCGAAAGCAGGCCCGCTTTGAGGCGTTTCCGTTATTTTCCCGCGCCCACGCCGTGGGTGGATTTGACCACCATGCCGGTCAGGGCGAACAGGGCGATGGCGTTGGGGATGACCATGAGGTTATTGAACATGTCGGTCAGTTCCCACACCAGGTCGTTGCTCATGACGGTGCCCAGGAAGATGAACACCAGGGCGATGGCGGAGTAGACCTTGGCGGACTTCTTGCCAAAGAGGTAGATGACGTTGATCTTGCCGAACAGGTTCCAGCTCAGCACAGTGGAAAAGGCGAAGAAGAACAGGCAGATGGCCACGAACATGGCGCCCAGGCTGGAGCCGAACACGGTGCCGAAGGCGGTCTGGGCCAGGTTGGCCTTGCCGATGCCCTCGGGGATGACGCCGGAGGCCAGGATGCCGTCGGAGGTATACAGGGTGGAGATGATGACCAGGGCGTTCAGGGTCAGCACCACAAAGGTGTCGATGAACACGCCGATCATGGCCACCACGCCCTGGTCGTGGGGGTCGGCCACGTTGGCCTGGGCATGGGCGTGGGGGGTAGAGCCCATGCCGGCCTCGTTGGAGAACAGGCCCCGCTTGGCGCCCTGGCTGATGGCGGTCTTGATGGCGTAGCCGAAGCCGCCGCCGATGATGGCCTGGGGCTGGAAGGCGTACTTGAAGATCATGCCGAAGGTGGCGGGAATGTACTTGATCCGGGCGATCAGGATCACCAGGCCGCCCAGCAGGAAGATGGCCGCCATGACGGGGACGATCTTCTCGGTGACGGAGGCCAGGCGCTGGACGCCGCCCAGGAAGATGACGCCGCAGATGACCACCAGCACCAGGCCAACGACCCAAGAGGGTACGCCGAAGGCGGTCTGGAAGGTGGAGCCGATGGAGTTGGACTGGACCATGCAGCCCATAAAGCCCAGGGCCAGGATGATGGCCACGGCGAAGAAGCCGGCCAGGAACTTGCCGAAGGCGCCCTTGAAGGCGGTGGTGATGTAGTAGACCGGGCCGCCGTGGATGGTGCCGTCCTTGTCGATAACCCGGGTCTTCAGGGCCAGGGTGGCCTCGGCATAGATGGTGGCCATGCCAAAGAAGGCGATGATCCACATCCAGAAGATGGCGCCGGGGCCGCCGGTGAGGATGGCGCCGGAGGCACCCACGATGTTGCCGGTGCCTACCTGGGCGGCGATGGCGGTGGCCAGCGCCTGGAAGGAGCTCATGCCCCGCTCCTGCCGGCCGCCCCGCAGGGAGAGATTACCGAATACCTTCCGCATACCCTCGCCGAAGCAGCGGACCTGGACGAAGCGGGTCTTGACGGAGTACCACACGCCCACGGCGATCAGCAGAAAGACCAGAATATAACTGGAAAGATAGGTGTTGATGTCACATACGACGGGATACAGTGCCGCCTCCAAGGATTCCAAAAATGCCATGATTTCTTTTCCCTCCTAAAAAATAAACGGACCGGCTGGAAATCCAGCCGCTCCGAAAAAGAAAGCACAGAAATCCGCGGACGGACCTGTCCGCATTTCTCTACTCTGTCCTTTTACCTGAGAGATTCAGCGGCTGACGCCGCCTTGCACCTTCGGTACTCATCACTGAGCTTCTCCAGAGCCACATCCATCCTTAGTCCCCACCCGGTACGCCGGGCGCCTGAGAGTTTCACTCCTTCGGCGGGCTTTCGCCGCTTCCCTAAGAACTTCGTTTGCCGTTATCAAATTGTGGTACTACCATACCACTCCGCCGCCGCCTTGTCAACACCATTTTTCGCCAATTTGTCCGTCTTGAGGCGACGTGTATTCTCGCTTTATGGACAAAAGAGCCGTCTCCGTTTCCGGGAGACGGCCCTTTTTCAATAGAATTCCTTGATGTAATCCAGCACATCCCGCCGGGTGCCCCGGAAGGGGCCCGGGGTCTCCATCTTCAGCGACACCAGCGCCGTGCAATACAGCAGGGCGTCCCGGATGTCCGCATGCCGGCGTTCGGTGATGTACCCGGCAAAGGTGGTGTCGCCCCGGCCGGTACGGCCAGACAGGTTCCGGGCCTTGATGGGGCAGGTGTAGATGTCCTTGCCGTCGTAGGCCAGCACCTCGGTGTTGTGGGTGATGAGGACCTCCTTTGCGCCCCAGCTGTGGAGCAGCTTCGCTGCCTCCGCCCGGTCGGTGAGACCCGTCAGGATCTCCGCCTCGGCGGCGTCGGTCTTGAGGTAGTCGATTACCGGCAGATACTCCATCTTCTCCGCCCAGTCATGGAAAGCCATGGTCTTGTCCGCCTCCACATGCCGCAGCAAACACTGAACGTCCACCGCCACCTTGCCGTGCTTGGCGGCCTCGGCGAACAGGGCGCCGTCAAAGTCGCCGTACACCAGTCCCGCGAAGTGGTAAATTTCCGTCTCAATGTCCGGCAGTTCCTCAAATTGGAAGGGGTCGCAGACCCCCATGGAGGTACAGGCCCGCTTCTCCTTGTCAGCGGTGAAATACTGATTTCGGATGGAGCAGGTGGCCGCGGAAGGCTTCCAGTACACGTCGGCGCCGGAGCCGGCGAACCGCTCCTCCACGTCGGCGTCGGCGGGGTTCAGCTTGGTGAACACCGCCGTCCGGCTGCCGCTCTTGGCCGCGGCGAAGCCGGAGGCCACCACGGCGCCTCCCACTTCTTTGCGTTCATTCCCCCGGCAGTCGATGTTGTGGTCCAGGGACACCGGCCC
>CAMCDX010000094.1 GCA_945873695.1 uncultured Clostridia bacterium | reverse complement strand
GGTATTGTGAAGGCGTCGAAAAAGTCCGTCGGACTTTTTCGACAGCCTGAGCGGCTGCGCCCGAGGGCGCGGCCGCTTTTTGTATAATATCCAAATCAAAAAAGGAGCAATCAACGATGAAAAAGAAGTTTTTTGCACTGATGATGGCCATGGTCATGATCCTCGGCCTGGCCGCCTGCGGCGACAGCCAGCAGGCATCCTCCGGCAGTTCTGACACCGGCACGGAAAGCGCCGCCGGCGCCTTCAAGCTGGGCGGCACCGCCCCCCTGACCGGCGGCGCCGCTATCTACGGCAACGCAGCCAAGAACGGCGCCCAGATCGCCGTGGATGAGATCAACGCCGAGGGCGGCGCCATCCAGTTCGAGCTGAAGTACGAGGACGACACCCACGACGCCGAGAAGGCCGTCAACGCCTACAACGTCCTGAAGGACTGGGGCATGCAGCTGTCTCTGGGCTCCGTGACCTCCAAGCCCTGCGAGGCCACCGCGGCTGAGACCTATGCCGACCGCATCTTCGCCCTGACGCCCTCCGCCTCCGCCACCGCCGTCACCGAGGGCAAGGACAACATGTTCCAGATGTGCTTCATGGACCCCAACCAGGGCTCCGCCTCCGCCCAGTACATCTCTGAAAAGGGCCTGGGCGCCAAAATTGCCATTATCTGGAAGAACGATGACGTGTACTCCAAGGGCATCCACGACACCTTCGTCGCTATGGCTGCTGAGCGGGGCCTGGAGGTCGTCTCCGACACCACCTTTGCCGACGGCAGCGACACTGACTTCTCCGTCCAGCTGGCCGACGCCCAGACCAACGGCGCCGACCTGGTGTTCCTGCCCATGTACTATCAGCCCGCTTCCCTGATCCTGTCCCAGGCCAACTCCATGGGCTACACTCCCAAGTGGTTCGGCGTGGACGGCATGGACGGCATCCTGACCATGGAGAACTTCGACGTCTCCCTGGCCGAAGGCGTCATGCTGCTGACTCCCTTCAACGCTGACTCCACCGACCCGCGCACCCAGAACTTCGTCAAGAAGTATCAGGAGCAGTTCGGCGAGATCCCCAACCAGTTCGCCGCCGACGCCTATGACTGCGTCTATGCCTACAAGCAGGCTCTGGAAGCCGCCGGCGCTACCCCCGACATGTCCGCCGAGGAGCTGTGCGACGCCATGATCCAGCAGTTCACCTCCATGACCTTCAACGGCCTCACCGGCGACGGCATGACCTGGGACGCCACCGGCGCCGTCAGCAAGAGCCCCAAGGGCATGGTCATTGAGAACGGCGCTTACGTCGGCCTCGACTAAGTTTACCCTCTCTTCCTTTGAAAACCCGGTGGAGCGGGGGCGCCCCCCCTTGCCCCCGCTCCGGCCCCGGGGTCCAGCGCGTATCTGAAAAGCATCGGCCCCGCCGGTATTTTTCAGATACGCTCTCGCCCGTCCGCGGGACCTGTCCCCCATCAAACTTGCAAAGAGGTGTGCGCAAATGACCTTTCTCAACTTTTTGATCAACGGCATCAGCCTGGGCAGCATCTACGCCATCATCGCCCTGGGCTATACCATGGTCTACGGCATCGCCAAGATGCTGAACTTCGCCCACGGCGACGTCATCATGGTGGGCGCCTACATCTGCTTCTACGCCATCACCCGGTTCTCCCTGCCGCCGCTGGTGGGCGTGGTGCTGGCTATGATCGTGTGTACGATGCTTGGCATCGTGGTGGAGCGGCTGGCCTACAAGCCCCTGCGCTCCGCCCCCTCCCTGGCGGTGCTGATCACCGCCATCGGCGTCAGCTACTTCCTGCAGAACGCGGCGCTGCTGCTGTGGTCCTCCAACCCCAAGGTGTTCCCCAGCTTCTTCGTGCTGGAGTCCGGCGGCGCCGCCAAGACCGGCGTGGAGCTGTTCGGCGGCCAGCTGAAGATCTCCTATGTAACCATCGTCACCATCGCCGCCTGCGTCGTCATCATGCTGGCCCTGACCTGGTTCACCGGCCGCACCAGACTGGGCAAGGCCATGCGGGCCTGCTCCGAGGACAAGGGCGCGGCCCAGCTGATGGGCATCAACGTCAACGGCACCATCTCCATGACCTTCGCCATCGGCTCCGGCCTTGCCGCCATCGCCGGCGTGCTGCTGTGCTCCGCCTATCCCACCCTGGTGCCCACCACCGGCTCCATGCCCGGCATCAAGGCCTTCACCGCCGCCGTGTTCGGCGGCATCGGCTCCATTCCCGGCGCGCTGCTGGGCGGCCTGCTGCTGGGCGTCATCGAGATCTTCGCCAAGGCCTATATCTCCACCCAGCTCAGCGACGCCGTGGTGTTCGCGGTGCTGATCGTGGTGCTGCTGGTGAAGCCCGCCGGCCTGCTGGGCAAGCAGATCCGTGAGAAAGTGTGAGGTGAGCAGCATGAAAAAACGGACCAAAACATCCCGCCGGAACGCCTTCACCTACGCGCTGGTGATCCTGGCCTTCGCCATCCTCCAGGCCATGACTGCCGCCGGAGCCATCAGCTCCTCTCTGAAGGGCATGCTGGTGCCCATCTGCGCCTATGTGGTCATGGCCGTCTCCCTGAACCTGACGGTGGGCATCCTGGGCGAGCTGAGTCTGGGCCACGCCGGGTTCATGAGCGTGGGCGCCTTCACCGGCGTCACCGCCGCCGTGGCCCTCCAGGCGTCTGTCCCCTCCGCCCCCCTGCGGCTGCTGATCGGCATGGTGGTGGGCGCCGCCTTCGCCGCCCTGGCGGGCTTCCTCATCGGCATCCCGGTGCTGCGGCTGAAGGGCGACTACCTGGCCATCGTCACCCTGGCCTTCGGCGAGATCATCAAGAGCATCTTCAACAACCTCTACGTAGGCGTGGACAGCCACGGCTTCCACTTCAGCCTCCTCAGCGACAAGACGAATCTGGCCGAGGGCGGCAAGCTCATCATCGCCGGCCCCATGGGCATCGGCGGCATCCAGAAGATCGCAACCTTCACCGCCGGCGTCCTGCTGGTGCTGGTGACGCTGTTCGTGGTGTTCAACCTGGTGAACAGCCGGGCCGGCCGGGCCATCATGGCCATCCGGGACAACCGCATCGCCGCCGAGAGCGTGGGCATCAACGTCACCAAGTACAAGATGATGGCCTTCGTGGTCTCCGCCGCCCTGGCGGGCGCCGCCGGCACCCTGTTCGCCATGAACTACTCCACCATCGTGGCCAATAAGTTCGACTTCAACACCTCCATCCTGGTGCTGGTGTTCGTGGTGCTGGGCGGCCTGGGGAACATGCTGGGCTCCATTGTGGCCGCCGCCGCCCTGACCATCCTGCCGGAGGCCCTTCGCCAGTTCTCCGACTACCGGATGCTGGTGTACGCCATCGTGCTGATCCTGGTGATGCTGACCACCAACAACCCCACCCTGCGGTCCTATCTGGACCGGGCCAAGGCCGCTGTCACCGGCAAGCGCCACGAAAAGGAGGCCGCCTGATATGTTTTCCAAACTGGTCCCCATCCCCTCCGGCAGCATGATCCCGGACCGGGATATCGATAAAAAGCCCATCCTGGAGTGCATCGGCCTGGGCATCACCTTCGGCGGATTGAAGGCCGTGGAGGACTTCAACCTCACCATCGGCCGGACGGAGATCGCCGGCCTCATCGGCCCCAACGGCGCCGGCAAGACCACGGTGTTCAACCTGCTGACCAAGGTCTACCAGCCCACCCACGGCACCATCCTGCTGGACGGCAAGGACACCCACGGCATGAACACCATGCAGGTGAACCGCGCCGGCATCGCCCGGACCTTCCAGAACATCCGCCTGTTCGGCGACCTGAGCGTGGAGGACAACGTGAAGGTGGGCATGGACGCCCAGATGCACTACAATATGTGGAGCGGCATCTTCCGCCTCCCCGGCTTCCGCAAGGAGGAGAAAACCGCCCACGAGCGGGCCATGGAGCTGCTGAGCATCTTCGATATGCAGCATCTGACAAACGCCAAGGCCGGCAGCCTGCCCTACGGCGCCCAGCGCCGTCTGGAGATCGTCCGGGCCCTGGCCACCAACCCCAGCCTCCTGCTCCTGGATGAGCCGGCGGCGGGCATGAACCCCTCCGAGACCGCGGAGCTGATGGAAAACATCCGCAAGATCCGGGACACCTTCCAGATCGCCGTGCTGCTCATCGAGCACGACATGAACCTGGTCATGAACATCTGCGAGGGCATCTGCGTGCTGAACTTCGGCCGCGTCATCGCCAAGGGCAGCCCGGAGGACATCCAGTCCAACCCCGCCGTTATCGAGGCGTACCTGGGCAAACAGAAGGAGGCTTGAGCATGGGACCGATTTTGAAAGTAGAGGACATCAACGTCTATTACGGCAGCATCCATGCCATCAAGGGCGTCTCCTTTGAGGTGCACCAGGGCGAGACCGTCACCCTCATCGGCGCCAACGGCGCCGGCAAGTCCACTACCCTGAACACCATCTCCGGCCTGCTCCACAGCAAGACCGGCTCCGTCACCTTTATGGGGGAGGACCTGGCAAAGGTCCCCGCCCACAAGATCGTCTCCCGCGGCCTGGCCATGGTGCCGGAGGGCCGGCGGGTGTTCCTCCAGATGACCGTCCGGGAGAACCTGGAGATGGGCGCCTACACCCAGGGCGGCAAGTCCGTGGAGGCGGACCTGGAGCGAGTCTACCAGCAGTTTCCCCGGCTGAAGGAGCGGTACAAGCAGGTGGCCGGCACGTTGTCCGGCGGCGAGCAGCAGATGCTGGCCATGGGCCGTGCCCTGATGAGCCACCCCAAGCTGCTGATGCTGGACGAGCCCTCCATGGGCCTGGCTCCCATCCTGGTGGAGCAGATCTTCGAGATCATCCAGAACCTCCACAAGTCCGGCACCACCATCCTGCTGGTGGAGCAGAACGCCCAGGCGGCCCTTTCCGTGGCCGACCGGGGTTACGTGCTGGAGACCGGCAAGGTGGTCACCACCGGCACCGGCAAAGAGCTGCTGGCCTCCCCCGCCATCAAAAAAGCCTATCTGGGCGGATAATGCCATCAAAGAGGAGAGCGCGCCCCGCTCTCCTTTTTGATTTACAATTTTTCCTTTCCGTGGTATACTGCTGTCATGACATCATTGCGAGGAGGGAGCTCCATGCGGGCCGAGGAACGCCGTCAGGTTATTTTGGATATGCTGCAATCATCCTCCCAGCCGGTCAGCGCCACGGCGCTGGCGGCCAAATTCTCCGTCAGCCGCCAGATCATCGTGGGGGACATCGCCCTGCTGCGGGCGGCGGGGGCGGACATCTCCGCCACGCCCCGGGGATATGTGGCCCACCAGCCCTCCCCGTCCGGCCTGGTGCGGCAGGTGGCCTGCCGCCACGACGCCCTGGGCATGGAAGCGGAGCTGAACGCCATGGTGGACCAGGGCTGCACGGTGCTGGACGTCATCGTGGAGCACCCCATCTACGGCCAGCTGACCGGTCCCCTCCAGCTCTCCAGCCGGTACGACGTGAGCCAGTTTATCGCCCGGTGCGCCCAGGCGGACGCCCGGCCCCTGTCGGACCTGACGGAGGGCATCCACCTCCACACCCTGTCCTGCCCCGACGAGGACGCCTTCCGGCGGGTCCGGGCAGCCCTCCGGGACATGGGGATCCTGGTGGAGGGCTGAAAGTCCCTGTTGACAATTCAAAGTGTTCCGTGTATAGTGTGGTACACAGGTGTCATGACACCTGTGTACCACACTATACTTTATAAGAAACAGGTGCTCCCCATGGAAAACGTGAAAGCCTTTTTAAAGCGCAAAAACATCCTCTTCTCCGCCAGGCGGTACGGCATCGACGCCCTGGGCGCCATGGCCCAGGGCCTGTTCTGCTCCCTGCTGATCGGCACCATCCTGAACACCGTCGGCTCCCAGTTCCATATCGGCTTCCTCACCGCCGCCGTCATCACCATCAATGAGGTGCCCTACACCATCGGCGGCATGGCCTCCTTCATGAGCGGCGCGGCCATGGCCGTGGCCATCGGCTACGCATTGCAGGCGCCGCCGCTGGTGCTGTTCTCCCTGGCCACCGTGGGCTATGCCTGCAACGCCCTGGGCAGGGCCGGCGGCCCGCTGGCGGTGCTGTTCGTGGCCATCATCGCCGCCGAGTGCGGCAAGGCCGTCAGCAAGGAGACCAAGGTCGACATCCTGGTGACTCCCATCGTCACCACCCTCATCGGCATCGGCGCCGCCTGGGTCATCGCGCCGCCCATCGGCGCCGCGGCCAGCGCCTTCGGCCAGCTCATCATGCGGGCCACGGAGCTGCAGCCCTTCCTCATGGGCATCCTGGTGTCCGTGCTGGTGGGCGTGGCCCTGACGCTGCCCATCTCCTCCGCCGCCATCTGCTCCGTGCTGGGGCTGACGGGCCTGGCCGGCGGCGCCGCCGTGGCGGGCTGCTGCGCCCAGATGATGGGCTTCGCCGTTATGAGCTTCCGGGAAAACGGCTGGGGCGGCCTGGTGAGCCAGGGTCTGGGCACCTCCATGCTGCAGATGCCCAACATCGTGAAAAACCCCCGGGTCTGGATCGCCCCCACCCTGACCTCCGCCATCACCGGTCCCATCGCCACCTGTCTTTTCAAGCTGGAGATGAACGGCGCGGCCATCAACTCCGGCATGGGCACCTGCGGCCTCTGCGGCCAGCTGGGCGTCTGGACCGGCTGGGTGTCCCCCAGCGAGGCGGCCATCGCCAACGGCGCCGCCGCCATCGCTCCCACCGCCTTCGACTGGCTGGGCCTGATCCTGGTCTCCTTCCTCCTTCCCGCCATCCTGGCCCCCGCCATCAACCATGTGTGCCGGAAGCTGGGCTGGGTGAAAGACGGCGACCTGACGCTGGCCTGATCCTTCCCGGAGCGCATGAAAAAGGCGGGACGTCTCTCCCGGGAGACGTCCCGCCTTTCAGCTTGTCGAAAAACGTCTGCTTAAAGCAACTGGGTTGCATTTTGCAGGGGGAGTACGAGGGGGCGGGGATATGTTATCATCCGAAGTGCAACACCTCAAAAAAAGAAAGACAATACGCACT
>CAMCDX010000093.1 GCA_945873695.1 uncultured Clostridia bacterium | reverse complement strand
CTGAAGAAGGCCGGCGTGGTGGACGCCGGCGGCAAGGGCTACCTGCTGATCCTGGAGGGCATGCTGGCCGAGATGCGGGGTGAGCCCATGCCGGAAGTAACCGAGGAGGGCAAGTCCCAGGAGAAGGCGGACTTCGCCGCCCTGTCCGAGGAGGACATCACCTTTACCTTCGACACCGTGTTCATCGTCCGCAAGACGGTGGACAAGTCCCTGGAGCCCCTGCGGGTCTACCTGAACAGCATCGGCGACAGCCTGGTCATCGGCGAGGATGACCAGGCCTTCAAGGTCCACGTCCATACCGACATCCCCGGCAGCGCCCTGAACGAGGCCCAGAAGTACGGCACGCTGGAGCTGGCGAAGATCGAGAACATGCGCACCCAGGCGGAGGACCTGGCCGCGGGCCGGAAGGCCCAGAGCACCGATGACCTGGACGAGATCGAGGCCCAGCTGGAGGGCGTTTCCACCAAGGAGGAGGGCGGCCATGTAGTGGCGGCCCCCGAGAAGAAGTACGGCTTCCTGGCGGTCTGCGCTGGCGACGGCCTGGCGGCTGTGTTCCGGGATCTGGGCGCCGACGGCGTGGTGTCCGGCGGTCAGACCATGAACCCCTCCACCGAGAGCATCCTGGCGGGCGTGGACGCCATCCCCGCCGAGACCGTGTTCGTGCTGCCCAACAACGGCAACATCATCATGGCCGCCCAGCAGTGCGACGCTCTGACGGAGAAAAACGTCATCGTCATTCCCTCCAAGACCGTGCCCCAGGGTATCACCGCCATGATGAACGTGGACTTCGAGGCCCCCGACGCCCAAGATATCACCGACGCCATGACGGAGGCCCTGTCCACCGTCACCACCGCCCAGATCACCTACGCCGCCCGGGATTCCGATTTCGACGGCTTCGACATCAAGGAGGGCGATTACCTGGCCCTGGAGGAGGGCAAGCTCTTCGGTACCGACAACTCCCTGGACACGCTGCTGAACAAGCTGGCGGCGGATGCCCTGGAGCGGGAGGCCTCCTTCATCTCCCTGTACTTCGGCGAGGACGTGTCCGAGGAGGACGCCCAAAAGGCCGCCTCCCTGTTCGAGGGCGCCTGCCCCGGCGCTGAGGTGGCGGTCCTGCCCGGCGGGCAGCCCGTTTACTACTATATCATCAGCATGGAATAAAGCGGTCACGCTTTGCAAACAGCCCGGACTCCCGTCCGGGCTGTGCCATATCAGGAGGTGCTTTTTATGTTCCCCTGGGCGCGTTTCTTTCTCTACGTTCTGGTCACCGCCGGGACGCCGGGGCCCAACACATTGTCCTCCATGTCCAACGGCAGCCGTCTGGGCTTCCGCCGGACCCTGCCCTACACCTTCGGCATCTGGGCGGGGTTCTCCATCGTCTCCGTGGCCTGCACAGCGCTGTGCAGCACCCTGGAGGCCCTGATCCCCGCCATCCGGAAGCCCATGCTGGTGCTGGGGGCCGGCTACATCCTGTACCTGGCCTGGAAGACCTGGAGAGCGGGCGCCGTGGGTGACACCACCGCCGCCCGGAGCAGCTTCCGGGACGGCTTCTTCCTCCAGTTCGTCAATCCCAAGATCTACGTCTACTGCATCGTGTCCATGCAGAGCTACGTCCTGCCCCTGTACCAGGGCCGGCCGGTGACACTGCTGCTGTTCGCCCTGCTGCTGGCCTTCCTGGGATTCTGCCTGAACCTGTGCTGGGCGGCTTTTGGCTCCCTGCTGCGGGTCCTGTTCTCCCGGCACGCCGCCATCGTCAACAAGGTCATGGCCCTGCTGATGGTCTGGTGCGCGGTACGGCTGTTTTTGTGAGGAGAGCATGAATAAAACCACCTGGCCAAGCCAGGTGGTTTTATTTGCGTTTGGCTTTGGGGTACGGTTCCATCTGATCTGTCCGACTTAAAAGATAGTCTATACTGGTCTCAAAATAGTCGGCCAGACGATCTGCCAGTTCCAGAGGAAGTGGACGTTCACCCCGCTCATATTTGGAATATAGGCTCTGGTCGCAGAGAAGATACTCCGCCACAGTTTTCTGCGGCAAATCCCTGTCTTCTCGCAATTCACGGATTCGCAATTTCATATTATCACCTATACCTACTATAAAATAGTCCATATTGTCCTATTGCATTTTTGGACAATATGTCCTAAAACACGGTTGAGGTGATGGATATGTCCTCCTATGTTGCCATGGACGCCGCCGTATGCGGTAATTGTATGCACTTTCGCCTGCACTATGTAAAAGTAGGCTATCGTTTCCTTCCTTTGGCCTACGGCCATTGCATCCATCCACGTTCCAGAAAAAAGTGCCGGGACCATCTGGCTTGCCCTCACTGGACAGCAATGCCGCCGCAAAGCCTTAAATAAGGAAAAAAGAGTGTCCGGGAATTCCCGGACACTCTTTTCTGTTTACAGCGCCTCCACAGCGGCGTTGACTTCTTCCTCACAAGAACGCATGGCCAGGATGGTCTTTTCCATCAGCTCCTCCAGAGTCCAGCCCAGGCGCTCGGCGCCCTCACGGATGACATCCCGGGAGCAGCCGGCGGCGAACTTCTTGTCCTTGAACTTCTTCTTCAGAGAGCTGACCTCCATGTCCTGGCAGCTCTTGCTGGGGCGCATCCGGGCGGCGGCGCCGATGAGGCCCGTCAGCTCGTCCGCCGCGAAGAGGATCTTCTCCATCTCATGGGTGGGCTCCACGTCGCAGCAAAGCCCAAAGCCGTGGGAGCAGACGGCGTGAATGAACTCGTCGGAGCAGCCGATCTCCGCCAGCAGCTCCGGAGCCTTTTTGCAGTGCTCCTCCGGCCATTTCTCAAAGTCCACGTCGTGGAGCAATCCCACGGTGGCCCAGAAATCGGCGTCCTCGCCGTGGCCCAGTTCATTTGCGTACCAGCGCATGGTGCCCTCCACCGTCAGGGCGTGCTGGATATGGAAGGGCTCGGTGTTGTACTTTTTCAGCAGCGCCAGGGCCGCTTCTCTGTCAGGACATGCTTTCATGAATATCCTCCCTTTCTTTACAGCTCCCTGGGGTCGGGGTCCCCGTCCAGGGTCGCGAAATAATCGTAGTAAGGCAGCAAAAACTCGTAGCCTTTCTTCACCCGGTCCACTACCTCCCGGCTGAACAGCTCCTCCGTCAGCTTGTCCTCGTGGCAGAGGGAGAAGCCCTTGGCCTTGTACCAGGGCTCCAGCACCGGCGACGGCGCTTGGCTCCGGGGCTTTTTATAGTCCTCCGTCTCCAGTGCGAACTCCGCCTGCTTCCCCAGGGCCCGGGTCAGCTTCTCCATGGTCTTCGGGTCCCGGTCGATGCGGGCACGGAGCTTGGCCATGGTAACGGGCTTGGGCATCCAGTAACCCATGCCGTAGCTCCACCCGTCCGGCGTCACCTCGAACCAGAAGGTGGGCCGGGCGGTCCACTCGTCCGCCGGCTGCCGCACCCCGATCCACAGGTGGTCCTTATAGGGGCCCCGGCCATGGAGCCGGCGGGCGTCCCGGTAGATGCGGCTCACCTTGTACATCAGGTCTCCGTCCGGCCGCTTCTCCCGGAGAAAGTCGTACAGTTCGCTCCCCAGCTCCTTCATGGGCTGGTAGAGCTGGGTCAGGTATATCTCCTTGTGGGCCTCGAACCAGGTCCGCTCGTTGTTGAAGCGGATACCCCACATGAAATCCACCGTCTCGTCGGTAAATCCGGTAAACATGCTTGCCTCCGTATCCTCGAAATCGTGCTCAGTATAGCACAATCCGCCTGACAGATGCAAGAAACCGCGAAAAAAACAGGCCGGAAAGCTCCGGCCCGTTTCCGCTTTGATTCAGTTTTCCGCCCGGAAGGCCTCCACGATGAATTTGGCGCACAGGTCATAGCCTAAAGCGCCGCTGTCCAGGGACATATGGTAATTGTTGGGATCGCCCCACTTTTTCCCGGTATAGTGGGCATAATAGACCTGGCGGCCGCTGTCTACCCGCCTCAGCAGCTTCTGCAGCTCCGTGGCGTTGGTGATGCCGGTAAGCTCACTGGCGTACACGGCCCGGTGGAGTTGGTCGGCGTGGATAAAGACGTTCAGGCTGTCGATGCCGGCCTGGCGCAGGATCTCGTCGGCGCAGCGGCCCACGATGACGCAGGGTCCTTCCTGGACCAGCCGCAGGATGATGGCCTGCTGCACGTCATGAATGACCTCCTGGGTGTCGTTGAACTGGAGGCTGGACGCGGAGCAGATGCTCTTGAGAATGGAATCCGTCCGGGAGATGACCTCCCCCTCGTCCTCGATGAGCGCCGCCTCAAAGCCGCTGGCCTTGGCTGTCTCTCTCACGATGTCCTTGTCATAAAAGGGTATATTCAGCTGCTCCGCCACCAGCTTGGCGATCTTGCGGCCTCCTGCGGCGTATTCCCGGCTGATGGTGATGGTCTTGTTCATAGATGTCCCTCCATTCCCGCGGTCCGCCGCGGTGGTATCCTCTGTATGGCTATCATACCATATTCTGCCGCCTGGCGCAACGAAAATCTCCCGCTATCCCCGCAGCGCCCGCTCCAGCAGCCGCAGCAGGCTGTCGGCATTCTGGTAGCTCTCCCGGCTCATCTGCCGCAGCAGCTCCGCCAGGCAGGGGTCCACAGTGCCTTCCGCCGCCCGGATGTAGTTCAGGCCGTCGCAGGCCTCGGCGTGGTATCGCTCCCGCAGGGCCGGGCACAGGGCGCTGGGGCAGATCCGCTGGCCGTTCAGCGACGGCTGGTAGCATTCGCCGGTGATGAGATAGTGCACCGCCATCAGCCGCCGCGCCCGGTGGCCGGCGGCCTCCGCCAGGTCCCGCAGCGTCGGCCGGGCCCAGGCCGGCGCCTGGCGGACCAGGGCCATGGTGTACCGCCGGTCCGTCAGTTCCTCTTCGATGAAGCCATCCAGCACCTCCAGCATCTCCGCCGCCTCGGTACCCATGCAGCAGGGATTCATCTCCGCGCCGGGCAGCTGGGATTCCGGCACGCTGGCCGGGGGGACGCTGGGAGTGCTTTGGCCGGGCAGGTCCGCCAGCGGCGGCATGGCCTGGTAGCCGGGATAGGGCTCCAGGATGGGGGCCACCCGCTGCCAGACACGGTCGTACCGCCGCTGCTCGCAGGCCCCGGGGCTATGTAGATCCTTTTCCATAGAGGGTCCCTCCTTTGCTATCCAGTCTATGCGGCGGGAAAAATTTCCGTGTCTGTTGCGTCCGCAACAGCAGCAGATCCTTTCTCGGCGCAAAATATCCCTAAAAGCCACAGGTTTTATTGCATTTTTCAGAGGCTTCTGTTAGAATAGAACGGCTATAAGCATTTTCCTGACAAAGGAGGTTCCGTTTCCATGCTGGAACTGAAATCGATCAGCTATGCCGTCCATGAGGACGGCAACGAGCTGGGTATTCTGAATAACATCTCTCTGACCATCGACGACCACAAGCTGGTGGTGTTCACCGGCCCCAACGGCGGCGGCAAGACCACCCTGGCCAAGGTCATCATGGGCCTGGTGAAGCCCACCTCCGGCCAGATCCTCTGGAACGGCCAGGACATCACCGACCTCAGCATCACCGAGCGGGCCCGCCTGGGCATCAGCTATGGCTTTCAGCAGCCCCCCCGCTTCAAGGGTCTGACCGTCCGCAACCTGCTGACCTTGGCCAGCGGCGATGAAAAGCTGTCCAAGGACAAGTGCTGCCAGTACCTCACCAAGGTGGGTCTGTGCGCCAACGACTACCTGGACCGGGAGGTGGATGTCTCCCTCTCCGGCGGCGAGGTAAAGCGCATCGAGATCGCCTCCATCCTGGCCCGGAACAGCCAGCTGATGATCTTTGACGAGCCCGAGGCAGGCATCGACCTGTGGAGCTTCGCCCGGCTGACGGAGACCTTTGAGCAAATTCACGAAAACGGCACCGCTACCATGATCATCATCTCCCACCAGGAGCGCATCATCTCCCTGGCGGACGAGGTCATTGTGGTGGGCGATGGGTCCATCCGCCACCGGGGCGCGGCGGCGGACATCCTGCCGCAAATTCTGGCGGATACGCTGGGCACTTGCCCGGTTCTGACGAAGGGAGGTGCCGCGCAATGATGGATACGGAAGTGGATCGCGAGCTTTTGGAGAAGATCGCGGACCTGATCGGCAAGCCCGTGGGGGCTTTCAACATCCGCAAGGACTGCGGCTGCGACGGCCGCCAGTCCACGGAGCACATCGAGATCACCGGCAAGGAGGACAAGCCCGGCATCGACATCCGGGTGAAGGACGGCACCGTGGGCGAGACCTGCCACATCCCTGTCATCATCACGAAGCCCGGCATCGAGGAGATGGTCTACAACGACTTCTTTATCGGGGAAAACTGCGACGTGAACATCGTGGCCGGCTGCGGCATCCACAACTGCGGCGACCAGGCCTCCCGTCACGACGGCGTCCACACCTTCTACGTGGGCAAGAACTCCCACGTCCACTACGCGGAAAAGCACTACGGCGAGGGCGACGGCAAGGGCGGCCGGATCATGAACCCCCAGACCGTCGTCTACCTGGCGGAGGGCGCCTCCATCCAGATGGACACCACCCAGATCCGGGGCATCGATTCCACGAAACGGTACACCAAAATCGTCTGCGGCCCCGGCGCCGAGGCGGTGGTCACCGAACGGCTGCTGACCCACGGGGACCAGATCGCCGAGAGCGACATGGAGATCGTTCTGGACGGTGCCGATTCCAAGGGACGGGTCATCTCCCGGTCCGTGGCCCAGGACCAGTCCAGCCAGGTCTTCTACCCCCGGATGGTAGGCAACGCCCAGTGCTTCGGCCATGTCCAGTGTGACTCCATCATCATGGGCGACGCCAAGATCAAGTCCATCCCGGCCATCACCGCCAACTGTACCGAGGCGCAGCTGGTTCACGAAGCCGCCATCGGCAAGATCGCCGGCGACCAGCTGCTGAAGCTGGAGACCCTGGGACTTACCGAGGAGGAGGCCGAGGACTGCATCCTCAAGGGCTTCCTGGCGTAAGAAACGAACGCAAGCGGGGACGGCTGTCCCCGCTTCAGGCTGTCGAAAAAGTCCGACGGACTTTTTCGACGCCTTCACAATAC
>CAMCDX010000092.1 GCA_945873695.1 uncultured Clostridia bacterium | reverse complement strand
CAACTCGATGATGCCCACCAGCAGGCTCCGCACGGCGCTGTCAAAGGGGCCGGTGATCATGCCGCCGGCGTTTTTGATCATCTTCACGTCGCCGTTCCTGATGCCCAGAGCCGCCGGCAGCAGCTCCACCAGGCGGGTATCCATGCAGGTCAGGATAGCGATCTTCTTGTCCGGGTACTTGCTGGTGGCGAATTTCTTATATTCCTCACGCTTCACAAATTCCCGGTTGTAAGCCAGCATCTGTTCGATCATAAGCGGGCTCCTTTCCGTCTGTTTGACCCCATGATACCTGAATCGGGGAAAATTTTCAATACGTGCCCAAGCGGGAATGTGATACAATGATATCCAATCTATCCAAAGGCAGGTGCTTTTCCATGGCAGGAACCATCCTCTGCTTCGGCGATTCCAATACCTACGGCTACGATCCCCGTTCCTATCTGGGGGAGCGGTATCCGGCGGAGGTCCGCTGGACGGACCGGCTGGCCCGGGCCACCGGCTGTGAAGTCCTGAACGCCGGGCAGAACGGCCGGGAGGTCCCCGGCTCCGCCGTTTTGCCGGAGACGAACCTGCTGATCGTGATGCTGGGAGACAACGATCTGCTCCAGCACCCCCACTTCACCGCCGGAGACGTGGCCGCCCGGATGGAGCGGTTCCTGGCCGGTCTCTCCCGGAGCCCCAGCTCCATCCTGCTGCTCTCTCCGCCGCCGCTCCGGCCCGGGGCCTGGGTAACGGAGGAGCGTCTGCTGCGGGAGTCCGCCGCCCTGAGCGTCCACTACGGTGCCCTGGCCCGGCGGCTGGGCATCGCCTTCGGCGATACCTCCGGGTGGGACATTCCCCTGCTGTTCGACGGGGTCCACTTCTCCCCAGAGGGTCACCAGCGCTTCGCGGGCCACCTGGTCCGGCTGCTGGCGGAGCGGTTCCCGGAGGGGCTCTGACATGGCGGTGCTGCCTGACCTGCTGACGCTTTGCCGGTTTCCCGGGGCTCTCGGACTGCTGTGCCTTCCGGCGGGAAGCGCCGGATTCTGGGGCTGCTACCTTCTCTGCGGCATGACGGACCTGCTGGACGGCTGGCTGGCCCGTCGACTCCATTCGGAGAGTGATCTTGGTGCCCGGCTGGACTCTACCGCCGACCTCTGCTTCACTCTGGCGGTGTTCATCCGCCTGTGGCCAGCGCTGGCCGCCTCCCGGACGCTGGTGCCCTGCTGCGCTGTGACGGCATTGCTTCGACTGAGCGCCTCCGCCGTCGTCAAAGCACGATTCGGCCGCTTCGGTTCTCTCCACACCCGGGCCAACAAAATCACCGGTGCGCTTCTGTTCGTCTCTCTTCCTCTTTATTGGAATGTCCGCCTGTCCCTTCTGCTGGCGCCGGTCTGTCTGGCCGCTCTGGTCTCCGCGGTGGAAGAACTGTATCTGTCCTTCACCGCCTCCAGGTGGGACCCGGACCAGCCGGGACTGTAAAACCGCCGCTCAGGGCTTGCACCGGCCGCAGGGCTCGTAGCCCTGGGTCAGCAGGTCCTCCCGGCTGCCGGTGTAGGTCTGGCGGTTGCCCTCTCCGATATCCGCCGCGCCGGAACAGTCCGGCAGATGGAACCGGAGAGATCGGGTGTTGAGGATATAGGTCTCCTTCTCCGCTTCCGCCGGTGCCGGGGTCTCCGCCTCCGAAGGCTCCTTCTCCGTCTCCTGTGTGGTGGGCGCCGTCTCCTCCGCCAGCCAGCTCTCCCCGGTGGTGTAGTCGATGGTGACGCCGGGCTGGACGTTGTACACATACACATGGAAGCAGATCCCCTGGCCGTCGTCCTCCACGGACCAGGCCTCCATTCGGACGCCGCCGGCCACCAGGTCCGTGCCGTCGAACATGGGCGTCACCCGGTAGAGCACGTGATTGCCGGTATCCCGGATGTAGTCCGCCACCTGATTCTCAAAGGGCAGCATTCCCTCCACGTTCAGGTACCGGGTGCCGGTGATCAGATTCTCCTCGTTGGCGTTCTCTCCCGACAGCTGGTAGCCGATGAGGTGGCAGCGGTTGTAGAGGTACTTGCCGTCCACGCAGTCGTATTTTACCGTGTGCCAGCCGGAGGGCTTCACTGAGCCGATCTCTCCCCGGGGCTCCTCCGGCATGGTCTCCGGCCCCAGGTATGCCACAGCGGGGCCGCACCGGCCCAGCCCATCCAAGGGACTGTAAACCTCCTCTCCCTCCCCTGGCAGGTCCTGGCCGTCTCCAAAGTCCGGCTGGCCGTCTCCCAGTACCACCCAGGGCTCCCCGGCATAGTCCGGCAGGACGCCGTTCCACGGGTCCGCCCCGCTGTCCTCCCGGGTCCACAACAGGGTACCCACCGCCAGGATCAGTGCCAGCAGGACAGTGACAAATCTTTTTGTTTCTTTTTTCATATCATTCTATCCAATCTCCGAAAAATCTGTTATAATTATATTATTGACTTTTTATCCAGGAGGTCCCTATGAGCCCCAAGGTCTCTATCATCGTGCCCGTGTACAACGCGGAGCTGACTCTTCATCGCTGCGTGGACAGCGTTCTGTCCCAGACCTATACCGACTTTGAGCTTCTGCTGGCAGACGACGGCAGCCGGGACGGTTCCGCTGCCATCTGCGACGACTATGCCGCCCGGGACAGCCGGGTCCGGGTCATCCACAAGGCCAACTCCGGTGTCTCCGACACCCGGAACCAGGCCATCAGCCAGGCTCAGGGCATCTTTCTGCAGTTCCTGGACAGCGATGACTGGATCACTCCCGACGCCACCAGTGCCCTGGTCCGGGCCGCCGAGGAGCACCAGTGCGACCTGGTCATCTCCGACTTCTACCGGGTGGTGGGAGAACGGGTCTCCCGGAAAGGCGACATCGACGACGACACCGTTCTCTCCCGTGAGGAATTCGCCTCCCACATGATGGAGAACCCGGCGGATTTCTACTACGGCGTGCTGTGGAACAAGCTGTACCGCCGGGACATCGTGGAGGCCCATCATCTGCGGATGGATCCTGACATCAGCTGGTGCGAGGACTTCATGTTCAATCTGGAGTACATCCGGTTTGCGGAGCGGTTCTACGCCCTCCAGGTCCCCATCTACTACTACGTCAAGACCAAGGGCTCCCTGGCCACCCAGGGGCTGAGCATCACCAAGACCGTTCGGATGAAGCTGACGGTGTTCGAATACTATGATCGGTTTTATCGGTCCGTCTTCGACGAGGAGGAGTACGAAAAGAGCCGGCTGAAGGTCTACCGCTTCCTGCTGGACGCCGCCGGGGACGGTGCGGTGCCCCCCACCATTCTCCCCGGCTCTCAAAAGCTGGGCAGTGAACGGCTGCGGGTCTCCCCCGACGGAATGAACATCGATGGCATCCTGGCAGACTCCTTCCGGGAGCGGAAGCTGCTGGAGCGGTTCCTGGAGACCGCCGCTTTGAAAAACGGCCTGTCCCTGAAGGAGTCTTACCTGCTGCTGTGTCTGGACCTGCGCAGCACCTTCTCCAGCCGGAAGGCCCTGGCGGACTTTCTGGGCGTGTCCCGCAGCAGTTTGACCATGACTCTCCAGCGCTTGTCCGGCAAGGGGCTTCTCCAGTGGGAGGACCTGCGGACCGGAGACGGCGACAAAGAAGTGCGGTTCCACTTGTCTCCCCAGGCCGCCCCCATCCTGGAGGACCTGCAGACCGCCCAGGCGGACTACACCGCCGCCCGGCTGACGGGCTTTTCCCCGGAGGAGCTGGAGCAGTACCGCCGTATTGCCGACCACATCCGGCAAAACGTCCGAAGCACGCTGCAATAACCGCCGTGAAAGACCGGGAGCATACGACGTATGCTCCCGGTCTCTTTATGCCTACACCGGGCTGTCGGCGGCGGATTCCCGCTTTACCAGCCGATAGGCCATTCGGAACATCCAGGCCACGAATATCAGGAACAGTGCGGTGGACAGCCCGCTTCCGATCAGAGCGCAGGCGTCGTAAAATCCGTGGAGGGACACCGCCGCCAGGTAGCCGCTCCAAAGCGCCTGGTGGCAACCCCGTTTGTCGCCCCTGTTTTCACGGAACTTGGCCTGGCTGTAAAACACACCCATGACCACCGCGAAGGACATGTGTCCCGGCACCGCCAGAAGACCCCGGGGCAGGGCCACGGACAGGCCGTACCGCAGGATGTACTGGACGTTTTCAAACGCGGCGAAGCCAAGGGACACAAACACCGCGTAAACGATGCCGTCGAACCGGTAGTTGAAGGCCGGTTCCCGCCAGGTACGGCGGCGCAGGAAGAACAGCTTCGCTCCCTCCTCCGCCAAAGCCACCACCAGGAAGGCCAGAAGGACCACATAGGCCGGACTGGCCGGGTCCACCAGCCGGTTCAGAACAGTCTGGGCCAGGCCTTCGATGACGCCGGCGCACAGCGCCGCCGCCACGCCCAGACCAAGCAACTGAAGCAGCAGCCCCATGGGCTCCTTTTCCACGGTGTCATTGCGGTAGATGTAGCGCAGCAGCACGATGGCCGGCAGCAATGCCGCCGCCACATACAGCGCCAGCAGCGGCAGGCCGGGTCCCATGAAAAACAGCATAGGACTTCCTCTCTTTCGTATTACTCCCCTTCGCCGATATACGTGAAGCGGGGACGGGTCACGCCGTCCCGGGTCACCAGCTCGTTCCACATGGCTGCGGGCCGGACCCACACGCCGTATTCGCCGTACAGAGCCCGGTAAACCACCACAAGCTCCCGGGTCTCCGAGTGGGTAGCGGTGTACAGCACTTCATACTCCCGGCCCTTGAAGTGGCGGTACCGCCCCGGCCGGATGGGCGCCGCCTCCGACGGCGGGAGACGCTCACTGAGGCTGGCGTTGGTATAGGCCGGGTCGTAGGTCACCTCCCGACCAAACCAGGCCGGTGGCTGGAAGGCCAGAGCCTCGTCTTCCGAGGGGAACTCCACCTCCGCCAGCACCAGCGGCGCCAGCGGCGGATCAAATACATCCACCTCAATGGTGTGCGCCCCATAGGGCACCCGGCGGCGGACCTTGGACAGTCGCCCGCCCTCGGCCTTGGCCAGCAGGCGGTCGTAGACCGTCTCCGTCAGTTCCTGCTCAAATTCCTCCCGGGCCAGCAGCCCGGTGCCCTTGCAGGTCAGCACCCGGCGCTCTCCCTGCCGCCGGACCCGGACCACCGGCTCCCGGCAAAGATAGGCCTGCTGGATGGGGGTGCCTGGACAGGCGGAGACCTCTTCGGGCAGACGGTCCACCAGGAATTTCCGCTCGATCTCCATGGCCGTCACTTTCCGCTGTTCCGAATGGCCTTTGCCAGCAGAGCCTGGCCCTCCGGGGTACGCAGCGCGTCCAGCACGGCGGTGCGCAGGTGCTCCTGGAACTTCTTGCTGTTCAAAAAGGCGTCGAACACACTGCTCTCCTCCGCCGCCTCCCGGACAGCGGCCTTGGCCGCCCGTCTGGGGGCCGGAGCCGGGGCGGGGGCCGCCGTCTCCTGGAAAGCGCCGTCCATCCAGTCGCCCATCTGGTCCGCCTCGCCCCGGAGGTAGGCCGTGGAAACGCCGAAGTAGGCCGCCAGCTTCTCCTGCTGGGCCTGGGTGGGGGTCTGCCGCCCGGTTTCAAACTTTTCGATCGCCGTCCTGGGGAAGCCCAGGGCCGCCGCCAGCGCCGGGCGGCTCAGTTCCCGCCCGGTGCGCAATTCCTCGATCCGCTGTGCCAATGTTACCATGAGAGGTTCCTCCTTGTTCAGATGGCACTATCATACCACAAACCGCCTTCCCGCACAATGGGGCGGCGCTTTCCCCTTCCGTTTTTTCATTTAAACGTTTGCGCAAAAACAAGATGCGCCCTATGCAGTCTATACTGTCAAAACGTTTTGAAAAACATAAAATGTCTGTTGACAATTTCCCTGAACAAATGATAATGTATGTATATTGAACGAAAACGTTTGCGATATCGTGCTTCCGGGCAGACATTGCCGCCGCCCGGAAAATTTCACGGAACAAGGAGGCGTTCTCAGATGAACGGCATCCCCAATGAGGAGCGCCAGCGCCTCGGCGCTCTGCTGGACAGCACTTCCCAGGACCAGGTCATGGCCATGATCCCCCAGTTCTCCCAGGCGGAAGTCCACAACCTCGTCCCCCCACCCCAGGCAGTGCCGGACAGTCTCGGTATCCTGGTGTTCAACATGGAGCGAGGCGTCCACCTGGCAGAGCTGGGAGACTTTCTGGAGACCTGTCCCGCCGCCCGGCCCTTCGACGTCATCCTTGCCAACGAGCTGGACGACGGCTGCGTCCGCTCCGGCCAGAAGGATACTGCCCGGGAGCTGGCGGAGCGGCTGGGCATGAACTACGTCTTCGGTCTGGAGTTCATCGAGCTGGTGAACGGCCAGGACAAAAAGGGCTTCCACGGCAACGCCATCTTCTCCCGCTGGCCCATCAAGCGGGCGAGGGTCGTCCGTCTGCCGGAGCAGTACAACTGGTACTTTGACCGCCAGCGCCGCATCGGCGGCCGTCTTGCCATCCTGGCGGAGCTGGATGTGGCGGGCCGGAGCGTAGGCGTGGGCACCATTCATCTGGAGAACCGCACCCACGGCCCCGGCCGCCAGGCCCAGCTGGAGACCATCCTGACCGCCGCCGACAAGCTGTTCCCGGGCATGCCCGTGGCCCTGGGCGGTGACCTGAACACCAACACCTTCGACGGCCGGGACAAGGACGCCATCCAGGAGATCGCCGGCAGTCCCGAACTTCAGCGGCGCTGTCTGGAGGACGTAGCCGCCTGGGAGGGCTGTCTGCCTGCCGCGGAGGCCGCCGGCTACCGGGCCATGCCGGACCAGCCCATTCTCACCCGCCGCAAGCCCCTGCCCGGCGGCGGCCACCTGGACCTGCGGCTGGACTGGCTGCTGCTGCGGGACCTGGAGCCTACGGACAGCCGCACCATCTCCACCAGCCGGGCGGACTGCGGCTTCGCCCTGCCCGGCTCCGCCCTGGCCGCCTTCACCGGAGAGGAGCTCTCCGACCACAATGCGGTGTGGGCAGCCTGCCGCCTGCCGTGAGATAAAACCGCCCAGGTCCACGGGCATGTCTATCACAGAGGCGGAAAAGCCCGGCGTGTCCATCCATGAATGAAATAAGCCGACAGCCTGCCAGTGAACTGCACCCCATTTGTTAGACAGTATGATATACTATCTAATAAGTGGGGTG
>CAMCDX010000091.1 GCA_945873695.1 uncultured Clostridia bacterium | reverse complement strand
GGCTCCCGCCCCCTCGTACTCCCCCTGCAAAATGCAACCTAGTTGCTTTAAGCAGACGTTTTTCGACAAGCTGAAACGGACTCCCGGCCTTTAAACCGGGAGTCCGTTTCAAAAAGCGGATCAGAAGATGGGCAGCACGTTGTTGTTATAGGTCTCGTTGATGTAATCCCGGACGGCGTCGGACTTCAGGGCCTCCACCAGAGCCAGGACGGCAGGGTTGTTCTCATTGCCTTCCTTTACCACGATGATGTTGGCGTAGGTCTGGGCGGCCTCGGAGTCAGCGTCCTCCAGGGCGATGGCATCGTTGGCGGAAGAGAAGCCGGCCTGCAGGGCGTAGTTTCCGTTGATGGCGGCGATGTCCACCTCAGTGGTCACATTGGGGACCATGGCGGCTTCCAGCTCCACGAACTGCAGGTTCTTGGGATTGCTGGTGATGTCGTTGGGGGTAGCCTTCAGACCGGCGCTGGGATCGATCTCGATCAGGCCGTTGGAAGCCAGCAGCTGCAGGGCACGGGCCTCGTTGGTGGCGTCGTTGGGCACGGCCACGGTAGCGCCGTCGGGCAGGGCCTCCAGGGAATCGGTCTTGCAGGGATAGATGCCGAAGGGCTCGTAGTGGATGGCGGCCACGCTCACCAGATGGGTGCCGTTCTCCTCATTGAACTGGTCCAGGTAAGGCTGATGCTGGAAGTAGTTGACGTCCTCGTCGCCTTCCTCCACAGCGGTGTTGGGCACCACATAGTCGCCATACTCATGGATCTGCAGGTCGATGCCCTGTTCGGCCAGGACGTCCTTCACCTGGGCCAGGATTTCGGCGTGGGGGGTGGGAGAGGCTGCCACCTTCAGAACGGTGGGCTCGGCGGACTCGGTGGGTGCCTTGGTATCCGTGCTGGTGTCAGCCGGGGCCTTCTCGCCGCAGGCGGTGAGGGACAGGACCAGCACCAGTGCCAGGACCAGTGCGAAA
Source organism: uncultured Clostridia bacterium (assembly GCA_945873695.1). Lineage (GTDB taxonomy): Bacteria > Bacillota > Clostridia > Oscillospirales > Oscillospiraceae > Oscillibacter. Next base: position 6,210 of record CAMCDX010000091.1, on the reverse strand, counting down.
AACTTCTTGTTCATGATTCTTTCCTCCAATTTCATTGTGTTTTTATTTCAAACGCTTGTCGATGTGTTTCGACAACCAGCTGAAAACGGATTGAATGATCTGCACCAGGACGATAATGAGAATCACCGTCACCAGCATCATGGATGGGATCTTGCGGTTATAGCCGTACCGAATGGCCAGGTCGCCCAGGCCGCCGGCACCCACGGCACCGGCGATGGCAGTGTAGGCCAGGATGGTGACGATGGAGATGGCACCGCCCAGCACCAGGGAGGGCCGGGACTCCGGCAGGTAGACCTTCCAGATGATCTGGAAGGTGGAGGCGCCCATGGACTGAGCCGCCTCAATGACGCCGGCATCCACCTCCATCAGGGAGGTCTCCACCATGCGGGCAATGAAGGGAGCGGCGGACACTACCAGGGGCACGATGGCGCCCTTGACGCCGATCTTGGTGCCCACGATGAGCTTGGTAAAGTCCATGATGGCAATCATCAGAATGATGAAGGGCAGGGACCGGCCCACATTGATGATCCAGCCCAGGATGCGGTTGATCCACTTGTTGGGTCGGATGCCGTGTTCCTGGGTCATCACCAGCAGCACGCCCAGAGGCAGGCCGATGAGGTAGGCGAACACCGTGGAGATGACCACCATCACCAGGGTGTCCCAGGTGTTCTCCAGCAGGAGGTCGCCGTATTTCGCCCAAAAGGCGGCGGTAAAGATCTCAGCCATGGTATTCCACCTCCTCCGCGGTCACGTTGGGCTGGGAACGGATGTAGCTCAGGGCCTTGGCGGCCTCGTTGGGGTCCTCCGGCAGGCCCAGCAGCATGGTGCCGAAGGCCTTGCCGTCAATGTTCCGGGTGTCGGCGCCCAAAATGTTCACCTTCACGCCGCAGTCGATGGCGAGAGAGGCGATGAGGGGCTGGTAGGCGGTGCCGCCGTTGAAAGCCACACGTACCGCCCGGGTGCTGGCGGGGTACTGGGCTGCGCTGACGCCGCCGGGGTAGACCAGCCGCCGGGCGGCGTCGGTCTTGGGGTTGGAGAAGATCTCCTCCACGGCCCCCTGCTCCGCCACCACACCACCGTCCAGAATGGCCACCCGGGAACAGATCTCCTCAATGACGCTCATCTGGTGGGTGATGACCACCACGGTAACCCCCAGCTTCTGGTTCAGGTCCTTCAGCAGGGCCAGAATAGAGGCGGTGGTGGTGGGGTCCAGGGCGGAGGTGGCCTCGTCACAGAGGAGTACCTTGGGATCTGTGGCCAGGGCCCGGGCAATGGCCACCCGCTGCTTCTGGCCGCCGGAGAGCTGGGAGGGATAGGCATTGGCCTTGTCTCCAAGCCCTACGATCTCCAGCAGTTCCTGGGCACGTTTCTTTGCCTGGGCGGCGGGAACGCCGCAGAGCTCCATGGGGAAGCAGACATTTTTCAAACAGGTCCGCTGCATCAGCAAATTGAAGCTCTGGAAGATCATGGTCACATCCCGCCGGGCCAGCCGCAGCTCCTTTTCGGACAGGCCGGTCATTTCCCTGCCGTCGACCACCACGCTGCCGGAGGTGGGCCGCTCCAGCAGGTTGATGCACCGGACCAGGGTGCTTTTGCCGGCGCCGGACAGGCCGATGATGCCAAAGATCTCGCCCTGCCGGATGTCCAGATTGATGTCCTCCAGAGCGTGGACGGCGCCGTCGCCGTCGCCGAAGGTCTTGGTCAGATGGCGGATCTGGATGATGGATTCGCTCACGGTATCGAGCTCCTTTTCATTTTGTTTTGGGCAACAAAAAAGCCCTTGAAGCGATCAGCTTCAAGGGCGAACGTATCAAATACGCCGCGGTACCACCTTGCTTCGCCGCTGCCTCACGGAAGCGGCCTTTGAGAGTGCCAGCACACTCCTGCGCTGTGACGTGCGCTCACGTCGTGACCTATGCGGAAGCGGTCGGTCACGCAACTCCGAGACCATGTTCGGCAAGCCCTTTTGTACCTCTTCCCACCATCCGAGGCTCTCTGTGACGTATCTGCCTGCTTACTCTTCTCTTCATCGTCTTTGCGGTATGAACTTGATGGAACGTAGTTTACTCGCTTGGAGGCGAATTGTCAACAAAAATTTTTCTTTTTCGGGAAAAAACCTATTTGAATCGGATTGCAAGCCCGGGGCAAAACTGCTATTATCGTTCCGTGAAAAAACGATGAGGAGGCCGGGAAGACGAAAAGACCGAAGGACCAAAATTTCATGCTCCGCTGGCTGCGGGACCTGCTGTGCGGGCTCCTCATCGGCGCGGGAGCCATCCTGCCCGGCGTGTCCGGGGGCGTGCTGGCGGTGGTGTTCGACATCTACCGTCCCTTCATGGAGGTGCTGACCCATCCCCGGCAGGCCATTCCCAGGTACTGGGTCTGGTTTCCGCCCATTGCTCTGGGCTGGTGCGTAGGGTTCCTGGGACTGGCCAAAGGCATCTCCGCCTGCATGGACTGTTCGGAGACCGCCACCATCTGGCTGTTCATTGGCCTGATCCTGGGCACGGTGCCCGCCCTGTTCCGGGAAGCGGGGAAGGAGGGGCGCTCCGACGCGTCCTGGGTGAGCCTGCTTGTGTGCGCCCTGGCGGTATTTGCCGGTCTGTACTATGTGAGCCGGGTGGCGGAGGTGACCGTTGCGCCCGGGTTCTGGTGGTATAACTTCTGCGGCGTGCTGTGGGGCATGGGGGTGGTGATCCCGGGGATGACCACCTCGTCGGTGCTGATGGCCCTGGGGCTCTATGAGCCCATGCTGGAGGGCCTGGCCAGCCTGGACGTGATGGTGCTGTCCGCCAGTCTGCCGGGGATGCTGCTGACCGTCGTCCTCCTGGCCCGGCTGGTGAGTTGGTTCTTCCAGGCCCATTATTCCGTGGCCTTCCACGGTATCCTGGGTATCGTCCTGGCCTCCACTCTGGTCATCATCCCCGCCCGGTATGCCGGCCTGTGGGAGATTTTGGTGTCCGCCCTGTGCTGCGGCGGCGGGTTCCTGCTGGCGCTGCTCATGGGCCGCCTGGACCGGCGCATCCAGAAAAATGGATAATGGAAACGGCGGAGGGAAAAGCCCTCCGCCGTGTTCGCTTTTTTCGGAACTCTCGCGGGTCAGATCCGGGCCACGCCGGAGTCATAGGCAGCCTGCTTCACCGCGGAGGCCACCGCGTCCCTCACCCGGGGGTCGAAGGCTGCGGGAATGATGTAGTCCGCGGAGAGGTCGTCGCCAATAAGGTCCGCCAGGGCGTGGGCGGCGGCGATCTTCATTTCGTCGTTGATGTCGCTGGCCCGAGCGTCCAAAGCGCCCCGGAAGATGCCGGGGAAGGCCAGAACGTTATTGATCTGGTTGGGATAGTCGCTGCGGCCCGTGGCGCAGACGGCGGCACCGCCGGCCTTGGCGTCGTCAGGGAAGATCTCCGGTGTGGGGTTGGCGCATGCGAAGATGATGGCGTCCTTGTTCATGGTCTTTACCATATCGGTGGTGACGGAATTGGGGGCGGAAACGCCGATGAACACGTCGGCACCCACCAGCACGTCCGCCAGGGAGCCGGATTGCCTGGCGGGATTGGTGACCTGGGCCATCTCCTCCTTGATCCAGTTCAGACCCTCCCGGCCGGCGTAGATGGCGCCCTTGCGGTCACACAGGGTGATGTGGGGGAAACCCGCGGAGAGTAGCAGCTTCGTGATGGAGATGGCGGCGGCGCCGGCGCCGTTGATGACGATGCGCACGTCCTCCGCCTTCTTGCCCACAACCTTCAGAGCGTTGGTCAGACCCGCCAGGGTGATGACGGCGGTGCCGTGCTGGTCGTCGTGGAAGATGGGGATATCGCAGCGCTCCTTCAGCTTCCGCTCGATCTCAAAGCACCGGGGGGCGGAGATATCCTCCAGGTTCACGCCGCCGAAGGACCCAGCCAGCAGAGCCACGGTGTTGACGATGTCGTCTACGTCCTTGCTGCGGACGCACAGGGGGATGGCGTCCACGCCGCCGAAGGCCTTGAAGAGGACGCACTTGCCCTCCATGACGGGCATACCGGCCTCGGGGCCGATGTCGCCCAGGCCCAGAACGGCAGTGCCGTCGGTGACCACTGCCACGGTGTTCCAACGGCGGGTCAGTTCGTAGCTCTTGTTGATATCCTTCTGAATCTCCAGGCAGGGCTGGGCCACGCCGGGGGTGTAGGCCAGGGACAGGGCCTCCTTGCTGTCCACTGCCGCCCGGGGCGTCACTTCCAGCTTGCCCTTCCATTCGTAATGCAGCCGCAGGGATTCTTTCGCGTAATCCATGATTATTTGCTCCTCTCGTGTTCTTGAAAAGTCGTACCTATTTTAAGGGAAAAATGGGCAACTGTCAATTCCTTTCAAATCGATCCAAAAGACTTGAAATCATAGTTTTCCTATGGCAAAATAGGAATTGAAAAGGAGGCGGGAAAGATGAAGATATCCACCAAGGGGCGGTATGCCCTGCGGCTGATGACCGATATCGCCGCCCACGACGGCGAGGGCTATGTATCCCTGAAGGACGTGGCGGCCCGGCAGGGGATCTCCATGAAGTATTCTGAGCAGATCGCCGGTCTGCTGGCCAAAGCGGGGATGCTCCGCAGCGGTCGGGGAGCCCAGGGCGGCTACCGCCTGGCGAAGCGGCCGGAGGACTACACAGTAGGCAGCATTCTGCGGCTGACGGAGGGGAACCTGGCGCCGGTGGCCTGTCTGGAGGGGCCGGAGAATGTGTGTCAGCGGTGCGGCGAGTGCTCCACGCTGGGGTTCTGGGCGGGATTGTACGCCGTGGTGAACGACTACATCGACCGCTACACCCTGGCGGACCTTCTGGCGGAGCAGACGCGAAAGGAAAAAGGAGGACCGGCCTGAGCCGGTCCTCCTTTTGACTCCAGCGGGAAGTTACAGGGACTTCTCGTAAGACTCGATCATCTTCTTGACCATCTGGCCGCCGACGGAGCCGGCCTCGCGGGAGGTCAGATCGCCGTTGTAGCCTTCCTTCAGGTTGACGCCGACCTCGGCGGCAGCCTCCATCTTGAACTTGTCCATAGCCGCACGGGCCTCGGGGACGTTGATCTTGTTGTTGCTCTTGCTAGACATAACTCATTTTCTCCTTTTCATCAAATTTGTTTTGCCATTGGGCTTTCTGGGTATCGCAGACATAGCTTGTGTTGAAACGAGAGAAATATGCGGATTTTTGTCGGAAAAAATTGCCCGCGAAAAAAGACGGGGATCCCGGGTTGAAAAAAACAGATCTGTCGGCTATAATAAAGCATCCTAAAGAGAAAAGAGAGAAATTATGAAAAAACAGCACAAGCTTCTGGCCGGCGCGGCGGTGTTCTGCCTGCTGGCGGTATTGATGTTTACAGTCTGGCGGACCAGCCGGCCTGAACCGGCGGAGGGAGAAAAGCACATCACGGTGGAAGTGGTCCATAAGGACGGCGCCACCGACTCCTTTGCCTATGATACCGATGAGGAATACCTGGGTCCGCTTCTGGAGGAAGCGGGTCTCATTTCCGGCACGGAAAGCCAGTACGGCCTGTTTGTGGACACGGTGGACGGTGAGACTGCCAGCTATGAGAACGACGGCGGCTGGTGGAGACTCTCCTGCGACGGAGAGGATGCCCAGACCGGTGCCGACGGTGTGGTACTGGAAGACGGAGCCGTGTACATCTGGACCTATACTGTGGGCTGATATGGGGCAGGGGAGACTGTCTGCCCGGCGGGCAGTGCTGTTCAGCCTGCTGGGAGCGATGATCTTTGCCCTGAAAATGGCCATGGTCCAGCTGCCCAACCTCGAGCCGGTGTCTCTGCTGGTGATGGTGCTGGCGGTGTGCTTCGGCTGGCAGGGGCTGTACGCGGTCTATCTGTACGTGTTTCTGGAATGGGCTGTCTGGGGCATAGGCCTTTGGGCGGTTTGCTACCTGTATGTCTGGCTGGTGCTGTTTTGCCTGGCCAGGGCGTTTCGGAAAATGGAGTCCGCCCTGGGCTGGGCGCTGCTGTCCGGCTGCTTTGGCTTGCTTTTTGGTGCCCTGTGTGCCCTGGTGTATTGGATCAGCGGCGGATGGGCGGCGGCAGTCAGCTGGTGGATGGCGGGGATCCCCATGGACCTGGTCCACGGCGGGGGCAACTTTGCCATTGCGCTGGTGCTGTTCAAGCCTCTGCGTCGATGGATGACCAAATTGCGGACATGGTATGAAAAACGGTGAGTATCCTTTCGATACTCACCGT
>CAMCDX010000090.1 GCA_945873695.1 uncultured Clostridia bacterium | reverse complement strand
AAACGGTGAGTATCCTTTCGATACTCACCGTTTTCTTATGGCAGTTCCCGGATGATCCGGGTCATCAGCTCCACACGGCGGAAGGGCGTCATGAGATAAAAGCCGTCGGAGAAGGGGGCGGTTTGCCGTCCGATCTCCGCGGAGATGGCCACCGCCAGGTCCTCAGCCTCCGCCCGGTCCTTGCCTTCATATAATGCGATGATCTCGTCGCACACCCGCATGCCGGCGATTTCGTTGTTCAAAAAGCAGGCGTTGCGATGGCTGATCACCGGGAAGATACCCGCCAGGATCTTGCCGCGCAGGGTTTCCCTGGCAAGCTTCAGATTTTCCAGGGCCTCCGCCGACAGGACTGGCTGGGTCAGGAAGCCGGAGACGCCGAATTCCTCTTTTTCCTGAGCCATTTTCAGCTGCTGGGCGAAGTTCCGTGCGTTCAGGTTCAGCGCGCCGTAGATGCGGAAGGGAGTCCGCAGAGTTGTCTCGTTCAAACCACTGACGTATCGGGCCAGCTTCCGGGAGTTGAAGTTGAACACGCTTTTCACCTCATCCCGGTTTTCAGTGGGGATGGGGTCGCCGGTGACCAGCAGCACGTTGTGGACACCCTCCATGGAGAGTCCCAGCAGCAGCGCCTTGGTGGCGTTCAGGTTCCGATCCCGGCAGGTCATGTGGGGCAGGGGCTCCACCCCCAGCTCCCGTTTGATCTTGCAGGCCAGCAGGCTGCTGTCTGCCCGGGGGCGGCCGATGGGGCAGTCGGCAATGGTCACCGCGTCGGCCCCGGCGTCCCCCAGGGCGCGGACGCCCTTCAGGAAGGCGGCACTGTCGTCGTCCACCGGCGGGTCCAGCTCCACGGCGATGACCCGTTTTCCGGCCTCCAGCTTGTCCCACAGGGAGTTGGCGGCGTCGCCGCCGACCTGAGCGGGAGCCGCGTCCCGGGCCGGGACAGCGGGGGGCAGGGGATGGGCCAGGGCCTCAGCGGCCCGGGCCATATGGACCGGTGTGGTGCCACAGCAGCCGCCCACGATGGCGGCGCCTGCCTGGACGATCTGGACCAGCTGCTGGGCGAAGTACTCCGGCTGGCCCTGGAACACAGCGCGGTGGCCCAGGACAGTGGGATAGCCGGCGTTTGGCATGACGGACAGCGTGACTCCGGTCAGGTCCAGTGTTCGGATGAACTGCAGCAGGTGGTGGGGGCCGGAGACGCAGTTGAAGCCCACGGCATCCACCTCCGCCAGGTCGGCGGTACGGCGGAAGAGCTGCTCGCCCCGGAGACCCGCCCGGGTGAAGCCACTGGCGTCCACAGCATAGGACACCAGCAAAAAGGCGTCAGGACAGCGCTCCTTGAGATAGCGGGCCAGCTCCGAAATGCCGTCATCGGAGGACAGGGTCTCCACCAGAAAGCAGGTCATCCCTTGGTCCAAAAACAGGTCCGCCTGCCGCTGGTAGATCTGGGTCGGAAAGAGGGGCGTGTCCTGGGGAGCGGGGCCCATACCGGCAAAGATGAAGGCGTCCTCATAGCCCGCCGCCGCTTCCTTCGCCAGGCGGCAGCCGGCGGCGATCAGCTCCCGGGCCAGGTCCCCGTCCCCGGCGGCCAGGTCAGCGCCAACAGAGAAGGTATTGGTGGTGATGGCCCGGCAGCCGGCGTCCAGATAGGACTTGTGGATGGCGGTGATCTCCTCGGGGTGATCCCGGTTGGCCAGCTCGCACCGCTCCGACCCGCGGCCGGACAGGGCGGCAAAGCAGGTGCCCATGGCGCCGTCGAACAGCAGGGGCTTTCCCTGCGACAAATACGTGCGAATGTCCATTATCCCAGCACCTTTCTGGCAATCTCCACCGACTGGCGGGCGTCCTTGGCGTAGTAGTCGGCGCCTATCTTCCTGGCGTACTCCGACGTCACCACCGCCCCGCCTACGAAAGTGACCGGCGGCTGGGGCAGGGTGCGGAGCGCCTGGATGGTCTTTTCCATGGCGGGCAGGGTGGTGGTCATCAGGGCTGACAAGCCTACCAGCTTTACATCCTTTTCCTGAACAGCCTGTAAAATCGTCTCCGGCGGTACGTCCCGGCCCAGGTCCAGGACCTCGTAGCCGTAGTTCTCCAGTACGGTCTTGACGATGTTTTTGCCGATGTCGTGGATATCTCCCTGGACGGTGGCGATGACCAGACGGCCCTTCTTCACCGGCGTACCGCCTTTTTCGGCGATGGAGGTCCGAATGACCTCAAACACGGATTGGGCGGCCTGGGCGGCGGAGAGAAGCTGGGGCAGGAACACCTTGCCCTGCTCATAGCCTTCGCCCACTTTGTCCAGAGCGGGAATCAGGCGGTTCTCTACCAGGGAGAGCTCGTCCTCCGTCTCCAAAGCTTTTTTCGCCAGCTTTCCGGCGTCGGCCTTCAATCCCCGGATGATGGCGTCCTCCAGGGTCAACTCCCCGCTTGGCGCGGGAGCCGCCTGGACGGCAGGGGAGGCCCCGGCGAATCGGACCACATAGTCCCGGCACTCCCGGTCCTGGCCGGAGAGGACCTTGTAGGCTGCCACCGCGTCCATCATTTCCTTCTGGTTGGGGTTGATGATGGGCAGCGTCAGTCCGGCGGCCATGGCCTGGGTCAGGAAGCTCTGGGTGATGAGAGGGCGGTTGGGCAGACCAAAGGAGATGTTGGACACCCCCAGCACCGTCTGGAGGCCCAACTCGTGGCGGACGGTACGGACGGCCTTCAGAGTCTCCGCCGCCTGGTCCTGCTGGGCGGAGACCGTCAGGGTGAGGCAGTCGATCCACAGGTCCTCCCTGGGGATGCCGTGGGCCAGGGCAACATCCAGAATGCGGCGGGCGATGGCCACCCGGCCCTCCGCCGTCTGGGGGATGCCGCCTTTGTCCAGGGCCAGACCCACCACAGCGGCGCCGTACTTCTTTACAATGGGCAAGACACGTTCCAGAACCGACCGCTCTCCGTTGACGGAGTTCACCGCCGCCTTGCCATTGTAGACCCGGAGGCCCGCTTCCAGGGCGTCGGGGTTGGACGAGTCCAGCTGCAAGGGCAGGGACACGGCGCTCTGGAGCTTTTTCACCACCCGGGGCAGCATGGACACCTCGTCTACGCCGGGATAGCCCACGTTCACGTCCAGAATGTCAGCCCCAGCGTCCTCCTGCTGGACAGCCACATCTAAAATATAGTCCAGATCGTCCTCCAGCAGCGCCTGCTGGAACCGCTTCTTGCCGGTGGGGTTCACCCGCTCTCCGATGACCCGGACGCCGTCCAGGCGGCAGGGGCATACCGGGGTGCAGATGAAACCGGTATGGTCATAGGTCCGGGGGGCGGGAGTCTTGCCCGCCACGGCGGCCTTCAGGGCCCGGATGTAATCCGGCGAGGTGCCGCAGCAGCCACCCACGATGGTGACGCCCGCCTCCACGCAGGGGAGAAGGGCGGCGGCGAAGGCCTCGGGGCCCATATCATAGTGGCCGTCCACCGGGTCCGGCAGGCCCGCGTTGGGCTTGGCGATCACCGGCAGGCGGGTGTTCTCGCACAGCTCCTTCAGCAGCGGCGCCAGCAGGTCCGGCCCCAGGGAGCAGTTCAGCCCGATGGCGTCGGCCCCCAGGCCCTCCAGGGTGTGAGCCATGGAGGCCACGGTGCAGCCGGTAAAGGTGCGGCCACTCTCGTCGAAGGACATGGTGACGAACACCGGCAGGCTGGTGGCCTCCTTGGCCGCCAGCAGGGCGGCCTTGGCCTCGTAGAGGTCGGTGATAGTCTCGATGACCACCAGATCGGCCCCGGCCCGGGCGCCGGCCTCCATCATCTCCCGGAACAAGTCATAGGCCGCCTCGAAGGTCAGGCTGCCCATGGGCTCCAGCAGCTCCCCCAGAGGCCCTACGTCCAGCGCCACCAGGGTGCCGGAGGCGGCGTTTTTCGCCACCCGGATGGCGGCGGAGACGACCTCCTCTACCGTGTGTCCGGTGCGGCGGAGCTTTAAGCCGTTGGCGCCGAAGGTGTTGGCGTAGATGATCTGGCTGCCGGCGGCGATGTACTCCTTGTAAACGGAATCCAGCAGCTCCGGCTGGGTCAGGTTCAGCAACTCCGGCTGGCCGCCGGGAGGCAGGCCCCGCTGCTGAAGAACGGTGCCCATGGCGCCGTCCAGAATGACGAGTTGGTTTTTAAAGTCAATTCCCACAGTGTTTTCCTCCCTTGCGCAGAGCGCAGGTCTCTCTCATGGTACAGTAGGCGCAGCCCCGGATGCGGGCCACCTGGGGTCTGTCCGACAGGCCGATGACCGCCGTGACGGACTTGGCGGGGTTCAGCAGCAAGCTGCTCGTCACATGAACGCCGATGCGCCGCTGAGCGTCCAGAGCGGTACAGATGGCGGGCTGGAGCGTCAGGGACAGGTCTCCGTAGCCGGGGCTGAATCGGTCGGTGAGGAACCGCCCCGGCAGCCGGCCCGCCAGTTCCCGTTCCGCTTCGTTGCAGCCGGCCTCCACCCAGGCGCTGCCGCAGGCGTCCAGAATGGCCGCACGGGCCATGTCCCGGGCCTGCTCCGTCCGCAGCATGGCGTCGAAGGCCGTGCCCAGGGTGCAGGCCAGCAGCACCGCCTGGTCACACTGGGGCAGCATGGTTCCGGCGGTGGCGCCGGTGAGGGTGATGCCCGCCTCCGGCAGGAGATAGGAATCACCCTTCCGCTCCAGGGAAAAGACCCGATAGGTGTACCGGGGCCGCACCGCGGCGGTGAGCTCCGCCGCAGCCTCCGCCGCCTGCCGACGCAGCGATTCCGGCGCGCCCCGTCCGGCGCCCAGATAGCCCAGGGCCTCGTCGATGTCCAGTTCCATGTTGTCACCCCTTTTTTCGCTAAAAACGGTATAACCATTTATACCAAATTCAGCCTATGGATTCAATAGGAAAATGGAAATTCTGAAAGGTGGACAAGGATGGAGAAAATCAGGGGCAATTCTTATGAAATATTCCATCTAGACAAATCAGGAATTTTTGTTAAAGTGATAAGTGCAACAGAAACGCCTATATCTTGTGGAATATAATAGAGCCATCACAAAATATGCTCTGTCGGACAGCGGGAGAGAGAAAGAACGAGGGTAAGGAATATGACTGTCATCAAGCGCAACGGAACAGAGGTCGATTTTCATATTGATAAGATCATCGCGGCCATCACCAAGGCCAATGAGAGCGTGGAGGAAGGCGCCCGGATGACGCCGCTCCAGATCCGGCGCATCGCGGAGTTCGTGGAGCTCAGCTGCATGAAGATGAACCGCTCTCCCTCGGTGGAGGAGATCCAGGACCTGGTGGAGTACCAGATCATGGCCCACGGCGCCTATGAGGTGGCCAAGAACTACGTCACCTACCGCTACACCCGCTCCCTGGTGCGCCAGAGCAACACCACCGACGAGAAGATCCTCAGCCTCATCGAGTGCTGCAACGAGGAGGCCAAGCAGGAGAACTCCAACAAGAACCCGGTGGTGAACTCCACCCAGCGGGACTACATGGCCGGCGAGGTCTCCCGGGACCTGAGCGAGCGTCTGCTGCTGCCCCCGGACATCGTGGAGGCCCACCGGGAGGGCATCATCCATTTCCACGACTCGGATTACTATGCCCAGCACATGCACAACTGCGACCTGGTGAACCTGGAGGACATGCTCCAGAACGGCACCGTCATCACCGGCACCCTCATTGAGCGGCCCCACAGCTTCTCCACCGCCTGCAACATCGCCACCCAGATCATCGCCCAGGTGGCCTCCAACCAGTACGGCGGCCAGTCCATCTCCCTGGCCCATCTGGCGCCCTTCGTGGACGTGAGCCGGAAGAAGCTGCGCAAGGTGGTGGAGCAGGAGATGGCCGCCATCGGCGTGGACCCCGGCGAGGAGAAGCTCTCTGAGCTGGTGGAGGCCCGGCTGCGGGACGAGGTCCGCCGGGGCGTCCAGACCATCCAGTACCAGGTGCTGACCCTGCTGACCACCAACGGACAGGCCCCCTTCGTCACCGTGTACATGTACCTGGGGGAGGCCAAGAACGAGCAGGAGAAGAAGGACCTGGCCCTCATCATCGAGGAGACCCTGGAGCAGCGCTACCAGGGCGTGAAGAATGAGGACGGCGTGTGGATCACCCCCGCCTTCCCCAAGCTGATCTACGTGCTGGAAGAGGACAACATCCACGAGGGCGACCCCTACTGGTATCTGACGGAGCTGGCCGCCAAGTGCACCGCCCGCCGCATGGTGCCCGACTACATCTCCGAGAAGAAGATGCTGGAGCTCAAGGGCGACGTGTACACCTGCATGGGCTGCCGCTCCTTCCTGACGCCGGACCGCTTCACCGACGCGGGCATCGGCAACATCGCCAACGCCGGCAACTACGAGCCGGGCAAGCACAAGTACTACGGCCGGTTCAACCAGGGCGTGGTCACCATCAACCTTCCGGACGTGGCCCTTTCTTCCGGCGGCAACACGGAGAAGTTCTGGAGCATCTTTGAAGAACGTCTGGAGCTGTGCCACCGGGCGCTGCGCTGCCGCCACGAGCGTTTGCGCGGCACCGTCTCTGATGTGGCTCCCATCCTGTGGCAGTACGGTGCCCTGGCCCGCTTGGAGAAGGGCGAGGTCATCGACAAGTTGCTCTACAACGGCTACTCCACCATCTCCCTGGGCTATGCCGGCCTCTATGAGTGCGTGAAGTACATGACCGGCAAGAGCCACACTGATCCTGCCGCCACCCCCTTCGCACTGAGCATCATGCAGAAGATGAACGATAAGTGCAAAGAGTGGAAGACGGTGGAGAACATTGACTACTCCCTCTACGGCACGCCTCTGGAATCCACCACCTACAAGTTCGCCAAGTGCCTCCAGCGCCGGTTCGGCATCATCCCCGGCATTACCGACAAGGGCTATATCACCAACAGCTACCATGTCCATGTGACGGAGGAGATCAACGCCTTCGACAAGCTGAAATTCGAGGCCCAGTTCCAGCACCTCAGCCCCGGCGGCGCCATCAGCTATGTGGAGGTCCCCGATATGCAGAACAACATCCCTGCCGTTCTGGAAGTGATGAAGTTCATCTACGACAACATCATCTACGCCGAGCTGAACACCAAGAGCGACTACTGCCAGGTCTGCGGCTGGGACGGCGAGATCCAGATCGCGGAGGAGAACGGCAAACTGATCTGGAGGTGCCCCAAGTGCGGCAACACGGACCAGGATAAGATGAATGTAGCCCGCCGGACCTGCGGCTACATCGGGACCCAGTTCTGGAATCAGGGTCGGACCCAGGAGATCCGTGACCGGGTCCTGCACCTTTGATCAATTAAAAAAGCCCCTGTTAATCTGAACAGGTCCAGTAAAAACGGACAATAGACAAAGAGCCCCCTAATGTAGGAA
>CAMCDX010000089.1 GCA_945873695.1 uncultured Clostridia bacterium | reverse complement strand
CGTGAGACCGCCAACATGGTGTCCTTCATGGCCGACGTCATCGGCATCCGGGACGATATGTTCATCGGCGAGGGCCACAAGTATCAGAAGACCTTCATGGACGCCGTGAAGGAGGGCTACCGGGACGGCATTCTGGAGCAGCAGCCCACCCTGGTGAACCTGCAGTGCGACGTGGACCACCCCACCCAGTGCATGGCCGACATGCTGCACATCATCCATGAGTTCGGCGGCGTGGAGAACCTGAAGGGCAAGAAGATCGCCATGACCTGGGCCTATTCTCCCTCCTACGGCAAGCCCCTGTCCGTGCCTCAGGGCGTCATCGGCCTGATGACCCGCTTCGGCATGGACGTGGTCCTGGCCCATCCCGAGGGCTACGACGTGATGCCCGAGGTGGAGGAGATTGCCAAGAAGAACGCGGCGGCCACCGGCGGCTCCTACAAGAAGGTCGCCACCATGGAGGAGGCCTTCGACGGCGCCGACATCGTTTATCCCAAGAGCTGGGCGCCCTTCGCCGCCATGGAGCAGCGCACCCAGCTGTACCAGGCCGGCGACAAGGCCGGTATCGACGCCCTGGAACAGCAGCTGCTGGCCCAGAACGCCCAGCACAAGGACTGGACCTGCTCCGAGGAGATGATGAAGCGGACCAAGGACGGCAAGGCCCTGTACCTCCACTGCCTGCCCGCCGATATCACCGGCCTCAGCTGCCCCGAGGGCGAGGTGGACCGCAGCGTGTTCGACCGGTATCTGGTACCCCTGTACAAGCAGGCCAGCTACAAGCCCTATGTCATCGCCGCCATGATCATGATGAGCAAGGTGAAGGACCCCGTGGCCGCCCTGATGGCCATGGAGAACGCCGACAGCCGCAAGCGTTTCTGATTCGGTTTTGAAATTGCATGTTTTGGCGGGAATAGTTTTATTATTCCCGCCAAAACTATCGGATAGTTCCAATTACTATCATCAAAAGAGGGGATACACCATTATGGGTAAACGTATCGTCATCGCCCTGGGCGGCAATGCCCTGGGCAAAAACCTGCCGGAGCAGATGGCGGCCGTGAAGCACACGGCCAAGGCCATCGTGGACCTGATTGAGGACGGCCACGAAGTGGTGGTGGCCCACGGCAACGGCCCTCAGGTGGGCATGATCAACATCGCCATGACCACCCTCTCCCGGGAGGATTCCACCCACCCCATCGCCCCCATGTCCGTCTGCACCGCCATGAGCCAGGGCTATATCGGCTACGACCTGCAGAATTCCCTGCGGGAAGAGCTGCTGGACCGGGGCATCCGCAAGCCGGTGGCCACCGTCCTGACCCAGGTGGAGGTGGACCCGGCGGACCCCGCCTTCCAGAACCCCACCAAGCCCATCGGCACCTTCATGACCGAGGCCGAGGCCGAGGAGATGCGCCGCCGGGGCAACTGCGTCATGGAGGACGCCGGCCGGGGCTGGCGCCGCTGTGTGGCCTCTCCCCTGCCCAAGTCCATCGTGGAGATTGAAACCATCCGGGCCATCATGGACGCCGGCCAGGTGGTGGTGGCCTGCGGCGGAGGCGGCATCCCGGTCTACAAGACGGAAGGCAACCATCTGAAGGGGGCCGGTGCCGTCATTGACAAGGACTTTGCCTCCGAGCTGCTGGCGGAGCAGCTGGACGCGGACGCCCTCATCATCCTCACCGCCGTGGAAAAGGTGGCCATCAATTTTGGCAAGCCTGATCAGAAGTGGCTGGACCGGCTGACGCCGGAGGAGGCCCGGCAGTACGAGGCCGAAGGTCAGTTCGCCCCCGGCAGCATGCTGCCCAAGGTCCAGGCGGCGGTGAAATTCGCCGAGTCCAAGCCCGGCCGCACCGCCCTCATCACCCTGCTGGAGAAAGCCAAAGACGGCATTGCCGGCCGGACCGGCACCTCCATTTCCCAGTAATATCTAAATAGGTCGACCTGTCAAAATTGTCTGGAGAGCGGATTTTTCCGCTCTCCTTTTTTGTGAAGATTTCCGCAACTTCGTCCGGTTGGATAAAATTCGCTCCGTTTTTCGGAAATATTCCAGCCTGTTTTTTTATAAAATTGTAAAAATTCAGTTGAATTTTCAAGGTCAACCTTGTATGATGGCATTAGACGAGGTCATTTTTGTCCTCGGCCCCTATCATTATTTGAAGGAGGATTTTTAGAATGAAGAAGTTCCTTGCAATGCTTCTCGCTCTGGTGATGGTCCTGAGCCTGGCTGCCTGCGGCGGCGATAAGGCTGAGGAGCCCGCCCAGTCCGGAGAACCCGTCACCACCGAGCCCGCTGAGGAGACCGGCGCTGAAGTCAAGGTCGGCCTGATCTGCGTCCACGATGAGAACTCCGGCTATGACGCCGCCCACATCGAGGGCCTGAAGACCGCCTGCGCGGAGCTGGGCATCCCCGACTCCCAGATCGTCATGAAGTACAACATCCCTGAGGATGAGACCTGTCAGGATACCGCCGTTGACCTGGCGGAGCAGGGCTGCAACATCATCTTCTCCGATTCCTACGGCCATCAGATGCATATGCAGGCTGTCGCTGAGGAGTATCCCGACGTGACCTTCGTCGCCTGCACCGGCGACATGGCTGCCAACTCCGGCCTGGCCAACTTCAAGAACATGTTCCCCTATACTTATGAGTCCCGTTACGTCTCCGGCATCGTCGCCGGCATGAAGCTCAAGGAACTGATGGATGCCGGCAAGGTGTCCGATCCCTACATCGGCTACGTCGGCGCCTTCCCCTATGCCGAGGTGGTCTGCGGCTACACCGCTTTCCTGCTGGGCATCCGGTCCATCGTCCCCGAGGCACACATGGACGTGCAGTACACCAACAGCTGGTATGATCCCGTTGCAGAGGGCAATGTGGCCGACGCTCTGATGGCTAAGGGCTGCGTCATCATCGGCCAGCACGCCGACTCCACCGGCGCTCCCTCCGCCGTCCAGGCCGCGAAGGACTCCGGCAAGGAAGTCTACTCCGTGGGCTACAACATCGACATGCTGTCCGTGGCTCCCACCGCCGCTCTGACCTCCGCCCAGAACAACTGGTCTGTCCTGTACAAGGCCACTCTGGAGAAGCTCATTGCCGGCGAGGAGATCCCCACCGACTTCGCCACCGGCGCGAAGGACGGCGCCGTGATGATCTCTGCCCTGGGCGAGAGCTGCGCCGAGGGCACCCAGGAAGCCGTTGACGCCGCCTGGGCCGGCATCAAGGACGGCAGCCTGAAGGTCTTCGATACCTCCACCTTCACCTGCCAGCCCGCTTCTGACGGCTCCTATCAGGTGGACGGCGACGGTCACGTGACCTCCGCCTTCGGTCTGGACACCAACGGCGACTGGGTCAATGACGCCGGCGAGGCTATCGTGGACGGTGCCTTCCAGGAGTCTGTCCTGCGCTCCGCTCCTTACTTCGCTCTGCGCATCGACGGCATCACCGAGCTGAACAACAACTAATTTAAAATCGGTTCCAAAGAGGGGACTGCCATTTGGCAGTCCCCTCTTGCTTATCTTCTTGTGCAAAATAGGTCGACCTATTGCGGGGTTCCAAAAAAAATATGTGCAGGTCTCACAATTAATTTGCCATTTTTGATTTACAGGAACAAAAATCCGTGGTATACTGCAAACAGATATCGACCTTTGGTTCCAGGCGTCGGGCTTTCGGTTTCTCCGGCGCCTCTCCATTTTATGCCGATTGGGCGGGAAGGATGGTCTTCTTGGAAACTGTTGCAGCGGTTCAATTGAGAAACATCACAAAGCGGTTCGGGAAAGTGGTGGCCAACGACAGCGTCTCCCTGGACATCAACCGCGGAGAGGTCTTGTCCCTGCTGGGAGAAAACGGCAGCGGCAAGACCACGCTGATGAACATGCTGGCCGGCATCTACTTCCCCGACGAGGGCGAGATCCTGGTGAACGGAAAGCCTGTCACCATCGCCTCTCCCAAAGACGCCTTCAACTACGGCATCGGTATGATCCACCAGCATTTCAAGCTGGTGGACGTGTTCACCGCGGCGGAGAACATCGTTCTGGGCCTGGAGGATGAGGGCAAGCTGGACCTGAAAGCCGCCGCCGCCAAGATCACGGCCATCTGCGAAAAATACGGTTTCCAGGTCGACCCCAATAAGAAGATCTACGATATGTCCGTCTCTGAAAAGCAGACGGTGGAGATCGTGAAGGTCCTCTACCGGGGCGCGGACATCCTGATCCTGGATGAGCCCACTGCCGTCCTGACCCCCCAGGAGACCGACCGGCTCTTCGGCGTCATGCGGAACATGAAGGCCGACGGCAAGGCTATGGTCATCATCACCCACAAGCTCCATGAGGTCATGGACGTCTCCGACCGGGTGGCGGTGCTCCGCAAGGGCAAATACGTGGGCGACGTGGCCACGAAGGATACCTCTCCCAAGGCGCTGACGGACATGATGGTGGGCCACGCCGTCACCCTGAATATCAACCGGCCCGACCCCAAGGACCCCACTCCCCGGCTGGAGGTGAAGGACCTGACAGTCTACGACGCCATGGGCGTCAAGCGGCTGGACAACGTGACTTTCACCGCCATGGGCGGCGAGATCCTGGGCATCGCCGGCATCGCCGGCTCCGGCCAGAAGGAGCTGTTGGAGTCCGTTGCCGGCCTGCAGCCCCTCTCCCCCGGCGCTTCCATCCGCTACCGTCCCATCGGCCATCCTGAGGATAAGGACGGCGTGGAGCTGGTGGGCAAGACACCTCTCCAAATCAAGCAGGCCGGTGTGTCCCTGGCCTTTGTGCCGGAGGACCGGCTGGGCATGGGTCTGGTGGGCTCCCTGGGCATGACCGGCAATATGCTGCTGCGCAGCTACCGGAAGGGCCATGGCGTTTTCACGGACCGCAAGGCGCCCAAACAATTAGCTGAAGAGGTCCTCACCGAGCTGGACGTGGTCACCCCCGGCGTCAACTTCCCGGTGCGCCGTCTTTCCGGCGGCAACGTCCAGAAGGTGCTGGTGGGCCGTGAGATCGCCCAGGAGCCCTCGGTGCTGATGACGGCCTACGCCGTCCGGGGCCTGGACATCAATACATCCTATACCATCTACAACCTGCTGACGGAGCAGAAGCTGAAGGGCGTCGCCGTGGTCTACGTGGGCGAGGATCTGGATGTGCTGCTGGAGCTGTGCGACCGCATCCTGGTCCTCTGCGGCGGCCAGGTCAGCGGCATCGTGGACGCCCGGACCACCACCAAGGAGGAAGTGGGCCTGTTGATGACCCGCTTTAAGAAGGAGGGCGAACCTGCATGAGCACTGTGAATCACACTCAGGAGCCCCTGCTCCGTATCGCGAAGCGGGACGGCATTTCCCGTCCCAAGGCCTATGCTATCCGCGTCATTGCGGTGGTGCTGGCCCTGGTGGTCAGCGGTATCTTCATTTTCGCAGTCACCAAGCTCAATCCCATCCAGGTGTATGAGGGTATCTACAAGGGCGCTTTCGGCACATCCAAGCGCTCCTGGGTCACCATCCGGGACACCATGATGCTTCTGTGCATCGGCGTGGGCCTGGCTCCCGCTTTCAAGATGAAATTCTGGAACATCGGTGCCGAGGGCCAGGTCCTCATCGGCGGCGTCGTCACCGCCGGTTTCATGCGGGCCTTCGGCGGTTCCATCCCCACCCCGGTCCTGCTGGTGATCATGGCGGCGGTCAGCCTGCTGGGCGGCTGCCTCTGGGGCGTGATCCCCGCCGCCTTCAAGGCCAAGTGGGGCACCAATGAGACCCTGTTCACCCTGATGATGAACTACGTGGCCATTCAGATCACCAGCTACTGCGTGGCCATGTGGGAAAATCCCATCGGCTCCAACACCGTGGGCGTCATCAACCAGCAGACCAAGGCCGGCTGGTTCCCGGAGGTCTTCGGCCAGACGTACGGTCTGAACGTCATCCTGGTGCTGGCTTTGACCGTGGGCATGTACATCTATCTGAAATACTCCAAGCAGGGCTATGAGATCACCGTGGTGGGCGACTCCGAGAACACCGCCCGGTACGCCGGCATCAGCGTGAAGAAGGTCACCATCCGCACCATGGCCATCTCCGGCGCCATCTGCGGTCTGGCGGGCTTCATCGCCGTAGCCGGCGCCAGCCACACCATCTCCACCTCCACTGCCGGCGGCCGGGGCTTCACTGCCATCATCGTGGCGTGGCTGGCCCAGTTCAACACCTTCGTCATGATCCTCATTTCTCTGCTGCTGGTGTTCCTCCAGAAGGGCGCCATCCAGATCGCCACCCAGTTCAACCTGAACGACTACGCCTCCAACATCATCACCGGCATCATCCTGTTCTTCATCCTGGGCAGTGAATTCTTCATCAACTACCGCGTGATCCTGCGGGGCAAAAAGGAGGGCGAGGCCAAATGACAAGCGCGCAGATCATTCAGCTTTTGCAGTCCGCCGTCTGCTTTGGCACCGTCATCATGTTCGGCGCCATCGGCGAGATCCTGACGGAGAAATCCGGCAACCTGAACCTGGGCGTCCCCGGCATCATGTACCTGGGCGGCATCGCGGGCCTGGCCGCCTCCTTCTTCTACGAGTTCAACAATCCCTCTCCCAACCGGCTGGTGTGCCTGCTTTTGAGCTTCCTCGCCGCCTTCCTGGCATCCGCCTTGGGCGGTCTGCTGTACAGCTTCCTGACCATCACCCTCCGGGCCAACCAGAACGTCACCGGCCTGACCCTGACCATCTTCGGCGGCGGCGTGGCCAACTTCTTCGGCGGCAGCCTGAACACCATGGCCGGCGGCGTGGGCCAGATCTCCGTGGCCGCCACCAGCTCCATCTACCGGGCCAACATCAACAACGTGACGGACCTGGGCGTGGTAGGCAAGCTGTTCCTCAGCTACGGCTTCATGGTGTATCTGGCCATCGTGGTGGCCATCGTCATGGCTTGGTTCCTGAACCGTACCCGTACTGGCCTGAACCTCCGGGCCGTGGGCGAGAATCCCGCTACCGCCGACGCGGCGGGCATCAACGTCACCCGGTACAAGTACCTGGCCACCTGCATCGGTGCCGGTATCTCCGGCATGGGCGGATTGTACTACACCATGGACTACATCAAGGGTACCTGGGCCAACGACGGCACCATCGAGTCCCTGGGCTGGCTGGCGGTGGCGCTGGTCATCTTCGCCACCTGGCGGTCCGTCAACGCCATCTGGGGCTCCTACCTGTTCGGCCTGCTGTTCTGGGTGTACCTCATCATCCCCGGTCTGGGCCGCAAGGACATCGAGTTGTTCAAGATGCTGCCCTATCTGGTCACCATCGTGGTGCTGATCGCCATCTCCCTCCGCAAAAAGCGGGAAAACCAGCCTCCTGCCAGTTTGGGGCTCCCCTACTTCCGGGAAGAGCGTTAAACCTCTCAAAGAGCCGCTGCATTCGCAGCGGCTCTCAGCTTGTCGAAAAACCACTGCTTAAAGCAACTGGGTTGCATTTTGCAGGG
>CAMCDX010000088.1 GCA_945873695.1 uncultured Clostridia bacterium | reverse complement strand
TGCAAAATGCAACCCAGTTGCTTTAAGCAGTGGTTTTTCGACAAGCTGAAAAGAGCGCCTTCGCGCTCTTTTTTCTTTATTTCCAGGTAAAATGGTCTCTGCCCGCGCCCGCTTCGAAGTGGTACTTCACGATGCCCAGGTCCACCTTGGCATAAAAGCCGCCGGTGGATTCCGCCTTCACCGCGTCCCCCTCCAGGGTCAGCAGGAACTTCTGCTGATTGGTGGCGGTGGGGGCCAGGAGGGCCGCCTCGGCGCCGGAGCGGAACCAGTCCGGCAAGTCTCCCTCCACTGCGCACACCTCCGCCAGGGACTTGCTCTTGTGGGGGACGCCGTGAGTCTCGCCATAGCCCAGGGCCACCACGCACACCAGCTTTTCCCCGGGGGCCACGGCAACGGGGCACTTGCCTTTGCGGAAGGTCAAGGCCACCCAACAGGTGTCCAGGCCCAGCCGGACGGCCTCCAGCACCAGGCGCTCGCCGTAATAGCCCAGCTCTTCGTCCGCTCCTTTGGGGCCCACCAGGGCCAGGTAGTTCCGCACGCCCCGGAATTTGCCGTAATGGGCCAGAAGACCCTGAAACGCCTCCGGCTCATCGTGGACTAACTGGATGTGCAGACCGCCCTCCTGGTTGCAGAGGGCGATCTCCGCCGCCAGAGCCGCCAGGGTCTCCGGCGGGATGGGCTTGTCGGTATACTGCCGCACGGCATGGCGGCCGCGGATCGCTTCCATCAGTTCCATTTCAAAATTCCTCCTCTGTATGGGGATAGCCCTCCGCGGCGGCGGCCTCCGTCACCGCGCAGATGTGGCCGCTCAGGGTCCGCAGCGCCGCCCAGCAGTTCCCGGCAGCGTTGGGATAGTAATAGGTCCTGGTGCCGTCCCGGTACATCGCCACCGCCTCCGCCGCCCGTGCCTCCACACATTCCGGGCAGGCTTCCATCCCGCTTCCTCCCTCTCGCGCTGAATAATTTGATTATACCACGGTTTCCGCCGGAGCGGCACATTGGGAACGAAAATTGAGCAGGTCCTGTTCTCAGTACATTTTTCAACTATTCTTTCGGTTCTTTTTTCGTTTTTTATGAAATTTGAGATTTTGTTTACAATTTATTAACTGCCATATCTATTTACTTTTTCAAGTTGGCAGTGTATCATGATATCATTCCGTATTTCAAACAGGTGGTGGTATCCATGAAGCAGGCCGTCGTTCCGTCCCAGTACTTACAGATCGCCCTGGACCTGGCCCGGCGCATCGCCAGGGGCGAGCTGCCGGAGGGCAGCCGTATCTACGGCCGGTCCGTCATGGCCTCGGAGTACAACGTGTCCCCGGAGACCATCCGCCGGGCGCTGCGGCTGCTGGCGGACATGAAGGTAGTGGAGGTGAAGCCCCAGAGCGGCGCCATGGTCCTCTCCGCCGACAGCGCCCGGCGGTACATCGAAAACTTTGAGGGCAGCGCCGATGTCCGGTCCCTGCGCCAGCAGCTGAAGGAGCTGATGGCGGAGTACAGCGACCTCCACCGCCGGATGGCGGACACCATCACCGCCCTGGTGAAGAGCCGGGAGGCCTTCGCCGCCGGCGAGCCTCTGCCCAACTACGAAGTGCCGGTACCCCAGGGCTCCCCGGTCACCGGCAGGAGCATCGGGGCCCTGAAATTCTGGCAGTCCACCGGTGCCACCATCGTGGCCATCCGGCGGAACCAGACTGTCATCCTCTCCCCCGGCCCCTACGCGGAGCTGTACGCCGGGGACGTCATCGTACTGGTGGGCAGTCCCTCCGCCGCGGAGGCCGCCCACCGGCTGGTCACAGCAAAGGAGTGAAGCAACATGATCCAGTTTGAGCACGTCTGCAAAAGCTACGGTAAGACCCCCATTCTCAAAGACCTGAACTTCACCATCCCCGATGGGCAGTTCGTGGTCCTCATCGGCCCCTCGGGCTGCGGCAAGACCACCACCCTGAAGACCATCAACCGCCTCATCGACATCGACTCCGGCACCATCTCCATCGACGGCCGGGACATCCGGGCCCAGGACAAAACGGACCTGCGGCGGCACATCGGCTACGTCATCCAGCAGATCGGCCTGTTCCCCAACATGACGGTGGCACAGAACATCTGCGTGGTGCCGAAGCTCCTGAAAACCGACAAGGCCAAATGCGACGAGATCGTCCGGGACCTGCTGAAAATGGTGAACATGGAGGCCTACGCCGACAAGTACCCCTCGGAGCTCTCCGGCGGCCAGCAGCAGCGCATCGGCGTGCTGCGGGCCCTGGCGGCATCCCCGCCCATCGTGCTGATGGATGAGCCCTTCAGCGCCCTGGACCCCATGACCAGGGAGACCCTCCAGGACGAGGTGAAGAATATCCAGCAGAAGCTGAACAAGACCGTCATCTTCGTCAGCCACGACATGGGCGAGGCATTGAAGCTGGCGGACACCATCATCTTCATGAACAGCGGCGAGATCGTCCAGATGGCCTCCCCGGAGGAGATGCTGGAGCACCCCGCCAACGACCTGGTGCGGGACTTCCTGGGCAAGCACGCCCCGGACACCTCCGCCCCCTCCACTGTGGAGCAGTTCATGCGGACGAACCTCATCACTGTGAAGAAGAACCGGGGCGTGCTGGAGTGCGCCGAGCGAATGGCCCGGGGCAGCGTGGACACCCTGCTGGTCACCGACGAGGAGGGCCGCTACGCCGGCACCATCTCCATCGCCGACATCCGCCGCTGGGGCCGGGAGCTGAACAGCATCGAGCCCATGGTCCGCCAGACTGCCCGGACCGTCCGGGTAGGGGACGACGCCAGGGAGAGCTTCGACTACCTGCTGGACTCCGGCGCGGGCTATGTGGTGGTCCTCAATGAGGACGACACCATCGCCGGCATCGTCACCAAGACCAGCGTGGCCCGCTCCGTGGCGGAGAACCTGTGGGGGGCCGGGTCATGAGGGCGCTGTTTGAACTGTACGGCGCCGCCCTGGTCCAGGACATCCTCATCCACACCCTCTACGTGCTGGTGTCCGTGGCCATCGGCTTCGCCCTGGGGCTGGTATTGGGCGTACTGCTGTCCCGGGTCCCCAAGTGGTCCAACGTCATTTTGCCGGTGCTCTCCGTGTTCCAGACCATCCCCGGCCTGGTGTTCATCGGCGTGCTGTACATCTGGTGGGGCGGCGTCTCCCCCACAGTGATCGTGGCCCTCAGCGTCTACGCCATGTTCCCGGTGCTGAAAAACACCTATACCGGCATCCTGGGGGTGGAGGACAAATACGTGGAGGCCGCCAGGGGCTGCGGCATGTCCCCCTTCCAGACCCTCTTGAAAGTGGAGCTGCCTCTGGCCATGCCCACCATCATCGCGGGACTGCGGATGGCCGCCATCTACACCGTCTCCTGGGCGGTGCTGGCCGCCATGATCGGCCTCAAGGGCCTGGGGGACTTCGTGTACCAAGGCGTGGCCTCCAACAACAACACCCTCATCCTCCTGGGCGCCATCCCGGCGGCCATCCTCGCCATCGTGTTCGGGGCGGTCATTGACCGGCTGCAAAAGAAGGTCACGCCCCGGGGCCTCCAGAAGGAGGTGGGCAAATGAGCGGGTCTTTGATTCTGGAGCACCTGTTCATCGTACTGGCCGCCAGCATTTTGTCCATCTGCGTGGGCCTGCCCCTGGGCATCTGGGCATACGTGTCCCCCAAGGCCCGGGCAGTGATCCTGCGGGCGGTGGACCTCTTACAGACCATCCCCTCCCTGGCGCTGCTGGGCATCATCATGGTGTTCCTGGACCCGGGGAAGCTGACGGTCATCATCGGCATCACCCTGTACTCCCTCCTCCCCATCGTGCGGAACACCTGCCTGGGCCTCCAGGAGGTGGACCCCGGCGTGAAGGAGGCCGCCCGGGGCATGGGCATGAGCAAGTCCTACCGGGTGCTGATGGTGGAGTTCCCTCTGGCCTTCCCCACGGTATTCACCGGCATCCGTATCGCGGTGGTGAACGCCATCGGCACGGCGGTGTTCGCGGCCTATGTGGGCGGCGGCGGCCTGGGCCGGGTCATCACCCAGGCCATCCGGGTGGAGGACATGACGCTGCTGATGCTGGCCACCCTGGTCCTCATGGTCATCGCCGTGGTGCTGGACCTGCTGATGGGCTGGTTCGAGAACCAGATGCGAAAGGCCCGGGGCGGCTCCCGGAAAATGTGGGTGCCTGTGGCCGCCATCCTGCTGGCCTTCTGTCTGCTGCTGCCCTACGGACGGGGCAGCTCCGGCGACCTGATCCTCTACGACGGCGACTACTCCGAGACCCAGCTGATGCACCACATGGTGAAGATGCTGGTGGAGGACCGGACAGACCTGACCGTCACCATCCGAGACCAGATGTCCCAGGTGAACAACTTCAAGGCCCTCATCGGCGACGGCCACACCTGCGACCTGATGATCTCCTACGACGGCACCCTGCTGACCACCTTCCTGGGGCTGGACACCACAGACGTGCCGGAGGGTGTCACGCTCTACGATTATGTCAACCAGGTGGCCGGGGAGGAACACGATATCCGGCTGCTGGAGAAGCTGGGCTTTGACAACACCTACGCCATCGCGGTGCCTCAGTCCGTCGCCGACCGGTACGGTCTGGAGACGGTCAGCGACCTGATCCCGGTGGCAAACCAGCTGACCTTCGGCGCGGAGCAGGGCTTCTTCACCCGGGAGGGCAGCATGAAGTACTATCCCTTCGTGGAGTTCTACGGGCTGAACTTCAAGGACGCTGTCTCCGTGGACCTGGGATTGAAGTACACCGCCGTGGAAAGCGGCAACTTCGACGTCACCGTGGTCTACGCCACCGACGGCCTGAACCGGAAGGCGAACCTGAAGATCCTGGCGGACGATCGGAGCTTCTTCCCGGAGTACAACGGCGCCTTCCTGGTGCGGGAGGATGTGATGGCGCAATACCCGGAGCTGGAGGGCATCCTGAACCAGCTGGCGGGGCTGATCCCCACGGAGCAGATGGCGGAACTGACGTACCAGGTGGACGTGGTGGGCCGGACCGTGGACGATGTGGCCCGGGAGTTCCTTGTGAGCATCGGCCTGCTCAGTTAAAAGTTTCGCCCGCATTTTCAAAGGCGGCGGGGTGCAGGGGTGGAACCCCTGCCGGGTCCGGGCGGAGCCCGAAAAAGAGATCCCGGGGGATACAATTCCCCCGGGAATTTTTTTACTCCTTGACGAAACCTCCCGAACCTTTTATCGTCTATATCAGCAACAGAAAGGAGGCGACGCCCATGGAGGACCGGGACATCATCGAGCTGTACTGGCAGCGGGACCAGGGAGCCATCCGGGAGACCGCCAGCAAGTACGGCGGCTACCTGTGGAACATCACCTGGAACGTGCTGCGCAGCCACGGCGACGCCGAGGAGTGCGTCAACGACACGTACCTGCGGACCTGGAACGCCATTCCCCCGGCACGGCCCTCCGCCTTCCGGGCGTGGCTGGGCCGGGTGGCCCGGAACCTGAGCCTGGACCGGTGGAAACAGCTGCGGGCCCGGAAGCGGGGCGGCGACGAGATGGAGCTGCTGCTGGGAGAGCTGGACCAGTGCGTACCCGCCGCCAACGGTGTGGAAAAGAACCTGGAGGACCAGGAGATCGCCAATCTCATCAGCGCTTTCCTCCGGGGACTGCCCGGGGAGACGCGGGTCATGTTCCTGCGTCGGTACTGGTACGGAGAATCGGTGGCGGACATTGCCGAGAAGCAAAGGTGCGGCCAGGGGAAGGTAAAATCCAGCCTGTTCCGCACCCGAAACGCCCTGCGGGCGTACCTGGAGCAAGAGGGGGTGGCGTTATGAAAGGCGAGCGGCTGTTCCGGATCCTGGGCCTCATCGACGAGGACCTGATCGAGGAAGTCCCTACCGGCTTCTCCGCCACGCTGCCCCGGCGGCCGCCCTGGAAGCGGTATCTGGCGGCTGCCGCCTGTGTAACACTGGTCTGCGGCTTCAGCTTCGCCTGGCTGGTCACCGGCGGATTCCACGGGATGGGCTCCGCCGCGCCGGGAGAGGACTCCGGCAGCAGCAATGGTGGCGGCAGCGGCATTGCCACGGACAACGAGCCGCTGTCTGTGGAGGGCACCACCTTTATGTCCTACGCCGGGCCGGTGTTTCCCCTGACGCTGGCGGAAGCAGCAGAGGGCCTGACAGCGGAGCGGAAGACCACCTGGGACTTTGCCCCCGGGACCTATCAGGATGGAAGCCTCCGTCAGTGGGGTGCCGGGGTGACAGACAGTTATGCAATAGTTAACATAACTGAATTTGACCAGACTGTGACGGCCCTCTATCCCTTCACTGGCTCTTTTACGGAGCTGGCGTCCCAGCAGCCCACGGTGACGGTGGACGGCGAGGAGGCGGAAGGTGTCCTGTACGCCGGGGCCTACGCCGGCGGGTTCCGGGACGCGGGCGTAGACGACGGCTCCACCTGGAACCTGCAATATCCCGACAGCTGGACGGATTACAAGGCCCTGCTGGAGGACGGCGGGTATCTGGCCCAGGCTCTGGGGGACGGGACGGTCCAGGACCTCCCGGTGACGGTGTATGAGTTCACGGACTTTGCCGCTCCGGCGGACTACGACGCCGCCACCCAGGCCATCGAGTTCACCATTGACCGGGAGCAGACCACGGTCCTCACCTACGGCTTCAACGGCTCCAGCTGGGACGAAGAGACCGGCTGGCGGCAGTACAGCTACTTCGTGCCAAACGGCGTCCGGCGGGATCAGGCCCCCAAGCTGCTGATCGTGCTGGGAGCGGACATCGGAGACTACACCCTGGAGGGCTATGAAAACGGCGGCTGCGAAAAGAAACTGCCAGGCGTCAGCTGCACTGTCACCCGGCGGGAGACCACCCTGGATGAGGTGCTGGACCGGCTGTGCGGGGACTATCTGGAGACCTGCGCCGACTGGCAGTGGGGCATGACGGAGGACGAGACGGCGGCGGTGCCCTTCGCCCTGTTCCGCCGGGCCGTCAGCGAGCTGCTGGTGCAGTACGGCCCCATTAGTGAGACGATAAAGGACCGCTACGCCGACGGCCGGCTGGACGACATCATCAGCGAGGCCATGAGCATGGACCGGGTACTGTATCTGGCGGTGCCTGTGACCGTCCCGGCGGGCAGGCGGGTTAACGTAACATTCGAGCTGTGGAAGGAGCCCAGCTTCGACTTCGGCTGCTCCGGGGCGGAGAACGCGGGTCTCCAGGGCTATGACCTGGTGACGGCGCTGGGGTCTTGCCTGGACTTCACCGCCCAGACCGCCGCCTTGGTGAACACGGAGGGCGTGGACATCGTCCGGCAGAACTTCGGCTTCGACCCGGAGAACGGCATCACGGAGGTGACGCTGGACATGGAAGCGGAGCACTATTACCTGGAGGTCCGTCCTCTGGACTGATACTGATTCTTGATGAAAAAGTTTCATCAAGAATCCCGTGTGCTACGCACACGC
>CAMCDX010000087.1 GCA_945873695.1 uncultured Clostridia bacterium | reverse complement strand
AGGTATTGTGAAGGCGTCGAAAAAGTCCGTCGGACTTTTTCGACAGCCTGAGGCAAGTGCCTTTCGGCACTTGCCTTTTCACGTCTTTTATTCCACGTCGATGCCCTTTTCGGCGAAGGCCTTCAGCAGCAGGTCCATGTCGCTTGGGATGGAGATGGGCTCGCCGCAGGCCTTGATGGCGTTGGCCACGTCCTTGAGACCGTTGCCGGTAACCACGGACACCACGGTGTCATCCTTGCCGATGACACCTTGTTCGCACAGCTTCTTCACGCCCGCCGTACCAGTGACACCGGCAGGCTCGCCGAAGACGCCGCAGGTCATGCCCAGCAGCTTCTGGGCGGCCATGATCTCCTCATCGGAGACGTTCACCACCAGGCCATTGGACTCCCGGATCGCCATCAGGGCCTTGTCGGCGTTCCGGGGCACGCCCACCGCGATGGAGTCCGCCAGGGTGTTCTCCTCCATGGGATACCAGTCCTCGCCAGTGGCGATGGCCCGGTTCAGGGGGCAGCAGCCCTCCGCCTGGGCGGAGATCAGCCGGGGCAGCTTGTCGATAAAGCCGATGGCGTACAGGTCCTTCAGGCCCTTCCAGAGGCCCGCGATGGTGCAGCCGTCGCCCACGGAAATGGCGATGTAGTCGGGGACCTGCCAGTTCAGCTGCTCCATGATCTCCAGGGAGACGGTCTTCTTGCCTTCGGACAGGTAGGGATTGATGGCGGCGTTGCGGTTGTACCAGCCCCATTTGTCGATGGCGGCCTTGCTCAGCTCAAAGGTGTCCTCATAGCTGCCCTGAACGGAGATGACGGTGGCGCCGAAGGTCATCAGCTGGGCCACCTTGCCCTTGGGGGCGCGGCTGGGGACGAAGATATACGTTTTCAGGCCCGCCGCCGCGGCGTTGCCCGCAAGAGACGAGGCAGCGTTGCCGGTGGAGGAGCAGGCGATCACCTTCGCTCCCGCCTCCCGGGCCTTGGCCACCGCCATGGCGGAGGCCCGATCCTTCAGGGACGCGGTGGGGTTCTGGCCGTCGTCCTTCACCCACAGGCGCTTCAGGCCCAGCTGTTCCGCCAGCCGGGGCTCCTCGTACAGCGGGGACCAGCCCACCCGCAGGGGCGTGGGTTCGGTGGTCTCCTCGATGGGCAGCAGCTCCCGGTAGCGCCACATGGTGCGCTCCGTCCGGGCCGCCAACTTCTCCTTTGTGAGCTGGGTCTTGATGTAGTCGTAATCGTAGGTGATATCCAGGATACCACCGCACTCGCAGGTGGTCAGGTCCGGCGTGGCCTCATAGGTCCTGCCGCATTTGACGCACTTACCGTATAAAACGTTTTTCATACTGTTCCTCCCAAAGGAAGGGGGCGGGCGAGCCGCCCGCCCCTTCAAATATCGGTATGATGTTCCTTACAGGCTCTTCAGCACGCCGGTCTCCTCGTTGAAGGCGTTGATCAGCTCATCCAGGTCCTTGGCCTGAGCGTGGACGGCGTCCCAGGTGCCCTCGGTGTCGTACCACAGGTCGTTCAGGTCGTGCATATCCTTGCCCTGCTGCTCCACCCAGGTGTAGTATTTCAGGTTGTGGACCCGCTTGCGGTCGGCATAGGTCAGCTCGATGAGGTTGTCGGTCTTCAGGCCCAGCATGTGCAGGTTGTGGTCCAGCTCCGCGGCCTGGACGGTGTAGGCGCCGTGCATCTCATTCAGCTCGGCGATGCGGCTGCCGTACATGACGGCGGAGTCGGTGAGGACCGTGCCGATGACGTCCCGCTCGGTGAACTCATAGTACTTGGCCATCTTGATGCAGCACAGGACGTTGGCGATGCCGGAGATGCCCAGCCAGGTCAGCTTCTCCACCAGCACGGGGTCCAGCTTCAACGTGTTCAGCAGGTAATCCTGGCCCTCGGGGGTGTTGAACAGCCGCAACAGCCGCTGGGAGTCCTCGTCATCGATGGCGATGGCCATGTCGGTGTTCTTCACGTTGTGGATCCAGGGGATGTGCTTGTCGCCGATGCCCTCGATGCGGTGGCCGCCGAAGCCGTTGTTCAGGATGGTGGGGCACTGGAGGGCCTCGCCCACCGCCAGCTTCAGGTGGGGATACAGCTCCTTCAAGCGGTCGCCGGTGGACATGGTGCCGGCGGAGCCGGAGGTGAAGGCGGCGCCGGCGAAGCGGTCACCGGGGCGCTTGATGGCCTCGAACACGTCCGCCAGGGCGTTGCCGGTGACATTGTAGTGCCACAGGGGGTTGCCCATCTCCTCGAACTGGTTGAAGATCATGTACTTGGGGTCCTGCTTCAGCTCGTTGGTCTTGTCGAAGATCTCCTTCACGTTGGACTCGCAGCCGGGGGTGGCGATGACCTCCGCGCCGATCTCATGGAGCCAGTCGAACCGCTCCTGGCTCATTTCGGCGGGCAGGATGGCCACGCCCTGGGCGCCCAGCAGACGGGAGTTGAAGGCGCCGCCGCGGCAGTAGTTGCCGGTGGAGGGCCAGACGGCCTTATGGACATCCACGTCGAACTGGCCGGTGACCAGACGGGGAGCCAGGCAGCCGAAGGAGGCGCCCACCTTGTGGCAGCCGGTGGGGAACCACTTGCCCACCATGGCCACGATGCGGCAGGGCACGCCGGTGAGCTCGGAGGGCAATTCGATGTAGTTGGGGACCTCCTGGAACAATCCGCCGGCTTCCTTGGGCTCGTTCTTCCAGGTGATGCGGAACAGGTTCAGGGGATTCACGTCCCACAGCCCCACGTTCTTCAGCTTCTCCTGGACCTTCTCGGGGATGGTCTCCGGGTGCTGCATCTGGGCGATGGTGGGGATCAGGATCTTGTTCTCCTTCGCCTTTTTGATATTATGCTCCAGGCCCTGCTTGTTGATGGTCAGATCGATAGCTCCCATGGTCGAATTCCTCCTATAATGTTATGATTCCAGTTTGGTATCAATATAAGAATACAGTGTATACTTGGATATCCCAAAATATTTGGCGATTTTGTCGCCGGATTTGGTCACCAGGAAAGCGCCGTTCTGGTTCAGGAACTGGATGGCCCGGACCTTGTCCTCCTTGTTCATCATGGCCACCGGCTTGCCCACCAGGGCCACCGACTGCTGGATCAGGTCCTCCAGCAGGTCGTTGACGTTAACAATCTTTTCCGGCTCCATCTGCGTCTGGTCTCTGGGCATGACCAGCTCCCGCACCGCCGCGTCCACCATGGACAGGGCGGAGATGTCAAAGTTGATGGACAGCAGGGCCACCACCTTGCCCCTGCTGTTGCGGATATACATGGTGGAGGACTTGAGCACCTTCCCGTTGGGGCTCCTGGTCAGATAGCCCAGATAGTCCTCCGGCTGGGCGTCCTCCTGGATCATCTGCTCCACCACCACGTGGGAACCGCCGTCCCCCACCTTCCGGCCGCTGACGTGGCCGTTTTCGATGTGGACGATGGAATGGTCCATGTTCTTTCCGCTGACGTCGTGGATCACGACCTCGCAGTTGCTGCCGAACTGGGCGGCGATGCCCGCCGCGATCTGCTTCAGCATCTCCAATCGGTTGGCTTCCAAGGCGTTTCCTCCCTCCCGACTCTATTTTTCAGTCTGTATGTTTATCATACCACACTTTATACAATAATCAATAGATTTCCTAAAAGTTTTTTAGGTACCTGTGCCAACCAAGGCAAAACCGCCCGCGGCGGGAGCTGGCTCCTAACCGCAGGCGGTCTCCATTCTCATGCGCAGCGTCGGTACGGGGACGCCGGAGCCGCGGCCCCGGCGTCCCATTGGGATCATTTGCTTCCACTGTCCCCTTTCAGGCGGCAGCGCGGGGAGGGATCAGTCCTCCTCAGGAGCCAGCTCCGTGGTCTTCACCTTGGGCGGGAAGATCTTGGAGAAGACGAGGAAGAACACCAGGCCCACGACCAGGCCGGGGATGATGGGCTGAGACACCTTCATGCCAAACAGCACACCGCCGGAGATCTTCTCCAGGTACACCACAACGATGGAGCCGGAGATCAGGGAAGCGATGGTGCCCGCCCAGGAGGCGCCGGTCCAGTAGTGGCCCAGCACATAGGGGAAGAAGGCGCCGGCGGCCCGGAGGGTGAAGCAGAACATCAGCAGGTTCACCAGGCTGGAGGTGTTGAACAGAGCGATGAACATGGAGGCAACGCCCACGAGGCCCATGACGATCTTGGTGACCTTCATGACCTCCTCACTGGTGGCGTCGGGCTTCAGCACGGCATGGTAGATGTCGTTGGCGAAGATGGAGCCGGCGCCCAGCAGGTCGGAGTCGGAGGAGGACATGGTAGCGGAGATGATGCCGGCGAACAGCAATCCGCAGATGATGGCGGGCATAGCCTCCATGGCCAGCACCGGCAGCGCGTAGCGGGCGCCCACGTCGGCGAAGTCCTCAGCGTTGAACTTGCCCATGTTGATCAGGGCCAGGGTGATGACGCCCAGAATGGCGGGGATAAAGGCGTAGATGAAGTTGATGATGGCAGCCAGAATGGAGCCCTGCCGGGCGGCCTTGCCGTCCCGGGCGGCGTAGTAGCGGGAGACGGCCTCCTGGCCCACGGTGAAGGTGGCCACGTACATGATGGTCAGAGACACCACGGCCATGGGGCTGTATCCCTTGAACATGTCAAAGGTCTCCGCGGGGACATTGGCGACCACGTTGTCCCAGCCGCCGGCCATGTTCATGGCGAAGGGCACGGCGATGATCATGCCGATGATGATCAGGAAGACCTGGATGAAGTCCGTCAGGGTGACGCTCCACAGTCCGCCCATGATGGAGTAGATGGTCACGACCACGGCCACGATGATGACGGCGGTCTTGTAGCTGATGCCCAGCATGGTAGACAGGATGACCGAGGAGGCGATGAACTGGCCGGCGGTCAGACCGATCAGAGGCAGCAGCATGATGATAGCGGTGACCAGGCCGGCGCTCTTGCCGTATCTGCGGCGGAAGTACTCCGGCACGGTCTTGACGGTGGCGGCACGGAACTTCGGCGCCAGGAAGGTCAGGATCACGAAGGCGAGGCCCATGGTGATGATGTACCAGGCGGCGGAGATGCCGTGGTTCTGCATGCCCTGCTGGACCACGCCCAGAGAGCTGCCGCCGCCGATCTCGGTAGCCGCCAGGGTGCCCGCCATCAGGAAGGGACCCAGGCGCCGGCCGGCGACCATGAAGTCGGTGTTGGTGGTGATCTTTTTGGAAGAGTACCAGCCGATGAACAGCATCACCAGCAGGTATAAGACCACGATGATCGTAACTGTCAGATTGAATTTCATGTTTTTCTCCCTTCTTTTGTCTCCTTCTCTGCCACTACACATGATGTCGCGCGGGGAAAGTCTTTTCCGCCTTCTGTGCGTTTTCCACAAAAGCAGGTAAGGCTTTCCGGGCTCTCGTCATCAGAATACCAACTTTTCCCCTCCATGTCAATTTTTTAGGTTCAAAAAAAATGTTTTTGTTTCTTCTCACAAAAGCGAACGGCCGTTTCCGTCAAACTGTATCCCGCTGCAAAGCGTGGGTGGTTTTGGCAGTTTGACCAAGTTCTTCCGTCCTTTTTCGCCAGTACCTAAAAAATTTTTTGGCTTTCTAAAAATAAGTTGACACCATATACCCCCTGTGCTATCATAAAAACAACTGAGGTAACACCGACATAGAACTTGCGGAAAAATATTGATGGAGGCGGACATATGGATTTCGAAGCGATCAAAAGAGCGGCAGAGGGCTACAAGGCTGACATGACCCGGTTTCTGCGGGACATGATCGCCATCCCCAGCGAGAGCTGTGAGGAAGAGGGCGTCGTCAAGCGCATTAAAGCTGAGATGGAGAAGCTGGGCTACGATAAGGTTGAGATCGACGGCCTGGGCAACGTCATCGGCTGGATGGGCGAGGGCGACAAGATCATCGCCATCGACTCCCACATCGACACTGTGGGCATCGGCAACATCAACAACTGGGACGCCGACCCCTATGAGGGCTACGAGACCGAGGACATCATCTACGGCCGGGGCGGCAGCGACCAGGAGGGCGGCATGGCCTCCGCCACTTACGGCGCCAAGATCATGAAGGACCTGGGCCTCATCCCCGAGGGCTACAAGATCATGGTGGTGGGCTCCGTCCAGGAAGAGGACTGCGACGGCATGTGCTGGCAGTACATCGTCAACAAGTACTTCAACGGTCCCGAGGACGCCCGCAGCAAGATCGAGTTCGTCATCTCCACCGAGCCCACCGACGGCGGCATCTACCGCGGCCACCGGGGCCGCATGGAGATCCGGGTGGACGTGAAGGGCGTCTCCTGCCACGGCTCCGCCCCCGAGCGGGGCGACAACGCCATCTACAAGATGGCCGACATCCTCCAGGACGTCCGGGCCCTGAACGAGAACGGCGACGGTCCCTCCAACAAGGTCAAGGGCCTGGTAAAGATGCTGAATCCCGCATTCAACCCCGAGCATTACGAGGACGCCCAGTTCCTGGGCCGGGGCACCTGCACCACCTCCCAGATCTTCTACACCTCTCCCTCCCGCTGCGCCGTGGCGGACAGCTGCGCCATTTCCATCGACCGCCGCATGACCGCCGGCGAGACCTGGGACTCCTGCCTGAAGGAGATCGAGGACCTGCCCTCCGTCCAGAAGTACAAGGACGACGTGAAGGTCAGCATGTACATGTACGACCGGCCCGCCTGGACCGGCGAGGTCTATGAGACCGAGTGCTTCTTCCCCACCTGGATCAACAAGGAGAGCGCGGCTCACGTTCAGGCCCTGATCGATGCCCACCACGCCCTGTGGGGCGAGGAGCGCATCGGCCACGCCGACGCCGATCCCTACAAGGACGCCATGCACCTGCGCCAGGGCCGTCCCCTCACCGACAAGTGGACCTTCTCCACCAACTGCGTGTCCATTCAGGGCCGCTACGGCATCCCCTGCGTGGGCTTCGGCCCCGGCGCCGAGTCCTGGGCCCACGCTCCCAACGAGATCACCTGGAAGCAGGACCTGGTCACCTGCGCCGCCCTGTACGCCGCCGTGCCCGGCCTGTACAAGCCCGAGAACAAGACCGACGACGTCACCGAGTTCCGCCAGAGCCTGACCAACAACGATATTAAATAATAGGTAAAGGAGATCACATCATGTCCAAGAACATTGAGCTTGCCAAGCATCTGGAAAAGCTGCATATCAATAACATGTACAAGTCCGACTTCTACTGGACCTGGGACAAGACCGACGAGGAGCTGGAGGCCATCTTCACCGTGGCCGACGCCCTGCGGGACCTGCGGGAGCGGAACA
This sequence comes from uncultured Clostridia bacterium, assembly GCA_945873695.1. Classification (GTDB taxonomy): domain Bacteria; phylum Bacillota; class Clostridia; order Oscillospirales; family Oscillospiraceae; genus Oscillibacter. Next base: position 213 of record CAMCDX010000087.1, on the reverse strand, counting down.
AGTCCACCCGGATCTTTGACTCCGGTCTGGGCATCTCCATCTTCCGGGACAACTCCACCCGCACCCGGTTCTCCTTTGCCTCCGCCTGCAACCTGCTGGGCCTTCAGTGCCAGGATCTGGACGAGAAGAAATCCCAGATCGCTCACGGCGAGACTGTCCGTGAGACCGCCAACATGGTGTCCTTCATGGCCGACGTCATCGGCATCCGGGACG
>CAMCDX010000086.1 GCA_945873695.1 uncultured Clostridia bacterium | reverse complement strand
TGCCGATGGCGCCGGTGAGCTTCCGCAGGGCCTGGCTCATCAGCCGGGCGTGGAGACCCACATAGCTGTCGCCCATCTCGCCCTCGATCTCCGCCCGGGGCACCAGGGCGGCCACGGAGTCCACCACGATGACGTCGATGGCGCCGGAGCGGACCAGGGCTTCGGTGATCTCCAGGGCCTGCTCGCCGGTGTCCGGCTGGGAGATCAGCATGTCCTCCACCCGCACGCCCAGCGCCCGGGCATAGGTGGGGTCCAGAGCGTGCTCGGCGTCCACGAAGGCCACCTCGCCGCCCTTCTTCTGAGCCTCAGCCACCACATGGAGGGCCAGGGTGGTCTTGCCGGAGGACTCAGGCCCGTAGATCTCGATGATGCGGCCCTTTGGCAGGCCGCCGATGCCCAAAGCCACATCCAGGGCCAGGGAGCCGGTGGGGATGTAATCCACCGCCAGGTCGGTCTGGTCCCCCAGGCGCATGATGGAGCCCTTGCCGTACATCTTCTCGATCTGGGCCATGGCAGTGTCGATGGCCTTCTTTTTATCGCTGGCGGGTGCCGCGGTGGGCAGGGGCGCTTTGTCTCTTGCCATAATCTCGTCCTCCTATATCTCTCGTATGTCGCAATGTTTTTTCAAATCTCCGTACAGAGCGTCCCGAATACCACCCGGGGGATGTCGCGGTGGTCCTTGACCACCTGGATGTCGCCGAAGCCCTGGGCGCGCATGATGCGGAGCACGCTGTCCGCCTGACCGATGCCCACCTCGAAGTACAACCGGCCGCCGGGGTTCAGGGCGCTCTTCCACTTTTCGGAGATGGTCCGATAGAAGTCCAGGCCGTCGTCGCCGCCGTCCAGGGCCAGGTGGGGCTCATAGTCCTTCACGGAGGTGTCCAGGCCGTCGATGTCGGCCCGGGGGATGTAGGGCGGGTTGGAAACGATGCACTGGAAGTCCCCCAGGGACTTTTCCGGCTTCTCCAGGGCGTCGGTCTGCATGGGCACCACCCGTCCGGAGAGGCCGTTGCGGCGGATGTTCTGGCGGCAGATCTTCAACGCGCCGTCAGACAGCTCCCCCAGTACCACCCGGCTCTGGGGCGCCTGGGAGGCCACCGCCAGGCCCACGCAGCCGCTGCCGGCGCACAGGTCCAGCACCCGGCACTCCCCCAGTCCCCGGACGTAGCCGATGGCCTGCTCCGCCAGCACCTCCGTGTCCGGCCGGGGGATCAGCACGTCCCGGGAGATGTCCAGGGGCAGGCCGTAAAACTCCCACTCACCGATGAGGTAAGCCACCGGCTCACCAGCCAGGTGGCGGTCCACCAGCTCCCGGACCCGGGCCTCCAGCTCCGGGGAGGCGTACAGCCCGCCGTCCCGCTGGAGCTCCTCACGGCTCTTGCCGGTGCCGAAGCAGACCAGCTCCCGGGCCTCCAGAGTGGCGGCGTCGATGCCGCTTTTCCGCAGCTGCTGGCGAATATCCAGATACAGATTGTTATATGTGACAGCCATAATACGCTCCGCAATCGTTTTTTACCAAATATCTTTTCCTTTTTCAGAAGGCAGCACCAGCTCCAGAGACCGAATGGCCACCTCGATCATGCCGTCATCGGGCTCATTGGTGGTGAGGTTCTGCATCCACAGACCGGGGGCGGTGAGGAACTTCGCCAGACCGCTGTCCTGGACGTGGCGGCCCACCCAGCGGTTGAACTCATAGGTGATGCCCACCACCAGGGGCAGCAGCAGCAGATGCACCACCGTCCGCAGCAGGGCGTTGGTGATGGGCCAGATGCCGAACACCACGCTGGAGAGGAGGATAGACACGAAGATGACCACAAACAAAAAGCTGGTGCCGCAGCGGGGATGGTGCCGGGGCTGGACCCGGACGTTCTCCACCGTCAGGGGCAGGCCCGCCTCATAGCAGAAGATGGTCTTGTGCTCGGCACCATGGTACTGGAACACCCGGTAAATATCCTTCTGCTTGGAGCAGAGGATCAAATACAACAGGAAAATGGCGATCTTCAGAATGCCCTCGATGAGATTTCGTCCCCACATGGGAAAGTCGGGCCAAAAGTACAGGATACCGCCTGTCAGAAAAGTGGGCAGCACCATGAACAAAAACACGCTCAGGCCAACGCCCAGCACCACCGCCAGGGCAACGATGGCGCTCTCCAGCTTCTTGCTGGACAGGTGCTTTTCCAGCCACACCTCAAATTTGGAGGGCTGGGCCGCCTCCTCGTCGGGGTAGAAGTCGGCGGAGTACATCAGCGCTTTCACGCCGTTGACCATGGCGGCCAGGAAGTTGACGGTGCCCCGGATCAGGGGAACGCCCAGGATGGGATAGCGGTCCTTGATGAATTTCAGGTCCTCCACCTTCTCCACCAGGTTCCCCTCCTGGTCCCGGACCACGATGGCCTGCTTCTCCGGCCCCCGCATCATAATGCCTTCGATAAGCGCCTGTCCGCCGATACTGGTGCGGAAGGCGCAAGACTGTTTCTCTTCTGCCATGGGAGTTCCTTTCTTTACTTCAAAGTATATCACAACGTTTTACAAAAATCAAACGTTTGTTCTATTTTTATTCCTTGACCGGCAGCAGGATGGTGACCACCGCGCCGCCGCCCTCGGCATTGCCGATGGTGAAGATGCCATTGTGGAGGTTGATGATCTCGTCACACACCGCAAGGCCGATGCCGCTGCCCCGGGCCTTGGAGGTGCCCTTGTAGAACTTCTGCTTCACGTAGGGCAGCTCCGCCTCCGGAATACCGGGGCCGAAGTCCCGGACCCGGACCGCCTCGAAGTCGCCCTCCCGGCAGATGGAGGCGGCGATGCGCTTGCCGGCGCCGCCGTGCTTGGCGGCGTTGTCCAGCACGTTGCAGAACACCTGCTTCAGCCGCTCCGGGTCCCCGGGGATGGGAGGCAGGATCTCGTCTCCCGCCTCGTACTCCAGTTCGATGCCCTCCTGCCGGAACAGTTCCCGGTAGGTGAAAATGGCGTCCTCGAACTCCGCCTGGAGGTCCACCTCCTCGATGCGGAGGGTGAAGCGGCCATCCTCCATCTTGGAGAACTCCAGCAGCTCCTCCACCATGGTGGACAGGCGACGGGACTCATTGAGGATGATGCGGATGCCCCGGCGCAGCTGCACCGGGTCGCCGGTGGGGTCTTCCAGGATGGTCTCCCCCCAGCCGTTGATGGCGGTGAGGGGCGTCCGCAGCTCGTGGGACACAGAGGAGATGAACTCCGTCTTCATCTTCTCGTTCTGGCCGATCTTCAGGGACATATCGTTGATATTATCCACCAGCTCGCCCAGCTCGTCGGTGTACTTGTTCTCGATCTGGACGCCGTAGCTGCCGGCGGAGATGCGCTTGGCCGCCGCCGACACCACCGCCACCGGCTCCACCACGTTGTTGATAAACAGCAGGTTGGAGATGAACACCAGGGCCATGCACAACACCGCGATCAGGAAAATGGCCAGGATGGCCAGCATGATCTGCCGGTTCACCAGCCGCAGAGATGTAACGAGCCGCACGACCCCCATCACCTTGCCGTTGAAGGTCAGCGGTGCGGAGACGGAGAGGATGCTTTCCCCGGTCTCCGGGTCCCTGCCCTGGAATCCCTTGCTCTCGTTTTGGGCAATGGTCTCTTCGATATCACTGGTGCCCGGCGAGGTGCCCGCCGTCAGGCCGGAGGTGGAAACCTGGATGCGGCCGGCACTGTTGATGAACTGCAGTTCGATGCGGTCCCGCTCCTCGAAGGAGTCCGTAGACTTCACGGCCATCTGGTAATATTCCGCGTAGCCGTTGTCCATGAAATACTCGTTGAAGGAGCTGGAGAGGGCCTTGGCCCGCTCCTCCAGGCCCTTTTGCATGGTGCCGTAGTAGTAATTTGACACGCCGGCGGAGAACAGCGTCACGATCAGCGCCAGCAGGAGCAGCACCGGCATGACGGTGTTGATGATCCACCGCTTCCGAAGGCCCCGCACCCGCAGGACTTTCCAGCGCTGGTTCTTTTCTTCCTCTGCCATGGCAGGGCCTCCTTTCCGTTTTTGTGATGGCTTGCTTCCTCCGCTCAGAAGCCCCACTTGTAACCGTAGCCCCACACCGTCGTGATATACGTGGGGTTCTGCACATTGGTTTCCCACCCCGCAGGCGGGGCGGGAGCCCTTTTACCTGCGCGGCGGGAATGAATCCCGCCTTGCGCCAAGGTTTTGACTGACGTCAAAACGCTTGTACGCGCCTGCTGGCGCGCCCCGCTTCCCGGGGCCCCGGACCATGTGCCCGCTTCCTCCGCTCAGAAGCCCCACTTGTAACCGTAGCCCCACACCGTCGTGATATACGTGGGGTTCTGCACATTGTCCTCGATCTTCAGCCGGAGACGGCGGACGTTCACGTCCACGATCTTCAGTTCGCCGAAGTAGTCCCGGCCCCAGACCATGTCCAGGATCTCCTCCCGGGACAGGGCCTTGCCGGGGTTCTCCATGAAGACCTTCATAATGGAATACTCCACCTGGGTCAGCTTGATCCGCTGGCCGTTCTTCTCCAGGGTCCGGTTCCGGGTGTTCAGCAGGAAGGGCGGCTGCCGGATCTCCCCCGCCTGGACGGTGTCCTCCCCGCCGGCCCGGCGGAACAGGGCGTCCACCCGGGCGGTGAGCTCCGCCGGGGAGAAGGGCTTGGTCACGTAGTCGTCGGCGCCGGTCATCAGGCCCGTCACCTTGTCCATCTCCTGGGACCGGGCGGTGAGCATGATGATGCCGATCTTCGTGTTGGTGGCCCGGATGCGGCGGCAGACCTCGAAGCCGTCGATGCCGGGCAGCATGATATCCAGCAGCGCCACCTTGGTATCCGGATTCTCCTTCAGCCGTTCCAGGGCGTCCTCGCCGGTCTCGGCTTCAATGACGTCGTAGCCGGCCCGGCGCAGGTTGATGACGATAAAGCTGCGGATGCTGGCTTCATCCTCCAGGACCAAAACCTTTTTCATAGCTCGTTTCCTTTCTCTGTCAGATAGGGCCTCAGTTGTCGCCGGTCACCCACTCGGCGGCGATCAGGCTGAAGGCTGCCCGGACCTCATCCTCGGTCACGCCGTATTCCCAGGCGCTGTTGGGCTCCAGCAGCTCCGCCACGTAAATGGTCTCCTGCCGGCGGCTGAGGCTGAAGCGGTTGCCCCGCACGGCCCGGCTCTCCCTTCCAGTACCCGTGAGGGTGCTGATCTTCAAAAAGTCTTTGTCTTCCGCCCCTCCGATGCCCCGGATGGAGAAAGTAACGGTAGCCTCGTCAGGTGTACTGCTCCGCGAAACCAGGATCCGACCCTCCCAGGTTTCAGGCAGTTGGAGATACCAGCCGTTCTCCACGTCGTGATACGTGCTCAGCACCGTCACCGCCTGGCCGCCGCTGTCGTAGCAGCGCCAGTCGATCCGGCGGCCGGGCTCATCATCCCGGGAGGGCAGCGGTATGGACCAGGGCACCTCCGTCAGGCCGTCGTTGTTGATATCCGTGGGATACAGGCCGTGGAAGGCGGTGTTGGCCGCGGAGACGCCGGTGGCGTCGGAGAGCACCACATTGGCCAGCTCGCCGTTCCTCACCGTCAGAATGTCGGTGACAGAGTAGGCGCCCTCCGCCACGCCGGTAACAAACAGCGCCGGCGCCTCATCCCACAGGGTGCCCCGTTTCACACGTCCCTGCTGGCTCAGCTCCGCCATAGTCATGGAGAGCCGGGCCGAGGACTGCGGCAGGAGGCCTCCCTCGTTCCAGCTGTAATACTCAGCGATCCCGTCACCCTCATTATCGGTCCGAAGAACCACCAACTCCTGCAGACTGTCCTGGTCCAGGTCGATCCGGGCGTATTTCACGTAATTAGTCCGCACCAGCTCCTCCGGCTCGCCCTTCCGCAGGGAGTACACCGACAGGACCTGCATATCCGCGCTGACACGCCAGCCCACCAGCAGTTCCTTCCAGCCGTCGCCGTCCAGGTCACTGTAATCGATGCTGTAAATGCCGCTGCCGCTGTTTTCGATGACGGCCATCTGACGGTAGCTCTCCTCTGTAGCAGCAAAGATGTAAATCTTCAAAGGCTTCTCGTCCGCGGCGTTGCGGAAGAAGGCCAGGGCTTCCTCCTGGCCGTCGCCCTCCAGGTCCACCATCTGCACCACCTGGATATTGGTGCCGGAGGTGGGAGAGGCGTACTCGGCGCCGCCGCCGATGATCTGGCCCAGAAGGGTGTTCAGTTCGTCGTACTTGGAGGGCAGCTTGGGCAGGCTGTACAGCTCCTGGGGATTGAGGGTGAAACCGATACCGCCGCAGCCGCTGGCGGTAACCATGACCATGCACAGCAGCAGACAAAGCAGCATTCTCCGCAGCGTTTGTCTCATGCGTCCCCCTCCTTTCCTCATCTCTGGTGCGCCGTAGAGGTCTCTGCGGACACACATGCATACTTTAACTGATATATAATAGCACATCTATCCTGTTTTGTGTAGCTTTTCTTTGGATTTTCCAGTGATTTAACGGTCCGTTCATTTTTCCCGGCTGTCCTGGAAATCCGCTCTTGAATTTTGCCGGGGTATCCTGTATAATAAACAAACAGTCATCACGCCGGTGTGATGGAATGGTAGACGTGACGGACTCAAAATCCGTTGGTGGCGACACCGTGTGGGTTCGAGTCCCACCACCGGCACCAAAAAACTCCCTTAGAGTTCAAGGCTCTAAGGGAGTTTTATTTTCCCGAGTACCCACTTAGGTACCCACTTTTGAAATTTACTGAACCGCCGCGGGCAGGCCGGCTGCGCGCAGCTTCGCATCGAACCCGCCGCCGCGGTATACGAACATCAGCGTCCGCACCTGCTCATGGGTCAGGTTGATGACGTCTCCATTCCCGTTCGGGTCGCTGCCGTCACCCTGGATGATGCCTGCGCTCATCAGCTGGTTGATGGTCGGCCTGAACTTCTCCGGCACGTCCTTCAAGTACTTGTAGTTCACCACATCCTCGTCCTCCTTTTCCTCGATGTCATAGGCCGGGCGGACGGCGCCCAGGATCACCTTGTTGCTGCGGACACGGCGCTGCACCTGGCCGCCGTCCGCATCGTTTCCAGTCCCGGTGTTGCCCTCAATGGCCCGGACGCCGTCAGTCAGGGCGGTAACCACGATGCCGCAATGGTCGGTTTTGACGTTGTTCCCGGGGAAGTCATAAATCACCACGTCCCCAGGCTGGTAGCCGCCAGTGATCCACAGGCCCTTTGCCTGAGCCGCCCGCATCAGGGCGCCGCAGGAGGCCGTCAGCGCGGGGAGCAGGTCCTGGGCGCCCGCCTGCCGGAAACACCACTGGACGAACATCATGCACCAGGGCTGGCCGTCCAGGCCGAACCAGGCGCCATACTTGGTCTTGTTGGACCCGGCCGGGGATTCCTTGTAGCCCAGCTCTCCCCGGGCCACCCGCAAAATATTATCAGCTGTTGCCATCGGTATCACCGTCCACCAGGTCCTGGACCTTCTGGCTCTGGGTGCCAAAGTAGAAGGCGATGATGACCGCGTAGATGGTCATGAAGTCCTGGTCGATCCGCCCGGCCACCGCCAGATAGGAAAACACCGCCGTCAGAACCAGGGTAACCAGGCTCTTTACAGAAAGCAGGTTTGCCGCACGCTTCACGAGTTTTTCTTTCATATGTACTCCTTTCAAAGGTCCGTACCCGAATCGGACACGCCCAGGGCGGTGTCATAGACGATGCCGCCTTTTGTATTCT
>CAMCDX010000085.1 GCA_945873695.1 uncultured Clostridia bacterium | reverse complement strand
CCTACGCCAACGAGCACCGCTCCGCCGGGCTGAAGAGCAACGAGCGGCTGGAGTTCCTGGGGGACTCCGTGCTGGGCTTCGTGACGGCGGAGTTCCTGTTTGCCCAGCATCCCGACCTGCCGGAGGGAGACCTGACCCGTATCCGGGCGGCTCTGGTCTGCGAGCAGAGCCTGTTTGAGGTGGCGCAGAAGCTGGATCTGGGCCGGTACCTGAAGCTGGGCCGGGGCGAGGAGGCCGGCGGCGGCCGGAAGCGTATCTCCATCCTGGCGGACGCCACCGAGGCGGTCTTCGCGGCGGTCTATCTGGACGGCGGCATCGGCGCCGCCTCCCAGCTCATCCACCGGGTGCTGCTGGACGCGGAGCGGGAAGAGGCGGTGGAGGAGCGCCGCCGGGACTATAAGACCGCCCTTCAGGAGCTGGTCCAGCGGACGCCGGGCCGGGCCATCACCTACCAACTGGTGGAGGAGACGGGACCGGACCACTGCCGGGTGTTCGTCATGGAGGTCTCCGTGGACGGTCAGGCGGCCGGCCGGGGCGAGGGCCGCAGCAAGAAAGAGGCCGAGCAGGCCGCCGCCAGGGCGGCGCTGGAGGCCATGGAAAAGAAATGAGAAAAAGCGGGAAACGGAGAGCGTTTCCCGCTTTTTTGACCGGGGAAATATGACTGGAATTTCCCGCCTATCCGTGCTATAATCAAATATCCAAATATCGCGTATTTCATACGCAGGCGGGCTTTGCCCGCTTGAGAAGCAGCCTGGTTATTTCTCAAGTTATTTGACGATATACTATTCCTGCATGTGAATTTGTATCAAAGGAGCGTGATCGCGTGTCGCTGCTGTCATCCATCCTCCTGGGTCTGATCCAGGGCGTGGCCGAATTTCTGCCCATCTCCAGCTCCGGCCACCTGGCCATCGCGGAGCATCTGCTGGGGATGTCCGGCGCCTCCGACATCCCGGAGTTCTTCGACGTGCTGCTGCACCTGGGCACCCTGGTGGCGGTGTTTGCGGCCTACTGGGCCGATATCCGGGACATGGTGTTGGAGTTCTTCGCCGGCGTGGGCGATCTGGTACATCACTCCACCCCCAATCCGGTGCCGCCTGCCCGGCGGCTGATCCTGCTGATCGTCGTGGGAACCCTGCCCCTGTTTTTGGTGCTGCCGGCCCAGGACCTGGTGGAGGGGCTGGCCGACAACATGTACTTCGTGGCGGGTGCCCTGCTGGTCACCGGCTGCCTGCTGTATGCCAGCGACCGGGTGAAGAAGGGCCGCAAGACGGAGAAGACGGCCACTTTGGTGGACGTACTGCTGGTGGGCGTTGGTCAGGCCATCGCCACCTGTCCCGGCATCTCCCGCTCCGGCACCACCATCACCGCCGGCTGCTTCGTGGGTTTCGAGCGGAAGTTCGCCGTCCGGTTCTCCTTCCTGCTGTCCATCCCCGCCATCCTGGGGGCCAACATCCTCAGCATCAAGGACGCCGTGGAGGCAGGCATTGACTGGAGCCAGGTGCCGGTGTATCTGGCAGGCGTGGCGGTGTCCGCCATCGTGGGTTACGCCTGTATCCGCCTGCTGAAGATGATTGCCGACAAGGGCAAGTTCGGCTTTTTCGCCTACTATTGCTGGTTCGCCGGTCTGGTGACCCTGATCTTGACGCTTATGCAGAAATAATGTGACGGAGGTATCGACCCAGTGGCTTCCACGACACAAAAGAAAACAACGGCCGGTACGGCCAAAAAGTCCACATCTTCCGCCAAAAGCGGCGCCAGCCGGAGCAAAAAAACGCCTTCTCAGCCCCAGAAGCGGCCTATCCGCCGGGAGGTCTGGGGCGTCATCCTGCTGGTGCTGGCCCTGTGCGCCGGCGTCAGCTATTTTAAGGTCCAGGCCATCTTCATCGACTGGTTCGCCCTGCTGCTGAAGGGCCTGTTCGGCTACGGCTACTGGATGGCCGCGCCGGCCTTCCTGCTGGCGGCGCTGATCCTGCTGTTCCACCACGGCCGGCCGGTGCAGTTGCGGGTCATCTGCACCCTGCTGGTGCCGGTGCTGCTGGGCGCCCTGTGCCACATGGTGCTGTGCAAGGTGGAGTTTCCCTCCTCCGCCGGCGTGCTGAAGACCTTCTGGACCACCGGCACGGCATTGACCTCCGGCGGCGCTATCTCCGGCGCCCTGGCGGAGGGCTCCGTGAAGGTGTTCTCCAAAGTGGCCTCTATCATCGTGTTCACCGCCCTGCTGGTGGTGCTGGTGATGGTGTCCCTGCGGCTGACGGCGGGGGCGCTGATCGAAAAGCACCGCAGCCGCCCCAGATACGAGGAGGAGCCGGAAGAGGAAAAGCCCCACATCCGGGTGGTGGAGACCGCGCCGCCGAAACGGCGGACGGAGGCCAAGCCACGTCCGGTTATCGACATCCCTCTGGACGAGGACCCGGCCCTGCCGCCGCCCAAGAAGGAATCCAGCCGGTTCACCGGCTTCTTCCGCCACAAATCCGACCAGCAGCGGACGCCGGACCAGGTGCTCTCCGAACAGGCGGAGCAGCCTGAGACCCGGACCCCCGCCATCCCCCGAAAGGAGGAGCCCGCCCGCAAGCCGGCTCCGGCGCCCATCACGCCTCCCGAGCCTGTAAAGGAGCCTGCGCCTGCCGCGGTTCCCGCCCCTGCTCCCGCAGAGGAGCCTGTTTCCGCCCGGAAGGAGAAAGCCACCACCGCCAAGGAGGTGGCGGCCCAGACCGCCGCTGTCACGGCGGAGATCGAGCAGAAGCTGGCCGCCGACGAGGACACCTACCACTTCCCGCCGGTGACGCTGCTGCGGGCCAGCCAGGGGGAGAATTTCACCGAGGCTGGCGCCGAGCTGCGGAACAACTCCCGCCGCCTGGCGGAGACCCTGACCAGCTTCGGCGTGGATGCCACCCCCGGCGACGTGGTCCACGGCCCCTCCGTCACCCGGTACGAGTTTGTGCTGGACCAGGGCGTGAAGCTGTCGAAGATCACCAACCTGGCGGACGACATCGCCCTGGCCCTGGGCGCCACCGGCGTCCGCATCGCCCCCATCCCCGACAAGATTTCCGTGGTAGGCATCGAGGTGCCCAACAAGCACGTGACCCCCGTCCTTATCCGGGACGTCATCGAGTCCCGGGACTTCACCGAACACAAGTCCAAGACCGCCTTCGCCCTGGGCCGGGACATCGCCGGAAAGAACGTCATCGGCGATATCGAGAAGCTGCCCCACGTTCTCATCGCCGGTACCACGGGCTCCGGTAAGTCGGTGTGCACCAACTCCCTCATCATCTCCCTGCTGTACAAGTCTACCCCAGACGAGGTCCGCTTCATCATGGTGGACCCCAAGATGGTGGAACTGGCTCCCTACAACGGTATCCCCCACCTGCTGATCCCGGTGGTGACGGACCCGAAGAAGGCCGCCGGCGCCCTCCAGTGGGCGGTGTTCGAGATGATGAAGCGGTACAAGACCTTCTCCGAAAACGGTGTGAAGAAGCTGGAGGAGTTCAACAAGCTGGCCCGGGCCACCGAGGGTATGGAGACACTGCCCAGCGTGGTGGTGGTCATCGACGAGCTGGCGGATCTGATGCTGGTGGCGGCGAAAGAGGTGGAGGAATCCATCTGCCGGGTGGCCCAGATGGGCCGTGCCGCCGGCGTCCACCTGGTTATCGCCACCCAGCGGCCCTCCGCCGATGTCATTACCGGCCTCATGAAGGCCAACATCCCCAGCCGCATTGCCTTCGCTGTGGCCTCCTCGCTGGAGTCCCGCATCATTCTGGACAACACCGGGGCGGAAAAGCTGGTGGGCAAGGGCGATATGCTGTACGCCCCCCTGGGGGCCGGCAAGCCCACCCGTGTCCAGGGCTGCTTCATCTCCCCGGAGGAGATCGAGCAGGTGGTGGAATTCGTCAAGCAGACCGGCGAGGCCCAGTACTCTGACGAGGTCATCGCCAAGATCGAGGAGTCCATCCAGGAGAAGGACAAGGGCAGCGCTAAGGGTGCTGCCGCCGAGCCTGCCGACGACGAGGGCGACGAGCTGCTGCCTGCCGCCGTGGAGGTGGTGCTGGAGACGGGACAGGCTTCCGTGTCCATGCTCCAGCGCCGGCTGAAGCTGGGCTACTCCCGGGCCGCCCGGCTGGTGGACCAGATGGAGGAGCGGGGCATCGTGGGTCCCTTCGAGGGCTCCAAGCCCCGGCAGCTGCTGATCACCCGGGCCCAGTGGCAGGAGATGCAGATGGGCGGCGCCGACAGCGCACCTGCCCCTGATGACGAGCCGCCGTTCCCGGAGGAAGGCTGAAATCCGCCTGATAAAAAAGAGATCCGTCGCTTGACAAATGTCCGCAAACTTGTATAATAGGAAAATATAAACGCGATGACAAAGCCAGCTTTATGAGACCGGCTCACAGCGAGGGGGAAACGGTGCAAGCCCTCAGCCTACGCCATGAAGCAGCCACTTTGGAGCAGTCCGCGAGGAGCGGAACGGCCCGTCCCCGTTACAGGATGACATGAGATGTCCTCGACATCGGGGACAGATCAGGGTGGTACCGCGGAAACCTTTTTCGCCCCTGACGCAGGTCAGGGGCGTTTTTATTTGCTTTTTTCGCCGCTTGCGGCGGTTACTTTCATAAGGAGGCAGTTTCGACATGAAGTTTTCCAGCAAGATTGAGGCCTGCGGCCTTTCCCCTATGCGTAAATTCTATCCCTATGAGGTGGCGGCGAAGGCGAAGGGCCGGAAGGTGCTGCACCTGAATATCGGCCAGCCGGATATCGAGACCCCCCAGGCCTTCTTCCAGGCGGTCCGGGACTACGATCAGCCCAATGTGCCCTATGCGCCCGCCCCGGGCGTGGAGGTGTATCTGGAGGCGGTGCGGGCCTATTATGCCAGTATCGGCATCTCTGTGTCCTGCGACGATATCCTGGCCACTTACGGCGGCAGCGAGGCGCTGCAGGTCGCTCTGACCTGCATTCTGGACGAGGGGGATGAGGTGCTGATCCCCGAGCCCTTCTATCCCAATTACGACACCTTTGTCCGGGTCACCGGCGGCCATATCCGCCCCATCCCCACCACGCCGGAGGAGGGCTACCGCTTCGCCAGCCGGGAGCGGATCGAGCCCCTGATCAACGAGCGCACCCGGGCCATCATCATCACGAACCCCGGCAACCCCACCGGCGTGGTCCTCTCTCCCGAGGAGCGGCGGCTGATGGTGGATATCGCCAAAGAGCACGGGCTGTTCCTGATCTCTGATGAGGTGTACCGGGAGATCGTCTACGGCGGAGAGCGGCCGGCCTCCATGCTGGAGTTTGACGATGCTGCCGAGAACGTGGTGGTCGTGGACTCCGTTTCCAAGCGTTACTCTTCCACCGGCGCCCGGGTAGGCGCCATGCTCTCCCGGAACCGGGAGCTGATGGCCCAGGCCATGAAGATCTGCCAGGGCCGCCTGTGCGCCGCCACCCTGGATCAGCTGGGCTCCGCGGCCATGTACGAGACCCTGAACGAAGCCTATTTTGCCTCCGTGCGGGAGGAGTACCAGCGCCGCCGTGACGCGGTGGTGGAGGCCCTGGAAAAGCTGCCCGACGTTCGCTTCAGCTGCCCGGAGGGCGCCTTCTACCTGATGGTGACCCTGCCGGTGGATGATACGGAGAAGCTGCAGTATTTCCTGCTGGAGGAGTTTGAGGACCAGGGCGAGACCGTCATGTACGCTCCCGGCGAGGGCTTCTACGGCACTCCCGGCAAGGGCCGCAACGAGATCCGCATCGCCTACGTCACCAACCCTGCCGAGCTGCGCCGGGCCATCGAGCTGCTGGGCCTGGGCATCGCGGCGTACAACGAAAGAAAGCGGGGTTGACATGATCCGTCATATCGTCATGTGGAAATTCCGCCCCGGCACCGAGGCGGAACAGGCGCAATTCCTGGAGGGCCTGCGGGGCCTTCAAGGGGTCATCCCCCAGCTGCTGAAAAGCGAGGTGGCTGTCAACGTGGGCCAGGGCAACTACGACGCTGTTCTGGTCAGCGAGTTCGAGAGCCTGGAAGCGCTGGACACGTACAAAAACGACCCCCGGCACAAGGCGGTGTCCGCCCTGTGCAAGTCCATTCGGACCGACCGGGTGGCGGTGGATTACGAATTTTGAGAGAAAGGCGCCGGGAACCGATTGGTTCCCGGCGCTTGCTGCTATTCGCCCAGCGGTTCACCGCAGTAGGGGGCAGTAGGCCTCAAAGCCCAGCCGCAGGTCCAGCAGGCGGCCGCAGTGGGGACAGCGGACGGTGACGAGCAGAAGATTCATGGAGCCGCCTCTTTTTCAGATGCGCTCCATAATGGCATAGAGATGTAAAAAACGGGGATGTCCCGATAAAATCTGCGTAAACCACGCTACTTGTAAAAAAAGCAGCGCTTCATCCAGCACCAGCAGGCCGTCCCGGGCCAGGTCGCCATGGAAGTCGGCTACGAAGGTGGGGGAGAGGTCCTTCCGACGAAAGACCAGGCCCATGCTGAAATAGGTGGGCATGGAGGAAACTCTCCTTTCTCTGGGAGACAGGCTTAGCGTTCAAATGGACTCCACAGGCACGTTTCCAGGTCCACTGTCCCATCTGGGCGGAAGGTGACGCCTTCCGCCTCCAGCAGCGCCCGCTGGGTGCCGGGAGCAAAGGTATCGAAGCAGGCCTTGGTACCGCCGAAACGGTCCACCACCCGGTGGCAGGGCACGGCCGGGTCTTGGCAGCCCGCCATGGCGCAGCCCACGGTCCGGGCGCACCGGGGCATTCCGGCCAGCCGGGCTACCTGGCCGTAGGTGGCGACTTTTCCGGCAGGGACGCGGCGCACGATGTCGCAAAAGACGCGGAAGACCTGACCACTCACCGCTCCCGCACCTCGTACAGGTCCGTCCGCCGGGCGGAGAGGATGGGCAGCTGAGCCCGGACATCGTCGATGCGGGTAAGGTCCAGGTCGGTGCAGAGGATAGCCTCCTCGGCTCCGGCCCGGCACAGCACCGTGCCCCAGGGGTCCACGGCGATGGAGTTTCCGTAGGCCACATAGCCGGCTGTCTCGTCCCGGGCAGGGGAGACGCCCACGGTGAAGCACTGGTTGTCCACCGCCCGCTGGCGGAACAGCAGCTCCCAGTGGGCGGGGCCGGTGGTCATGTTGAAGGCGGCGGGGACGAAGAGCACCTTGGCGCCCTGAAGGCACATGCACCGGGCCAGCTCCTCGAACCGCAGGTCAAAGCAGATGCACAGGCCGCAGGTGCCGAACTCCGTTTCAAAGGTGGTGATCTCATTTCCCGGGGAAAGGGTGTCCGATTCCCTGAACCGCTGGCCGCCCGCCACGTCGATGTCGAACAGGTGGACCTTTCGGTGCCTGGCAATCCGGCGGCCCCGGCGGTCATAGACGAAGCTGGTGTTATAGACGTTTCCCGCCGCCAGCTCCGGGATGGAGCCGCCCACGATGTAAATGCCCAACTCTGCCGCCAAAGCGGACAGGGCAGTCTGGGCGGGGCCGTTTTCCTCCTCACCGTAGGGTCGGAAGCAGTCGTTTTGGTAAGGACAGCAGAACATCTCCGGCAGCACGGCCATGTCGGCGCCGTGCTGAGCCGCCTCCCGGATCTTTCCGCAGGCCGTCTCGATGTTCTGCCGTTTGTCCGCTGTCACCATCATTTGGATCAGCGCGATACGCATAGGGCGCACCTCCTATACATATTCCCGCAGCACCAGCTCCGCAAAATGCGGGGTGCCCCTGCGGGGCAGGCGTCTACCGGGGGGAATGCCGCCCTCCTTTTCA
>CAMCDX010000084.1 GCA_945873695.1 uncultured Clostridia bacterium | reverse complement strand
CCCTGCAAAATGCAACCCAGTTGCTTTAAGCAGTGGTTTTTCGACAAGCTGAAGACGGCCGCCGGGGAACCGGCGGCCGTCTTTTCGCATATCATGGAGCAGCAACGAAGGAGGAATGTACCATGGCATATTCCGACCGGGAGCTGCTGGCGCGCCTGATCCAGTGTGAGGCGGGCGGAGAGGGTGAGAACGGGATGAAGGCGGTAGCCGGCGTGGTGATGAACCGGGTCCACGCCAAGGGCGGGGAATACGCCCGGGTGGGCCAGGGCAGCATCCGCAACATCATTTTTCAGCCCTATCAGTTCGTCTGTGCCAGCGAAACGGAGGGCGGGGCTTATAACCCGCAGAATATCTACAACATGCGGCCCGAGCAGATCCACTACGACATTGCGGATTGGGCCATCGCCGGGAACCGGCTGCCGGATGTGGCGGAATCCTTGTGGTTCTATAACCCCTTCGGGCCTCAGTGCCGGTCCTTTTTTCCGTCCAACGTGGGCTACTGGCAGACGCGGATCGGCGACCACTGCTTCTACAACCCCACAGACGCGTACTATAAAACTTGAGAGGTGTTATCATGCAGCGTTTGAATACTTATGGCTCCGCGGCCGCGCCGCGGACAGCGGAGCAGAGCCGGCGGAGAGAGCCGGTGGACTGGTCTGGGGAGATCAGCCGGACCCCTGCCGAGCCCCACCGCGCCGGAGAGACCGGTATGACGGTCTCCAATCCCCCCGCCCTGGCGGACATGGGCAACCAGCTGCCCGTGGAGGTCATCCAGGCCCCCACCTCCAGGGAGGAGGCCTACCTGGGCTCCTGGAAAGCCCTGCTGTCCCGCTACGAGGGGAGCTATGTGGTGGCCACCTTCCTGGTGGGCACCCAGAATACTGTGTCCTGGGAGGGCATCCTCTTCGACGTGGGCAACGACTATCTCACCATCTATCAGGAGAGCCGGGACCGCTATATCGTCAGCGACTACTACTCCCTGAAATTCGTGGAGTTCTACGACATCCAGCGACGGAGACGGTGCGCGGAGCTGCTGCGGGAGGACGGCTGGCAGAGCAACGGCATGAGCGACAGCATGGGCGGTATGACCGGCGGCATGGGCGGTATGCCCCGCCGCTGACCGGCGACCGTGAAAAAAGAGACTGCCGAAAGGCAGTCTCTTTTTTGTCCATTAGAATCTCCGGCGGCCCCGGTAGCCCCGGTTCTGATTTCGGCCCACGCTGCGGCCGTAGCGGTAACGCCGCCGGCCGAACACCAGCTTCCACAGCAGGATCAGCACCAGCAGTACCAGCAGGATGATCCCCGCGATCTTCACCGCGGGCTTTGCGAAAAACAGTTTCACGTCCCGCCAGAAGGTCAGCAGCTTGGAGGCCTCCACGTCGTTGGAGGCCAGCAGGTCCACCTGGGCGTAGACCTTGCCCTCATAGCTGAGGGTCATGGTGCCCAGCTTCTGTCCCTGGGAAATGGGGGCCTCCACCGGGGAGGAATCCAGCTGGATGTCCCGCTCCAGGTCACCCGCCGACAGGCCGTTGGGCATCAGGATCTCCACGTTCTGGGCGGGGTGGACGGTGACGTGCTCCGTTTTGGACAGGGAAACGGGGACCTCCTTGGGATACTCGTCGGCGGTCACCACGGTTTTGTAGGAGAAGTTGTCGAAGCCCCAGTTAAAGAGGCGGTTGGTCTCGTAAAAGCTCATGGTCCGGATCTCGCCGCCCTCCAGGGTCAGCCGCTCGCAGCCCAGCACCACGCTGATGAAGCTGAGGCTGCCGCGCTGGGCGGAGGAGACCAGGCAGTGGCCCGCCGCGTCGGTGGAGCCGGTCTTGATGCCGTGGGCGTCCCGGTTGATGTACCCCCGGGAGCGCCAGCCGTTGATGAGATAGTTGGTGGTGTACAGCACCCGCTCCTGGGAGAGGTTGGTGGCGGGGATGGTGACAGAGCCGGTGTCGCAGATGCGCTTGAAGTCGTCATGTTCCAACGCCGCCCTGGTGATGAGATACAGGTCCCAGGCGGAGGTGTAGTGCTGGGAATCGTGGAGGCCGTTGGGGTTGACGAAGTGGGTGTTCTCGCAGCCCAGCTCCTTGGCCTTATCGTTCATCGCGTCCACGAAGGCGTCCACGGAGCCGGACACCGCCTCAGCCAGGATGTCGCAGGCCTCATTGGCGGATACCACCATCATGCAGTACAGCAGGTTCTCCACACTCATGACCTCACCCACCTTGATGTTGGCGGAGCTGCCGTCGGCGGACAGGCCCGACAGGGCACTCTCTGTGGCGGTGAGTTCCTGATCCAGGGACAGGCGGCCCGCATCCACTGCCTCCAGGGTCAGCAGGGCGGTCATAATCTTGGTCAGGCTGGCGGGATACAGCTCCTGGTGCTCATTTTTGGCGTAGACCACGGCGCCGGTGTTGGCGTCGATCAGCAGGGCAGCCTTGGCCTGGATGTCCGGGTCCTCCGGCAGTGTCGGCGGGCCGTCCGTGCCGTCAGCGGAGGCGAAGGGCACCGCCCACAGGCTCAGCACCAGGACGATCAGTAAAAAAACGGATAAAAAACGCTTTGATTTCATGTCCACACTCCTGCGTTCTATGATATAATGAAAAGCAGCGGAAACGGACCGGGCTGCCAAGGTTCGCCCCGGTTCGACATATACACTGTCAGTATAGCAAAAAAAAGACGGGAGTTCAACCGCCATGGAGAAAGTTCGCGTCACAAAAACCGAATGGCTCCTGCTGGGCCTGACGGCGGTGTTTCTGTGCGTTTTGCTGGCGCTGAGCTGGCAGGACCGGTCCGCCGGGCCGGAGGTCACGGTGGAGACAGCGGTACAGGCTTCGCCCGAAGAGGTGATGCCGGAGTTCCCGCCTCTGGACCTGAACACCGCTGCGGCGGAGGAGCTGGCGGCACTTCCCGGCATCGGTCCGGCGCTGGCGGAGCGGATCGTGACCTACCGGGAGGAAAACGGCCCCTTCGGTGCCGTGGAGGACCTGATGGCCGTCAGCGGCATCGGGGAGAAGAAGCTGGAAGGCCTTCGGGACCGGGTGGCGGTGCCCGGCGGAGATTGAAGTGAGGAGAGGACATGGCAAGGATCTTAGTAGTGGACGATGAAAAGCTGCTGGTGAAGGGCATGAAGTTCAACCTGGAGAATGAGGGCTATGAGGTGGAGTGTGCCTACGACGGCGCCGCCGCCGTGGAGCTGGCCCGGACCCGGGCCTTTGACCTCATCATTCTGGACGTGATGATGCCGGAGGTGGACGGCCTGGAGGCCTGCATGCGCATCCGGGAGTTCTCCAACGTGCCCATCATCATGCTGACGGCCAAGAGCGAGGACGCGGACAAGCTGATGGGCTTCGAGTGCGGGGCGGACGACTACCTGACCAAGCCCTTCAACATCCTGGAGCTGAAGGCCCGGGTCCGGGCTCTGCTGCGCCGGGCCGCCGGGGTCCAGCGGAGCCAGGGCGCCCTGCTGGCCGTGGGCGGCGTGACGCTGAACACCGAGGAGCGGGTGGCCGTCCGGGATGGCGCCGTGGTGGAGCTGACCGCCAAGGAATACGATCTCATCGAGCTGCTGATGCGGAATCCCCGGCGGGTGTACAGCCGGGAGAACCTGATGAACGTGGTATGGGGCTATACCTACGCCGGAGATTACAGAACGGTGGATGTCCACATCCGCCGTCTGCGGGAGAAGCTGGAACGGAACCCGGCGGAGCCGGAATATATCATGACCAAGTGGGGAGTTGGGTACTATTTCAAAGGATAGAAATACCTTCTGGGGCAGCCTGCAGTTCAAATTCGGCCTCAGCTACATCCTCGTCATCGCGGCGGTGCTGGTGCTGCTGAACACCTATCCTCTCCGGGTCTCCCAGGACCTGGTGTTCCGCTCCAAGGAGAACACCCTCCAGAACAGCGTCTCCGTG
Organism: uncultured Clostridia bacterium; assembly: GCA_945873695.1. Lineage (GTDB taxonomy): Bacteria > Bacillota > Clostridia > Oscillospirales > Oscillospiraceae > Oscillibacter. The sequence goes on along the minus strand of CAMCDX010000084.1, from coordinate 3,840 downwards.
ATGGTCTACTCCCTGTCGGGCCTGGATCGGCTGACCGAGGAGAACGTGGCGGCGGCCATGGCGGTGGTGGAGGAGACGGGCATCTCCCGCATCCTGGTGACGGATGACGCCGGCAAGGTGCTCTACGATACCCGGGAGACCGGCAGCGCCGTGGGGGAGTATGCCGTCTACACGGAGATTGTCCAGGCCCTGCTGGGGAACGACACCTTCACCTGCAGCTACCAGGGCGGCGCCTTCCGCAGCCGGTCCACCTCGCCGGTGCTGTACCAGAACCGCATCATCGGCGCGGTGTACGCCTATGAGTTCGACCCGGAGCAGGGCGCTCTGCTGGAGGGGCTCCAGTACAATCTGCTGCGGCTGTCGGCGCTGATCAGCGTGGTGGTGCTGGCGCTGAGCGTAATCCTTTCCCGGGCGCTGACCCGGAAGATCGGGCGGCTGCTCACCGCCATCCGCCGGGTGCGTGAGGGCGCTTACAGCCACCGGGCGGAGATCCCGGGCCGGGACGAGATCGCCCAGATCGGCCAGGAGTTCAACAGCCTGACGGACCGGCTCCAGATTACGGAGAACGCCCGCCGCCGCTTCGTTTCCGACGCCTCCCATGAGCTGAAGACGCCTCTGGCGGCTATCCGGCTGCTGACGGACTCCATCTTGCAGACGGATAATATTGACCCCGAGACCACCCGGGAGTTCGTGGCGGATATTGGCCAGGAGGCGGAGCGCCTCAGCCGCATCACTGAGGATCTGCTGCGGCTGACCCGCCTGGACAGCGGCGTACTGGAGCCGGCTGCGGCGGTGGATGTGCTGCCGGTGCTGGAGCAGACCATGCGCATGATGAGTCTGGTGGCCCAGGAGAAAGGCGTGGAGCTGACCTATACCGCCGCCGGGGACTGCACGGTGCTGGGCACCCGGGACGAGATCTACCAGATCATCTACAACCTGACGGACAACGCGGTGAAATACTCCCCCGCCGGCAGCACGGTGCAGGTATCCCTGCGGGGCGCGGCGGAGGGCGTGGAGCTGACGGTGGCGGACAACGGCACCGGCATCCCGGAGGAGGACCTTCCCCGGATCTTCGAGCGGTTCTACCGGGTGGACAAGGCCCGGTCCCGGGCAGCCGGTGGCACCGGCCTGGGCCTGTCCATCGTCCGCGACACGGTGAAGCGCCGGGGCGGCACTGTGGAGGCTGCCAATGGCCCCAGGGGCGGCGCGGTGTTCACCGTCCGCTGGCCCCGCATGAAGGGAGGCGACCCATCATGAGACGACTGACGGCGGCGCTGCTGTGCGCGGCGCTGCTGCTGACCGCCGGCTGCGCCTACGCGGCGGTCAGCGACCAGCGGCAGGCGGACGAGTTCCTGGTCTATTTCCGGGAGGCAGACCTGGATGAGGCCGCCGGCAGTGACGCGCTGCGGGCGGAGACCCGCCGGCTGGAGGGCGCGGAGAACTGGACCGCCGCCTTCCTGGCGGAGCAGCTGATGACGGCGCTGCTGTCCGGGCCCCAGGATGAGAGCCTGAAAAGCACTATTCCCGTGGGGACGTCCCTGCTGTCTGTGGAGCTGGACGGCAGCCAGGCCCGGGTGGACCTGACGCCCGCGTACCGAATGCTCTCCGGCGTCAATCTCACCTTGGCGGACTATGCCATCACCCTGACGCTGACCCAACTGCCGGAGATCAGCTCCGTCAGTGTCACTGTCCGGGGAGAGGAATTGGCTTACCGGGATGCCCAGCGGTTCTACGCCAGAGACCTCCTCCTGTCCACCAACGAAGATGTGGTGGGCACGGTGACGGCCCTGCTGTACTTCCTGAATGAAAACGGCCGACTAGCGCCGGAGGAGCGGACGCTGGATATCTATGAGGGTGACACCCAGGTGGGCACCGTGGTGAAGGCCCTGACCGCCGGACCGGCGGACAAGGAGCTCTCCCCTGTTCTGCCGGAGGGCTTTCAGGTGAACTCCCTGTGGCAGGAGGAGGGCGTTTGCTACGTGAACCTGGCCGCTGCGGCGCTGGGGACACTGCCGGAGGACGCCCGGCTGGACCTGGCGCTCCAGGCTCTGGCAAGCTCTCTCGGCGGATTGGAGACGGTGGAGGAGGTGCGGTTCCTGGTGGATGGGGAGTTTGCCGCCCACTACGGCGGGACCTCCCTGACGCCTCCCTATACCCGGAAGTGAACAGCTTCCCCCATGCCGGAGCCTTCGCTCCGGCATGGGGGAAGTTTTATGCGCCGAAGAACAGCCGCACCGCCAGCGCGGAGGCGGCAAAGCCCGTCAGGTCGGCGGTAAGGGCCGCCGGCACCGCGTGGCGGGTCCTGTGGATGCCCGCCGAGCCGAAATAGACGGCGATGGTGTAGAAGGTGGTTTCCGTGCTGCCCAGCATCACCGCCGCTACCCGGCCGATGTAGCTGTCGGGACCGTGGCTGGTCATCAGGTCCGTGGCTACCGCCAGAGCGCCGCTGCCGGATACCGGGCGGATCAGCATCAGCGGCGTGACCTCCGGCGGGATGCCCAGCCGCTCCAGCACCGGGGCGCAGAGGGCCGACAGCCACTCCATGGCCCCGGAGGCCCGGAACATGCCGACGGCGGTAAGCAGCCCCACCAGCGCCGGAATGACCCGGAGCAGCACCGTCAGCCCCTCCTCGGCGCCGTGGGTCAGGGCGCTGTATACGTCCACCCGCTTCCTCAGGCCCACGGCAGCCACCATCGCCAGCAGCACCGGCACCACCAGAGAACTGAGGCTCACCGGCGCCACCTCCCCGCGGCGGCCAGCAGCCGGGCCATCAGCAGTCCCGCCGCCACCGACAGCACCGACGCCAGCCACACCGCCGGCAGGATGTCGAAGGGGGTCCGGCACCCGGCGGCGGACCGGACGGAGGCGATGGTGGCGGGGATCAGCTGGATGGAGGCGGTGTTCAGCACCACCAGCAGGCACAGTTCGTCGCTGGCCACACCGCCGCAGTTCCGGGCCATCCGGCAGGCGGCCCGGATGCCCAGCGGTGTAGCGGCGTTCCCCAACCCCAGCAAGTTGGCGGAAACGTTGGCAGACACCGCCGCCAGGGTCTCATCGTCCTTGGCGGCCTCCGGCAGCAGCCGCCGCAGCAGGGGCCGGAAGGCCCGGGCCAGTCCGGCGGAGAGACCGCAGACGTTCATGACCTCCATAACGCCGGACCACAGGCACAGCACCCCGGCCATGGACACGCTCAGCTGGATGGCGGTCTGGGCGCCGTCCAGTGCCGCGGCGGACACTTCCTCCAGACGGCCGGTGGCCGCGCCGAACACCAGAGACAGCAAAACCATGCCGCACCAGACCCATGTCATTGCCATGTGATACCCTCCCAAAGGGACGCGCCCGCCGCCGGCGGCCGCGCCGAAAAAGAATTGTGAATATTATATAAATTCTCAAAATTTCAATTGACAAAATATGACAAAATATGGTATGTTTTCTACGGTTAAGGGACAGAAATCGCGTGAAAGGAGAAACAAAGTGAAATCAACAGGTATCGTCAGAAAGGTGGACGAACTGGGGCGGATCGTCCTCCCTATTGAAATGCGCCGCACCCTGGATATCGCGGAGAAGGATTCTTTGGAAATCTATGTGGAGGGCTCGTCCGTCATTCTGAAAAAGTACAAGCCCAGCTGCATTTTCTGCGACGGCACCAAGGACATCACTGTTTTCAAGGGCAAGAACGTCTGCCCCAAGTGCCTGAAGGAGCTCAAGGGCCTGTAAGCACTGCCATGCTTAGGGGATGAAAAGAAAAACAACGGTCCTGTGGGAGAATCCCACAGGACCGTGCAAGCTGTCGAAAAAGTCCGACGGACTTTTTCGACGCCTTCACAATACCTCGATTTT